>PMBC01000154.1:17016-44479 GCA_003152835.1 Bacteroidales bacterium | reverse complement strand
TTAATATACATTGTCTGGTCGAGAGCGTCGTATCTGACGCCGGTCAGTCCCTGTAGCATTGCATAACTCGACATGGCCCTTGCGTACCAGTGTCCGCATTCATACTCATCGAACGGATTCCTGATTCTTCCATCGTATCTCATCCTGGCAGTTCTGACTATTTCAAGTCCTTTTTCAGTCTCTCCCATCATCATCAGGTGGCATGCAACCTGATATTCAAAACCGGTCCACACTTCATCACAGTAAACGAATGGCAGGGAAAGTCTTCCTCCTTTCGGCCAGGTGCAAAGCAGCAACCCTCCTTCATGACCCAATGCATATGAAGGCCGCTGGGGATTTGAATGATCAGAGAGATCGCTCATGAAATTATATTTAAAAACGGAGTTCAGGTGACTCCTTACCTTTGCCGAGTCCACAATATTTTTCAGACCGCATACCTCTCCGATCCAGTCGCCAAGGATCCCGTCGGAAAGGCAGCCTGTGCCATACTGGTATTTTGGACCCTCTTCCCTCAGCAGCTTCATGGCTTCGTCGGAAGAATACTCTGATGACCACGATCCTTTCGCAGCTGTAACCGGATCGGGGGCATTCAGACCAGTCCATCTTATCTTCTGGATAAAATATTCACCGTTGAACAGATCTGTTTCGATCGCCTGTTTTCCCTTAAGATACAGCCTTTCATATTTTGATACATCCTGACCAAGATAATTCCCCATTTCAGAGAAAGCTTTCAGAGCTCCCAGATAGAAGCTTGTACACATGCCATCAGGTCCCCAGAATTCAATGTCGTAAGTGTTATGATGCGGCTCTTCAAGAGTGCCGGTCTCTCTCGGGTCCCATGTTTTTATGGCATAGTTCATACTTTCTGTCACTTTCTGGAATATAGTCTTTAGCCATTCCGTATCGCCTGAAATATGCCAGTCACGGTACACTTTCATGATACCGCCAAGCTGGCCGTCAGATGCAGCATAAAATGTAGTTGCGACAGGACGTATAGGCAAGGCAGCCCTGAAAGTCTGGTGACCATCCTTATCCTGGTTCGGCCAGAATTCAGTATGACGAAGCGTTCGTTCAAGCGCCGGGAACAAGTGAGGAATTGCCTGGGCATAATTCCATACATGCTCACATGAGCCTGAACAGCAGCCTGAGTTATCGCCACATCCTTCCCAGCTCCANNTTATAAAATGCCTTGCTGAATAGTTCAGATTTCCTGAGAAGATCATCGTAATTGGTTTTCCAGTAACCTGCCACCTCCGCTACTGATGAGAATTTACCTGAGTACCATGGTTTGTAATAAGGATCATGGCAGCAACAATTTGGATCGGTACACACTTCATTATCCGGTTCCTTTGAATCCTCTCCATATTTCATGTTTGTATTCGGAACATACCATGACATTAATACTTTGATCACCCTTGTCTCCCCGGGATTTAATGTCACAGGCACAAAGAGTGAGGCTCCAGAGGCATCACCTTCAACCGGTAGAGTGTTCCTCGTTCCACCTTTCAATATAGTATTCCAGGTAATTGTGAGCGGATCCCACCATCCTCCCCTGAACCAGCAATGATCAATAATATATTCGGCATCTGTGGTAAATATGGCAAAATCTCCCTGTTTCTCGGGATTTTCCTTGCTGCCTTCTTCTGATAGAATAAAACCTCCGGCTATCGGCTTTATTGATGCTTTTCCACCTGCTTGTCTCATAAAATTCGATGAATTGTAAGAAAATACCGCTTCAACTTTTGAATGTCCGGTATTAGTGAATGAATACTCCAGTGCACCGGTTGGAAGACTCGAATTATCAGCATCTGTCGGTATGAAAGGGCTCCACCCTCTAATAGTGACTTTGAGAGGAATATCTCCGTCACTCAGTTCGACGGTAGCAAACGGGAATCTCGCAAGGAACTTTGAGTTTTGGAACCTTGGAAGTCCATAGCTTGCTCCTGAGGAGCCGTTGCCCGAACCGGGTTGTCCGAAGTGTTTCCAGTCAGGTACCTGTCCTTCGATGACTTTGGTTCCATTCTCAATTCCCTTAACTGAAATCGCTGCAAACATGCAAGGCTCATTGAAAACCTCAGGCCGGTTCCTGACTGACATATGGGATATTGCTCCTGTCCCCTCAATACAGAACATTCCTGCTCCTATACCGCCAATCGGGAATGCAATCCTGTTCAGGTATTCTCCTGAATATGAGCCGTTATATTCATGCTTCAATGCTGAATCTGAATTCTTGTTATCTGAACATGAATACAATATCAGACTAATAATAAGAATTAAAACCTGAAGATTTATGAAGTTTTTATTCATGATTTGTTTTATTAAAAGCAAGAAAAACTAACACAGAGGAAATCCTGAGAACCACAGAGTTACACAGAGGAGAACCTCTATGACTCTCTGTGACTTCTCTGTGTCACTCTGTGTAAATTCTTAATTCTTCATTTTTTAATATACTTCCAGCCCTCTCCAGTCAGGAATAGGCGGGAATTTTGCATGAGGCTCAGTCTGGTACCAGTAGCAGACAGAAGCCATATCTGATTTCTGAGCAAGATATCTCCCACCCTGGTGCCATCCAAGATCCTGTATGGTGACTTTAAGATCCTTATCGAAGCGGATCGGGTCCATTATATGCCAGCGGTACAATCCGAAGCGCTGCATGACATTATAGTGCCCATCGCCCTTTATAACCTGGTGAAGGCCGGAATAAGGAGTGCAGAACTCTGTGTAATTATCTTCCTCAACTCCTGCGGCATTTTTACTGCTCGTATCAAAATCATATGAACCGCAAAAATAATCTTCAGTGCCTGTCCCGCAGATTGTCGGGAATTTAGTGTCGCCATCCAAAAAGAATTTTATCTCGCCTTCACCCCACCATCCGTTATTTTTAACGCCTACTGCCAGATATATGCCGACATACTGTCCTTTCCCCTTTATGCCGTCGACGATAGTATAATCTGAAGTCGCATCAGGATTTTGCCTGCGGAACTGGGCATGGAAGTAGGCAGCATCTGAAGGAACATCAGTAAGGGTATAATCGATCTGGTAATAGAGTGTCATCTGGTCAGCATCTCCGATGTTTTCCATTGTAATCCTGCATTTTTTCCTGAAGGGCATTGCCCAGTAACAGTTAAATGCGCTTCCCGGGTTTACACAGACTGCCATTGAGGTGAGTTTTGCGTAAGTTCCCCATCCCATCCCGAAGAAATCGCCGACAGGCACTTCCACCGAAGGTTCTGTTTCCCCATCCCAGTAAATACGCAAGATTGAGAATCGCCACTTGCCTGCCGGGGTCATCCATATATGCTGAATTGCGCCGGGTCCCTCTATATCTGCCAGAGTGAATGTCTCACCAGGTTTTATCCTGATATAAGGATTCACCTTCCATCCCTGTCCCAGGTCGCGTGCCGCGCTTGTTGCATTAGCCGTATTAGGTTTATCTTTGTCGGCAGGATCGGCCATACCGGCCTTACCCCTTTCACCTGTCAGGTTTTCGGGGCTTATTGAATGGGTTTTAGCATCGGATAGCCTGTAAAGGTTGCCCATGTTCATTTCGAGCCCGTTGAACTTGTTCTGCGGAAACGCCATTACCTGTAACAGGCAGATTGAGAGAAGCGTCATCAATGATTTTTTCATGTCTGATTAGGTTGATTGGGTTAATATATTACATTAAAATTAGTAAAATATCCTTAAAAAGCAGGCATAAACATTCAATCAAAATAATTGTTGAAATTATTACAGCGCCTTCATCTCAGACAATCCTGAAATTCTCATAAAAAGTATTTATGCCAAGGTATTTCTTAAGGAATATTTTTGCTTTGTACCTTGCCGATAGCCTGTTAAAAGACATGTCATGATCGAATGTCCAGTTCTTCCGTTTAATATGATCAGCCATAACTCCGGGATGTGTGCCCGAAAACAGGCTTAGTGAATCAATGGATGAATAATCATATGCATCACCATAGCTTATTTTTTGTATCCAGTCAATATCCTTATAAAATGAAGAGGCATTTTTGATCTTGTCCATCATCATTTTCGGCTCCTTAACCCATCCATAATGATATATACAGGCATCAACCGGTTTTACGTTCAGCTTGTTATTATCTCCTTTTCGAAATCCCTGGGCGTCCCTGTACGAGTAGATAGACTTATCGTTTTTTATAACTCTTATCTCATTCCTGTACCATTTGGGTGATATCCCGACATAATCATAGGACCCGTAAAAATGCAGGTAATTGAAAAGCAATCCATCAACATTACCGTCATCTTTCCATTTATCCATTGCTGAAAAGACCGGATCAAGGTATTTTTCATGCACAACCTCATCGCCCTGAATATAAAAGGCCCAGTCCGAGTCTTCAGGTATCGCCTGAAAGGCCTTATCAGTCTCGGCTGCGAATATCTTCCCTCCTTTCTTCATCTCGGGGGAATCGTCCCAGATAGAATTTACTATCCTGATTTTCTGGCTATCGATACTTTGAATTAATTCTTCCGTATGGTCATCCGAGTTCCCGACAGCCACAACAAAATCGTTGCATACAGGCAATATTGATCTTATTGCTTCAGATACCGGATAATCAAACTTTACTGCATTGCGGATAAATGTAAAACCTGTTACTTTCATTATCAGAAAAATTTGCGCTACTGACTGGATATGCAAAATAAGCTAAATGAACTGATAAAAATTCATATTTTTATAACAAGAAGCAATCAGTAATTCATCATAGTATATGAAAACAAAGATATTGACTGTTATCTATCTCCTGACAGGGATAATTTATACAGCCCTTGATTCTCATCTTTCATTTCTCCCGGGCCTGGTACTTAAAGGCTTAATTATTCCGGTTCTGATCACTATATACCTTTTAAATGCCCGTAAAAACTTTAACATTTTCATTCTGGCAGCGCTTATTTTCTCCTGGGCAGGCGATGTGTATCTCGATTTCTCATTTATTCCGGGGCTTGCATGCTTTCTCATTGCTCACGTAATGTATGCAATTGCATTCTTTAAGACAAGTGGAAATAGTATGTTTATCCGGAAGCGTATATATTTACTGCTTCCGGTAATCCTATATGGCGCCGGGCTGGTCTTCCTGTTATATGATAATCTCGATGGGATGCGTCTCCCGGTGATAATTTATGCCTTTGTCATTCTAACTATGCTTGTTGCAGCTATCAACAGGTGTGGGAAGGTAAACCAGTTTAGCTTTGGAATGGTTCTGGCCGGGGCGATCCTTTTTGTAATATCCGATTCACTGATAGCTGTTGGTAAGTTTGGCTATCCATTCAGGTTTTCTGGTGTCGCGGTAATGACAACTTATATTGCCGCACAATTCCTGATAGTGACCGGGGTTCTGAAACAATCAGAGGAAAAATTTGTATAGAAAGACCTCCCAGAATACTCAGAGTAACATTTTAACAGCTGTATAGGCGAAGAAGAGAGCAAATAAACATAGAAATATTCCCATGGCTCTTACCATCCAGTTAAGAATATTTATATTGACCTTCTTCCTGAACTTAACGAGTGTCACAGCAAGTAAAAAAAACCATACAATACTCCCGACTGCCAGGAAAACAGCATAAAAGAGGCTGGTCATAAAATGGTTATAATGCGTAACCTTAACATGTCTTACTTCGCGGTTTTCCTTCTTCAGAATCTTCAACGTGTCAAACTGCAGATAAGATGGGATTTTTGGTCTTTCCTTGATATTGCCCTCTATTTTTTCTATCTTATCGAGGCTCTGATCAACAAATGTACTGAGCCCGCCTGTATCGAAACCCAGAGATGCTGCAAATGATAATGCGATGAATGATGAGACAAGCCAGCCGAAAAAGAGGGTCGGATTCAGGATATTAAGCATGAACCCCGCATAAATCGCCCCTTTATGTTTCTTTTCCTGCTCATCGGCAAGCTTTTGTTTCTCATCGATGTGCTCAAGGTCAAATTTTGTGCGTATAATCCTGACTCCGACATAAAATACAAATATTGCCCCGAAGCCAAGAATATATGGAATTACTCCCCTATAAGCGGAGAAAAGATTTGTAATTCCATAAACCGCAATCAATACATATATAAAATCAGCTATGGCTGCACCGACTGTGAGAAGGTTGCAATACTTAAGCCTACCTTTAAGTGCATTGGATGTTATAAGGATGCTAATAGGTCCGGCTATTGGCATCGAGAATAAGAACCCGGCTAAAAGCCCTATGATCGATATGGTTATCAGGTGTCCTGTCAAAACTTAAAAATTCAGGTTATAAGAATGTTTATAATAATAACCAGCTAACAGCGGACAAAAATAACAAAATATACTGAATGATTAAATATACATCCCTTACGCCTGCCTGTCAACGCTAGATTAATCCGGTTGTTTTTCATTGAATAAATCAGTGGTCAGATATTTTTCTCCCCTGTCAGGGAAAATGACCACTATTACTCCCGATTGTATCCGCCTGGCGACTTCTATTGCAGCATACATAGCCGCCCCGCTGCTCATCCCGACAAAAATTCCTTCCTGTCTGATTATCTGGCGCGCCATCTCAAATGCCACCTCTGTTTCAACCATTATTGTTTCGTCAACTTTTGCAGGTTCGTAAATTGTCGGTACAATAGCCTCTTCCATATTTTTTAATCCCTGAATATAATGGCCTTTTACGGGATGGGCGCATACAATTTTTATTCTTGGATTATTTTCTTTAAGCGCTTTCCCGACACCCATTATTGTTCCTGAGGTTCCGATAGCGGAAACCAGGAAATCAATTTTGCCGTTTGTCTGTTTCCAGATTTCCTCGCTTGTAGTTTTATAATGAGCTATTTTGTTATACTTGTTAGAAAACTGATCAGGCATAAAGTATTTTTCAGGGTTCTGGTTGACCAGCTCCCTGGCTTTCATAATAGCCCCGTCTGTTCCCAATGAGGCGTCAGTTAATGTAACCCTGGCACCAAATGATCTGATCATCTTAATTCTTTCGGCAGACACTGCCTTGCTCATCACAATCTCCACATCATATCCTTTGACAACTCCGATCATTGCCAGGCCTATTCCGGTATTCCCGGAAGTGGGTTCGATGATAGTTTTACCTTTTACAAGAGAACCGTCTGCTTCGGCCTGTTCAATCATTTTCAGGGCAATCCTGTCCTTGATGCTGCCTGTCGGATTATTCCCTTCTATTTTTGCATAAATAGAAACAGCAGCATTGGGGTTCAGCCTGTTTATTTTTACCAGAGGAGTATTCCCGATAGTTTGAAGAATGTTTTCGTATATCATTTACGTTAATAAAAAAGTGATTTATGCAGTTATCTACCGCTAATATACAGCATAAAATAAGAAATCCCGCAGATCATTGACCAGGCGGGATTAAAGCATAAGATAAGTATTTACTGTTTTACGAGCTCCACTCTGCGGTTCAGAGCCATGCCCTCTTCTGTTTCATTTGTTGCAACTGGCGCGGTCGGACCATCACCGCAGGCCTTCAGGCTCGTACCATTTACAGCATACTGGGATACAAGCGCATTAGTAACAGCAGCAGCTCTGTCCATTGAGAGTTTCATATTTGCATCGAATGTTCCCGTATTATCAGTATGCCCGACAACATATAATTTAAGACCCGGATTTTCTTTCAGCAGTTTCGCAATCTCCTGCAGGGTCGGCTTAGATTCCGGTTTTAATGTTGCTTTCCCGGTATCAAAATAGATACCATATACAGCCACCTTCCCGGTCTCCTTAATACTGCTTAACATACTGTTGGCATCAGCTACAACATCCTGTTTCATTGCCTCTTTCTCAATAATATGTATATTGTATGAACCNNACCTGTCCACCAATTTTTTTTGCTGCATTGCAATAATTCCTGATAGTTTGCAGCGGGCTTGGAGCCTGAATATTTTCATTAGGGTCATACATAACTAGAAGAGAATGGCCCTCAACTATCTGAGTTTTACTGGCACTGATCCTGAATTCAAATCTGTCGAACTGCAGATCTTCACACCTATAAATATGATAGCCAGGCATCCTGGTAAATAAAGCCGGATCTTTGCAGCCTTCTCTATCTTCCTGTGCTATCAGAGGGGCCAATCCTGCCATGAGTACAAAAAATGAGCAAATAAGCTTTTTCATAATTATGGTTTTTAGTGAGTTAAATGACTTTTCAATGCTGGCGATCTGTTTTAGAGTAACTTGTAAGTATAAAATTAAGATAATTTAATGAACGGGTTATACTCAGAATGGATAAAATATAATTTAACCGAATACCTCAGAAATTGATCAGCAGTTTTTCGGATTGCAATTAATTGAATTAATTTTACAAATAATAAAAACTACTAAAATGAAAAAGTTTATAATTGTTGCAAGTTGTTTCATTTTCTTATCGGTCACCAGCATTCTGAAAGCTCAAACAGGACCATCTCAATACAGGATAGCAAATAAGTTCCCTGTAGAAGGTGATGGCGGCTGGGATTATCTTAATGTTGATGAGTCAACCGGCAGGATTTTTATTTCACATGGCACAGTTGTCAATGTCATTGACGAAAAGGATGGGAAACTCATCGGCACTATTCCGGACACCAAAGGTGTTCATGGCATTGCAATAGCAACGGACCTGAATAAAGCGTTTATAAGCAATGGCAGAGACTCTTCCGTAACAATAATCAATCTCTCAACACTTGCTTTCATTACAAAAGTGACTGTGACAGGCCAGAATCCTGATGCGATAATTTATGATCCATTCAGCCATAATGTGTTTACTTATAACGGCAGGACGGCAAATGCGACTGTAATTGACGGATTGGCTAACAATGTCATTGCAACAATTAAGCTTGATGGCAAGCCCGAAAATTCTGTCTCAAACGGAAAAGGCAAAGTATACGTAAATATTGAAGATATGAGTGAGATCGCTGTTATTAACTCACTGACAAATATAGTAGAACATACCTGGAGTATTTCACCGGGTGAAGAAGCCAGCGGTCTTGCACTTGACAACGAGAATCACCGTCTTTTCACAGTTTGCAGCAACAAGCTTATGGTTATTCTTGATGCTTCATCAGGGAGAGTGATAACCTCGCTTCCCATTGGCGACGGATCTGACGGGGCTGTTTTTGATCCTGCACTAAAACGCGCTTACAGTTCAAATGGTGAAGGTACCTTAACAGTAGTCCAGGAGATCAGTCCTGATGAGTTCAAAGTACTCGAAAATGTTACTACCCAGAGAGGTGCAAGAACTTTAACCGTAAACAAAAAAACACATCATATATTCATGTCTGCTGCAGAATATGAGGTTGCCAGTCCTTCTGCAGGGAATACAAACCGCCGGCCTGCTATAAAACCGGGAACATTTGTGATCCTGGATGTAGCTCCTGTTAAATAAAACACAAGCTATTATTAAAATGTACATCGATTATTATAAAATATTAGGGGTAGATAAAAACGCGACACAGAAGGATATTAAAAGCGCTTACCGGAAGCTGGCAAGAAAATGTCATCCCGATCTGAATCCGAATGATAAAGATGCCAAAAAGAATTTCCAGCAGATCAATGAAGCTAATGAGGTTCTAAGCGATCCGGAAAAGAGAAAAAAATATGACCAATACGGCGAGGACTGGAAACATGCCGAAGAATTTAAGAATGCCGGACAGTATCAGCAGCAATCTTCTGAATCGCACGGACAGAGGTATCAGGGTGCCCGGGATGAAGGTGAGTTTTCTGATTTTTTTGAATCATTGTTTGGGGGATTTGGAGGTGCTGGCAGAAGCAGACAGGTTAAATACAGAGGAGAAGATTACAATGCAGAGCTGCATCTTGAACTGATCGATGCATATGAGGCTCACCAGCAGACTTTAACTGTAAACGGTAAGAAGATAAGGATCACCATTCCTGCAGGAATTGAAAACGGGCAAACCATTAAAATTGCAGGACATGGCGGGCCGGGTGTAAATAGCGGACCCAACGGAGATCTATACATCACCTTTCTGATAGCAAATAATCCTAAATTCAAACGATCAGGAGATGATTTATTTACCAAAGCCGACCTGGATCTCTACACTGCCGTGCTGGGAGGAGAGATCACAATTGATACCCTGAACGGGAAAGTGAAACTTAAAGTGAATCCTGAAACCCAGAATGGAAGTAAAGTGAAATTAAAGGGGAAAGGGTTCCCTGTCTATAAAAGCAAAGGTCAGTCCGGAGATTTGTACGTTACATACATGATTAAAATTCCCACTGATCTGACTGAAAAAGAGAAAAAGTTATTTACTGAATTGTCAAAATCCCAATCTTAAATAGCAATCCGATGAATAAGATAAATCTGATACCTGCAAATGAATTCTGCTCAAGTCACAACATAGAGATTTCATTTATCGATTCCCTTCATGATGCTGGAATGATAGAAATTACAACTATTAAGGAAACCGAATATATAAAGGAAAGTCAACTTTATGAACTGGAGAAAATTGTACACTTATATTATGAGCTCGATATTAACCTTGAGGGCATTGATACTGTCTTTCATTTGTTACAGCGGATTAATGATATGCAGGATGAGATCATCCTTCTTAAAAACAGGCTCAGATTATATGAATCATTGGAATACTGACGGGAAAAAGAAATTCACAACATATCAACATTGCTCTTGTTCGTTATGTTTCGATGCTAAATAATATCTACATTAGCATATCAAATATTGATTTGGAATTAACCTCTTTTTGATACCAGAATACTACCTGTTTAATGTTTGATGATTTTGTTTTAAGTTTTACTTGCAGAAACAAGGTATTTTCCGTTCAGCCAGGAGGAAAATATGTCTTCAGAGAATTCCTCAAGTACTCTTACCCATTACCAGTTCTGCTTCTAAGCAGTTATTTTAAATAAATATCGTGGATAAAAGTTATTCCACATTCAGATCTATATAAGATAATTGTCAGAGTTGTAAAAAAAATAAAAAATCAAATAATGAAAAAACACAATTTACGACTGCAATTCCCAAGTACTTCAGGTTTCAGGTTTGTTGTCTCTGTTTTTCTGATCATAAATACTGGCGTTTTATCTGCAACTGGTTTGCTGTCAGATGAGAAAAGCCAAAAGAAGAATGAAGTCTTTTCGGATCGGATTCAAAAGAACGTATCTCAGAAAGAAATAAAGATCACAGGCAAGGTGACCTCTGATGATGGTTTGCCCCTGCCTGGAACAAACATTGTTCTTTCAGGCACAACAAAAGGAGTTATTGCCGGACCTGACGGAACATTCCAGATAACAGTACCTTCAACAGAAAGTGTTCTCGAGATATCTTTCCTGGGTTTTGTAAAGCAACAGGTAACGGTCGGAAACAGAACAACGTTCAATATAGTCTTGAAGTCTGACGCAAAAGTCCTTCCTGAAATGGTTGTTGTGGGATACGCCGTTGAGCAGAAGGTTATGTTAACCGGATCAGTTGATGTTGTAAAATCTGAATCCCTGAAAAACATTCCTGTTCCGACAATCGATGGACTGATGCAGGGACAGGCCAGCGGAGTGCAGGTATCCCAGAACTCTGGCACCCCAGGTGGCATTACTTCAGTAAGGATCAGGGGTGTAAGTTCCATCAGCGGCTCAAATCAACCTTTGTACGTTATCGACGGCATACCAGTAATTACAGGAGATTATGGACAGGTCGGCTATGAAGGCCAGGGGATTAATGCCCTTTCCGACCTTAACCCTAATGATATTGAATCGGTAAGCGTACTTAAGGATGCTGCTGCTGCATCGATTTACGGTGCACGTGCTTCCAACGGCGTTATCGTTATTACAACTAAAAGAGGGAGTAACCAGAAAACACTCATAAATTTTAATACCTATTATGGAGTGCAACAGGTTTGGAGAACACTTAAAATGGTGAATGCCCGGCAGTGGATGGAGTACAGGAATGATCTTGCAGGCACAACGGTATTTACACAGGCTGACATGGATAATATTACCATAGATACGGACTGGCAGAAGGTAATTTTCCGTACTGCTCCAAATTCAAATTATGAGCTTACGGCAAACGGTGGAAATGAGAAAACTAAGTTCTTTATGAGTGCCGACTATTTTAAACAAGAGGGCATACTGATCGGTACCGATTATCAAAGGCTTAATGGCCGATTGAATATTGATCATAATATAACTGATAAATTATCGATCGGAGCCAGCATTGGACTGACTTATTCAAAAACTGATCGTGTAGAAGGCGACCAAACACTTCACGGACCACTGCCAAACGGCATTTCAACACCTGCCGTCTATCCGGTTTATAATCCCGATGGCTCTTATAACCAGGATGGCCCGTATTCCAACGCTGTATCAATTGCCAATGAAGCAATAAACCAGAATTTTTCTTTCAGAACCCTGGCAAACGGATACATTACATATCAGATTCTGCCTCACCTCAGCATATCTTCAAAATGGGGAGTTGACTTTCTGGATTTCCGGGAACATGCATTTGAATTTGAAACAGTCCAGGGGAAAAAATATAATGGCCTTGGATTTGAAACATACACTAACGTATTGAATGTTGTATCCAACAATGTATTAAAGTACCAGTTTTCACTCGATAAGAATGATTTCGAGTTTTTGCTTGGATACAGTTTTGAGAGTTATCAGGATCGCTCTTCTTTTATCAGGGGCCAGGATTATGCTGATCCAAACCTGCAATACATTAACACTGCGGCTACAATTGCATCAGCAAGCTCTGACGCCAAGGATTCAGGGATAAGATCCTTTTTCGGACGGATGAACTATAATTATGCCAACAAATATATTGCTTCACTTTCAGGACGACTGGATGCTTCTTCCAAATTCGGAGAAAACCATCGTACTGGATTCTTTCCTTCAGCTTCCATGGCATGGAGGATCGGACAGGAAGACTTTATGAAAGACATTCCGATCATTTCCGAACTAAAACTGAGAACCAGCTATGGCCTCACTGGGAACGATGATATCTCTCCTTTCCTTTATGCAGAATTATACGGAGTAACTTCATACAAGGGTTTATCTGCAATTTATCCGAGCAGTATTCCTAACCCCGATCTGAAATGGGAAAGTACTGCCCAGTTCGATGTTGGTATCGATCTGGGATTGAAGGATAATCGCCTGTTTGTCACTGCCGATTATTACAATAAACAGACCAAGGACCTGCTCCTGGACAGGCCATTACCGTCGAGCTCAGGGTTTTCATTTATTACAGAGAATATTGGAGAGGTCGAAAACAAGGGATTTGAAATAAGCATCACAACAAAAAATGTGGTAGGCAAATTTAACTGGGATACTCAGCTTAACCTCTCCTCGAACAAGAACAAAGTGACGAAATTATATAATCATCAACCAATTGATGATATTGGACGAGGCGGCAACAGGGTGATGGAAGGCCAGCCAATTGGCATTTTTTACGACTTTAAATGGCTGGGAATAGATCCTTCAACAGGAGATTGTGTATATGCCGATCCGGATCATAATGACAGGATAACTACTGAAGATCGCACTGTAGTTGGAAATCCTCATCCAAAATTCACGGGAGGCCTTACCAATAACTTCAGTTACATGGGTTTTGATCTGAGCGTATTTCTGCAGTTCTCTTATGGAAATGATATATTTAATGGATCAAGATTATACCTTGAATCTCTGCAGGGTGGTGACAATCAGCTTGCAGCCATTATCCGCAGATGGCATACACCGGGTGATATTACCGATATCCCGAGAGCCACTTCTGATCCTGTCAAGGCAGCAGAAAACAAACGGGTTTCTTCGAGATTCATTGAAGATGGTTCATATCTTCGTGTCAAGAACCTGACATTTGGCTATACATTTAAAAAAGAACTAATAAGCAAACTGCATCTGGAAAGCCTAAGGATTTATTTTACGACACAGAACCTGCTGACCTTTACCAGATATACAGGGCTTGATCCTGAGGTGAATTATTTAGGTGATGATAATACGGTGATCGGTACTGATTTCTTTACATATCCNNATCCCTGCCAGCGCTGCCTTTAAGGACAAAACCGGAATTGAAAAGGGAATCCTCGGAAGTTATTCTGCCTTTCAAAGCCTTAGCTATTATGGCAGATCATACATTACTTTTGCAGATCTTGCCGCTGATAATCTGGCCCACCCGGCCGATGCTACATCATCAGACTATGCCGAAATAGACAACAATGGGATACTTCCCGAAAACTCGGCAATAAGCGGTCTGTGGTCAGCTATCTATGATGGAATTAACAGGGCAAATAACGTGATTGTCAAAGTTCCGGATATGGCTGACATGACTGAAACGGAGAAAAGTGAAGCGCTCGGTGAATTATATTTCATCCGTGCCCTGAATCATTTTAATCTAATGAACTATTTTGGCGCCATACCGATTAAAATTGATCCTACCGTTGGTGTCGGAAACCTTGACGCCGGAAGAGATCCTGTTGGCGATGTATATGATCAGATCTTCACGGACCTCACATACGCAGGGGAGCATCTGGCAGCTTCAGCTTCCAATAAAACAAGAGCTTCGAAATATGCGGCAATCGGACTCATGGCAAGAGTGGCTTTGTATAAGGGAAATTATGACCTGGCTTATGAAAAAGCAAATGATGTAATTGTGAACGGTGGTTATACCCTGCTCGATAATTATGGAAATATTTTTGCTGCCGATGCCTGTGCTGAATCTATATTCGAAATCGATTTTACAGAAGTTGACCGTAACAGGATTGCCGAGTATAATTTCCCGAAATCGCTTAATGGAAGAAGGGAAGTAGCACCTGATGCAAGTCTTTTGAGCGCTTATGAGACAGGTGATGTCCGGAAAGGATATTCGATCGCATATGATGGTACTCTTGCATATGCAAACAAATATAATGATCTGAGCAAGGGAGCTGATAATATTATTGTCATCCGGCTGGCAGAAATGTATCTCATCAGGGCAGAAGCAGAGGCCCATAAGACTGGTGCAAATATAAGCGCTATTCAGGACGACATAAACGTGATAAGAACAAGAGCTGGCCTTCCTCCCACTGCTGTGAGTACTATAGATGGCCTCCTGACAGCAATTGAAAAAGAAAGAAGAGTAGAATTTGCATTTGAAGGTCAAAGATGGTTTGATCTGGTCAGGACAGGAAGAGCTATGGAAGTCTTACCGCATGTGACGAACATTAATAAGACACTATTCCCGATTCCTTCAGATGAATTGCTCACAAACAACAGCCCTGATATGAAGCAAAATCCTGGATATTAATATGTTTTAACCTAAATTAATCAACAATGAAAACAAGTAAATTATTTAGCATTTTAGGGATCCTGGCCCTGACCTTCCTTTTATTTTCCTGCAAGAAGGATGATAAAAAGACGACAACTCCAACCATTTATTTTATGGATTCATCTGATGAATTAATGGAAAAAATGGTTTTGGATGGAACAGGAACTGTGACAACTGTATTGCATCTTGCCGGAAAAGCCGGCGTTGGGATCGCTTATGACGATGTACATGAAAAGATTTATTTCAGCGATTTTAATGATGCCGATACACCAAATGGAAAAATATGGAGGATGAACCTGGATACTACCGGACTTGAGGCAATAGTCAGCGGTATTCTGGATCCATACGGCATTGCCCTTGATGTTACTGGCGGTAAAGTATACTGGGCAGACGATAATACTCATATTTCAAGAGCAAATCTTGATGGCACAAGTCCGCAGCCCGGATTTATTACAATAGCTGACGGGTGGATGAGAGCTGTAGCTATCGACAAAGCGCATAGCAAGATATATTTCTACGAAGTGAATAATGAGAACCTGTACGTAGCAAATCTCGATGGGACTAACCCTACAGTTCTGATCCCCGGAGTATATGGGTATGCAATTCTTATAGATACAAAAAATGACAAGATCTATTTTGATGATCAGAATACCCCGGCACTGAGAAGGGCTAATCTGGATGGAACCGGTATAGTCAATATTGACAATACTGATACCAAAATATATGGTATGGCCATAGATTATGATAAAGATAAGCTTTACTGGACAGCCAGAGCCACAGGAGAAATATATGAGGCTAACCTGAATGGCACAAGTAAAGAGACACTTAAAACCGGATTGACAAGTCCGAGGGGTATGTTTTTGCTTAAATAAATAATTAAACCCACATGTTATTGGAAAACACAAGAACCATTTTAATTAGCCGGTAGCATGTGGGTTTCTTTCTCCCGCATTTTGGAACATCATACCTTTGAAAACATACATATTATGATGAGATTGAAATTTGTAAATAAGGTTTTATTCCTGCTTTCTGTACTTTTGTTCTTTAACAGTTGCGGAAAAGTAGATTTCCCGGTACCGCCAGCCAGTACAGTACCCCTCTATTCCTACACCATTGACAATGATGGATTTGCACCGGCTACAGTGACTTTCACGAATGTATCAATTGTTCCTGAACCTGCCGGAATCCCGGCCTATGAATGGGATTTCGGTGACGGGCAAACTTCAACGCTGGAAAGCCCGACTCATGTTTATTCCGGACCCGGGGTTTATTCTGTCAGGCTGGTGGTCAAAATGTCTGTCTCAGGAGAAATAAAGGAAATTGCAAAAGACATTATCATCAAAAACCAAAGTGCGACTGGAATTCCCGTATTCTTTACCGATGGTTCCATTGTTTACACTGGGTATTTGAATTCAGATCCGCCGGTATTTTCAGCATTGTCGATCGGACCTTTCCAGGATTCATATGGACTGGCTGTCGATACAGTTCATTCTAAATTATACATAAGTGACTTTGATGCTAAAAAAATCTTTCAGTGCGATCTTGATGGTAAAAACCTGATTGTCTTCAGGTCAGGATTACTCGGACCCGATGGATTGGCTATAGATTATGCTGCAAATAAACTTTACTGGGATACGGATGATGGCATCCAGAGAGCCGACATTTCAAATTCTGACGTAAACCAGAAGGAAGATTTCGTTACTGGTCAAACCAATGATCCGGAAGGGGTTTCTGTTGATCCGCTGAACAGTAAACTTTACTGGATTAATTATAACGGAGGTGTATGGAGGAAGAACCTTAACGGGACAGGGGAGACTGAAATAATTCCTGCTATTGAAGGAGGGAGTACTCTGGTGGTTGGCAACAAGTTATATTTTGACCAGTGGGTAGCTACTGGAGATATTCAACTTAAATCATCAAATCTCGACGGGACAGGAATCGGTACTATCACAACCGGAATAAGCAAAGTTGTTTTTGGTATTGGATACGACTATGAAAATCATAAGATATACTGGGGGGATCGAAGTGCCGGAAAGATAATGCGTGGCGATCCGGATGGATCAAATATTGAAACGTGGTATACAAAAACCGGATCCAGTCCTCGTGGAATAGTTTTTGGTAACAAGAAATAATAATTAATATAAGCTCAATGAAAAGAATAATTATAGTGCTGATCTTGCTTTCTGCAGGGATTTGTTTTATTGGTTCATCCTGCAAGCAGCAGAAATCAGAAGGGAAACTTTTTATTATTGGAGGGGTCAGCACTCTTGACCTGGTGGATAAAATGATTGAGGTATCAGGTCTGGACAAAGGTGGCTACGGCGTTATACTTCCCATGGCTAGCGAGATACCGGATTCCGCTATCATTGAGGTCTCAGTCGATTTTATTAACAAAGGGTGCAAGATGTACGGCCTTCAGTTCAGGAAAGGAGAACCTTGCCCTCAATCAAGGATCGATTCTATAAGGAATGCCAGATTAATTTACATATCAGGAGGAGACCAGAGCCGTTTTATGGAAGCTATTGCCGGGACTCCTATTCAGAATGCGATTCATGAAGTTTTCAATAAAGGAGGCCTGGTATGCGGGTCAAGTGCAGGAGCAGCTGTGATGAGCAAGACAATGATAACCGGGAATGAATTGAAATATCCAAATAATGACGAAACTTTCGTTACAATTGAAACCGGCAATATTGAAATAAAAGAAGGTCTCGGGATGCTTGTGAATGTGATCATAGATCAGCATTTTATAAAGCGCAAAAGACTCAACAGGCTGGTCACGGAATGTATAGAAAATCCTAAAAAAATGTGTGTCGGAATAGATGAGTCTACTGCTATTTTTGTCGATGGTAACAAAGCAACAGTGTTTGGTAAAAGCCAGGTTGTTGTCATCCGGAATCTGTCATCTGAAACGAAAGTTCAGAATGGCCTGCTTGGTGCAGAAAACCTTCGCCTTGATGTTTACCTGCCGGGTCAGAGCTTCCGGATATTAAACTGATTGCCTTATGCCTAAGAAGCGCGAGATCCCGCATACCTTTGTCATTGTTTTTTCAATTATTGTAATCGCAGCCATAGCCAGCTGGTTTGTGCACGGCGGTGAGTATGAAAGAACAATCAAGCTACTTCCGGATGGGACCTCAAAGACCATAATACTTCCGGATTCGTACAAAAACGTTGAAAACCAGCCTCAGACATGGCAGATATTCTCAGCGCTTTTTGATGGTTTTGTGTCCAAAGCCAATATAATCGTCTTCATTTTACTGATTGGAGGTGCATTCTGGATACTGAACGCAAGCAAAGCCATTGATGTGGCCATATTAACTTTTCTGAGGTTTACGAAAAGGCTGGAGAAAAATAACTTCATCAGAGCTATCGGAGTAAATAACATCGTAATGACCCTCATTATGATCATCTTCAGCATTTTCGGATCAGTCTTCGGAATGGCAGAAGAGACTATTGCATTCATCATCATCTTCGTCCCTCTTGCAATAAGCATGGGTTATGATTCGATTGTGGGTATCTGTCTGTGCTTTTTTGCGGCAGGGTTGGGATTCGCAGGTGCGACACTGAATCCATTCACTGTTGGGATTGCGCAGGGATTATCTGATCTCCCACTGTTTTCAGGGCTGGAATACCGTATATTCTGCTGGTTTGTGATCACTGCAATAGGTATCGCTTTTATTCTCAGGTATGCAGCTAAAATCAGGAAAGATCCAGGAAAATCTCCTATGTATGAAAGAGATATTATATGGCGGAATAAAGCAGAAGGAGAGATTGAAAAGGTAAAATATGAAACCCCGAAATCAGCTTGGGTAGTTTATATCATAGTGCTGGGAGTAATGTCAGCATATTCCTGCTTCTATCCTATAACCACAATGCATATCGGACAATCAAAAATCGTTGTACCGATCATTCCGATACTTACCGGAATATATGCCCTTTCGAGTATTGTCTTTTTGCGTAAATCTGTTCATTTTTTTGTTCTGAACCTGTTTATTTTCACCATTTTTTATTTGATTGTAGGTGTTATGGGCTATCAGTGGTATGTGCTTGAGATAGCTACCCTGTTCTTTGCGATGGGATTGTCAAGCGGTTTTGCCATGGGCTATTCAGCAAACAGGATAACTGAGCTTTTTCTTACAGGTGTGAAGGATATTCTGCCGGCTTCACTGGTAGTGGGCCTGGCTGGAGGAATAATCATTGTCCTGCAGAACGGTAAAGTAATTGATCCCATGCTGCATGGTATCGCAAATTCGATGAAAGATGTTGGTAAATTTGGCTCCCTGAGCATCATGTATGGCATTCAGACACTTATCAATGTGATAATTACATCAGGATCGGCAAAAGCTGCACTGACCATGCCGATAATGGCTCCGTTTTCCGACCTGATCCATGTTTCCCGTCAGGCTACTGTAATGGCTTATCAGCTGGGTGATGGATTTACCAACCTGATCACTCCCACTTCAGCTACACTCGTTGGAGTTCTTGGAGTGGCAAAAATCCCGCTCGAGAAATGGGTTAAATGGGCATGGCCCCTGATCCTTCTGCTTATCATTATTGGCCTGCTCCTTCTCATCCCGACGGTAACAATGAATTTAAATGGATTCTAAGTATCATGCCAGCCAGATCCCTGAAATATTTATCAGGGTAAAAAGAGTTTTTTCCACATAAGAACAATGATTCACAAGTTATGATAATCATTAAAAAAGCTGAACTGTTTCAACCCCGTTACCTGGGCAAAAAAGATATTCTTATAGCCGGCGGGAAAATAATTGCCATTGAAAATGATATCGATATAAATTGGCCAAAGAGTTTTGAAATCGTCATAATTGATGGTTCAGGAAAAAAAGTTATTCCTGGACTCATAGATGCTCATGTTCACATTGCCGGTGCTGGTGGTGAAGGCGGACCTGCAACCAGAACACCTGAAATGCAGCTTTCACAGATGCTGGATGGAGGTATTACCACTGTCGTCGGGTGCCTTGGAACGGATGGATTTACCAGGTCGCTTGAAGGGGTTCTGATGAAGGTTAAATCATTAAAAGCCCAGGGAGTGTCAGCTTATATGTATACCGGGGCATACCAGGTCCCGACACCGACGCTGCTGGGCGACGTTGGAAGAGATATCGCTCTCATTGAAGAGATTATCGGGATAGGAGAAATAGCATTGTCCGATCATAGGAGCTCCTGCCCTACTACCAGCGAGCTAATCCGGCTTGTTGAGCATGCAAGGGTGGGCGGCATGCTTGGAGGTAAGGCAGGCATTGCCAACATTCATCTGGGCGATGCCATGAATCCATTTAAGCCAATCTATGATGCAGTTGAAAAAAGTGAACTAAAACTTACCCAGTTCTTTCCTACTCATTGCAACCGCAACCATTACATTTTTGAAGATGCAAAAATATACGGCAAGACAGGTTATGTAGACCTGACAGCCAGCTCATATCCGTATGATCCGGAGAATGAGATTAAACCTTCCAAAGCCATTGTTCAGCTTATTGCTTCAGGAGTTCCTCTGGAGCATATCACCATGACATCAGATGGCAATGGATCACTGCCAAATTTCGATAAAGATGGCCACCTGATCAGTATGGATATGGGGTTGCCCAAGTCTATCCTTGAAGAAATGATCGATGCTGTAATTCTGGAAAAGCTCCCTCTTGAGAAAGCTCTTAAAGTTGTTACTTCGAATGTGGCTGCGATCCTCAGGCTAAAGAATAAAGGAAGCCTGGATGTAGGAAACGATGCGGATATTGTAGTGCTCGACGAGGATAATAAGATTTCAGACCTTATTGCCCTTGGCCAATTAATGACTCTTAATTATAAACGATTGAAAAAAGGAACCTATGAATAGTGAGGGAATTCCTATCAATAGAATAAAATGAAACAAATCCTCTATTTTTTTCTGCTTGCATGCTTTCCGGTAGTGTCGGCCCAGGGATTGAAAACTCCGTTGCAGGCAAACAACTATGTCAGACCTTCTTCCTATGAAGAATTATCGGATTATTTGCAAAAACTGGACACGAGCTCAGGGTTATTGACTGTCGAGACAGCCGGGAGATCAGCACAGGGGAGAAATATATACGCGATGAAATTCTCGTCCTCAGTATTTGGCAAGGATCCTTCAAAGATTAAAGTTCTCCTCTTTGCACAGCAGCATGGAGACGAACAATCAGGCAAAGAAGGAGCGTTATTGCTTGCACAGGAACTTCTAAAACCCGAAAACCAATACCTTTTTGACCGCATTGATCTCCTGATAATACCACAGATGAATCCCGACGGGTCAGAAGTGAATAAGCGTCGTAATGGAAATGATGCCGATTTAAACCGGAACCATCTGATCCTTACACAGCCTGAAACCGTCGCTCTGCACCGTCTCTTCGATCAGTATCTTTTTGAGGTGGCAATGGATGTTCATGAATATTCCCCATTTGGAGAAACCTGGAGAAAATACGGCTACCGTGACAATTCAGATGAATTGATTGGAACCAATACAAACATTAATGTTTCAGAGAGGCTTAGGAAATTATCAAATGAAAGCTTCCTTCCATTCATTAAAAATTATCTAAATGAAAGGAAGATTTCAAATTTTATATATTGTCCTGGAGGTCCGCCGGAAATAAACTACATAAGACATAGTACTTTTGACATCAATGACGGACGGCAGAGTCTTGGCATCCAGAACACCTTAACATTTATACAGGAAGGGATGAATGGTGAAGACAGCTTTGCCGATAACATAAAACATCGTGCTGAAAGCCAGATGGGAGGCATGCGCGGATTGCTTGAATATGCATATCAGAACAAAAAAGAGATAATGAAGGTTGTTGCCAGGGAAAGAAAAAGAATTATCCTTGGCAAACCCGGAGAATTTGTGTCTGTTCAGCAGGAACATGCACGAACCGGAGAGAAGCTGGATCTTCCTCTGTATTCCTATTTTTCCAAAAGCGATACTATCGTGAAAGTCACTGATTACAGACCTATAGTCAGGTCCCTGTATGACGTTACAAAACCATCAGGCTACCTTATCCCAAAACAGCTGAAGGATGTCACTGACTGGGTCGGAAGGCAGGCGCTTAAGACAGAACCTGTCAGTATAACCCCGCAAACCAGTATTGAACAATATGAAATCACAGCTATCGATTCCATGGATTTTGAAGGAGACATGATTGTCAATCCGGCTGTGACTTTACATAAAATTGATGCTAAAATAAATCCGGACAATTTTATCTATGTTCCAACCTCTCAGTTAAAGGGTAATCTGGTAGTCTTCGCACTTGAACCAAAGTCGGAGCTGGGGCTGGCAACATATCAGGATTTTGCTTATTTGTTAAAAGCCGGTGAAAAGTACCCCATTCTCCGTGTCGAAAATAAGTAGATTCAATAGTCTATTTTAAGTATTAATTATTACAAAACACAAGTTTTATGATTTTCAAGCAGGTAGAACTAAGACACATAAAAATGATCCTGGTAAGTCCTTTTGTTACCTCCATGGGAACTGAATATGATGAGGAGCACATCATTGTTCGCGTGGATGGTGATGGTTTAACAGGATGGGGTGAAAGCGTTGCTGAAGGAACCCCTTTCTATTCATATGAAACAGTGCAGACAGCCTGGCATATTCTCAGGGATTTTTTAATCCCTGCCATCCTTGGAAAGGATCTGTCAGGTGTGGATGAAGCTATTGCACTTTATGAACATGTCAGGGGACATATGATGGCAAAGGCCGGCCTGGAAGCCGCATTATGGGATGCTTTTGCAAAATCAAAGAACATGTCTCTTTCAAAGATGTTCGGAGGAGTCAGAAGCAAGGTGGATGTAGGAGTAAGCATCGGCATACAATCTTCGGAGAAAGAGCTCATCCATAAGGTTGAAGGATATCTTTCAGAAGGGTATAAGCGGATCAAAATCAAAATTGCACCCGGAAGAGATATCCAGTTTATTAAGGCACTTCGCAAAGAGTTCCCGGATTTGCTCCTACAGGTAGACGCAAACTCTGCTTATACGCTTAATGACGTTGGCCTGTTTAAAAAAATGGATGATTATCAGCTCCAACTGATCGAACAACCCCTTGGTTATGAAGATATTTTTGATCATTCAAAACTTCAGCGCGAAATAAAAACTCCTATCTGCCTTGATGAAAGCATTCATTCCCTGGACGATACGCGTGCAGCCATTGAACTGGGAAGCTGCAGGATAATAAATATTAAACCGGGAAGAGTCGGCGGATTTACGGAATCAAAACTAATCCACGATTACTGTGCTTCGATGAATATCCCCGTATGGCATGGCGGCATGCTTGAATCGGGGATTGGGCGTGCCGGGAATGTGGCCCTTGCTTCCCTTCCAAATTTTACCCTTCCCGGCGATATCTCCGCAAGCAAGCGATATTACAAGGAAGACATAGTTGTTCCGGAATTTGTTGTTAACCGGGACGGGACAATGGATGTACCTACAAAACCCGGGATTGGTGTGGAAGTAAACATGAAGATGCTTGAGAAGGTGACAGTGAAAAAAGAGGTATTCAAGTTATAATCAAAACAGCACTCCTTATAACTCTTTTATTAGAGATTGTCCTTCTTAAAACTGAGTCTGTCTGATTTCGACGTGTTAATTTTTTTCCATATCTTCTCTATCTCTTCCAACGTCTTTCCCTTGGTCTCCGGAACCAGCTTCCAGACAAACAGAGCAGCCAGGATTCCCATTATTCCATAGATCCAGTAAGAAAAACCATGGTTGAACAGGGATGTAAGCCACTGGTTGTCATTCAGAATCGGAAATGTAAGAGAAACCATCCAGTTTGCAATCCATTGTGCAGCTACGGCAATTGACATGGCTCCGCGGACGCTGTTTGGGAATATTTCGGATAGCAGCACCCAGGTCACAGGTCCCCAGCTCATAGCGAAAAACGCCGTATACATAAGCATGAAAATGAGTGCTATTACACCTTCATTATGAGTATAAAACGCCAGTCCCAGCGAAATCATGCTCACTGCCATTCCCAGTGCTCCGATTATCATTAGTGGCTTTCTGCCGAACTTATCGACAGTCATTATGGCCACAACGGTAAAGATCAGGTTAACACTGCCTACAAGGATCGTTTGCAACAGCGAGGAATCAGTGGATGCCCCCATATTTCTGAAAATATTCCCGGCATAGTATAACACAACATTAATCCCGACAAACTGCTGAAAAACAGAAAGCAGTATACCGATAAAGATTACAAAAAAACCAAATGAAAGCCATGGGACACTCTTTTCATGAAGGGTGCCCTTAATTTCTTCCAGGATGGCAGGTGCATTATTTGTGCCCGAGATCTTATTAAGCACTTTCAGCGCTTTGTCATCTTTGCCTTTCATTACCAGATAACGGGGTGTTTCAGGTACAAACAACAGAAGGATCAGGAATAATCCTGCTGGTATCGCTCCTGATAAGAACATCCAGCGCCATCCTTCAGTTACAAGCCATTGGTCGCTTCCATGTCTTGCAATGAAATAATTAACAAAATAGATGACCTGCATCCCGAAGATAATTGCAAACTGATTAAATGAAACCAGTTTACCGCGGCTTTCTGCAGGAGCTATCTCTGCAATGTACATAGGAGAGATCATGGAAGCAATGCCTACCCCAATACCTCCGATTATTCTATAAAAGAAGAAAGAGAAAACAGGCAGCGTTCCGAAAATATTAAAAAACTCCGGTTTCCAGGCACCCACAGCCGACATGAAAAAAGCAATCGCTGCGATAATCAGTCCATTTTTCCTTCCGAGCGATTTTGAAATAAAACCCGCTAGTGCACCACCTATAATACAACCTATCAGGGCACTGGCAATAACAAATCCCTTGATTATATCTGCTGTACCCTGCAAAGCTGATCCTTCAGTTGGAATGGATTTACCCAGGAAATGTACGGCCCATATTGTTACCAGAAGAACAATCCCACCGGATATTATCCCTCCTTTCTTAATACCCAGCAGCCTTATTATCTGACCGGAGATAACCAGGAACACGAGATAAATAGAGAGCGTCATCAGTATTTTATACTGACTTATGAGCTTAATTGTATATTCATGATTCGCCGGATTCAGGATTTTTGTAATAAACAGTTCTACAAGTGACTTTTCGGCACCGTTTACTACGGCAGTATCATATCCGAACAACAGTCCCCCCAAAGTAGCAACTAAAGTCAGAGCTATTATATATTTAGGATTCCCTTTATTCAGGTAACTTCCTGGGGATTTTACAGAGGTGTTTAAAGATGTCATGATTTTTAATTTTCAGTATGCAAATGTATTAAAAAAACAGATACTAACTTTTCGGTTTGAGCTTCAATTTATAAACCACTGTTATGATAAACGGTTAGTTAATGCGGGATTTTAAACGGCTAAAGCGACTGCAAATAATTGCTTAATTTCATTTCATTTAGCCCAAGCTGACCCTGTTTTGTCATTTCTCTTTAAAGTAGGGTATATATTATCGTTACTGTATTAATAACAAGAAGTAAAATTGTATATCTTCATCCTCATCCGGTTTCTCACAGAAAAAGGAGTTTACAAACTTACGAATAAATGAAAATCAGGAAATATCCATTCATTTTAATAGCTGTCATTTTTATGCTATTTACCGGTTGTACAAAGGATGATCAGGCTGTTTCCACAGCTCTTAGGATCCGTGTAATAGATGAACTGGGAAATTCAATCCCGGGTGTCTCTGTTAAGCTTTACAATGCTCTGGAAGATCTGGAACATCAGGAAAAGCAACTTGGATCGACTCAGTCTTCGGACACAACCGGGGAAGTGACATTTTATGATCTGCAATTGGTAAAATATTACTGGCGGGCTGAAAAAGGGTGTAAGAATAATATCAACGGCGTAAAAACTACAGACATACTGGAACTTAACAGGACCAGGACAGTTACTTCTACACTCATAGAAACCGGCACGTTAGAGTTAAAAAATCAGTCATCGGGCCAATATCAGGTATATGTTAACGGATCCCTGCTACTTACGGCTGATCCGCTCTATGAATGCACTTACGAATATGTTCCAGCAGGATCTTATTCAATAAATGTGTCCCTGGTAGGCGGATCAACTAATAAGACCTACAAGGGTGACATAACTTGTGGCAGCAAGTTTTCGGTCACATATCCTTGAATAGAAAAGCTTTTCAGTTTGACGCTTCTGAACCGATCTGTGACAGGTTCAGTAAGTAAGGTATTGCCTGTACCTTAAATAGTAATAATAAATTCTCCGGTACTGGAGAGGCGTTAAAATGCATTTGCATCTGTCCGGTGAATTCGACATTATGTTTGCAACCGAAGGCACATAGTATTTCCCGATATCGTCCCTCATAAAACCTATGTATTTACAACTATCAATAACCTGGTTGAAAAGATCAGGATCAGCATAAGTATCACATATAAAGTCACCGCTTTCAGCACAGTTTTTCTCATCTGCCAGTTCTTTGCCTCCTGCTGTCTCGTGCGTTGAAAGCAGTCCCATAAAATGGCCTAACATTGTTGTAAGTGAATTTCCGCTCAGGTAACTCTTATCAAGGTAAATATAATTGCTGTCAGGCACATCGGGAAAATATGTGAATCCGTAGGTGATGACAGATCCCAGCTTAATTGAATCAACCAAAAACAGATTTAACCTGTTATAAGTGGCGTATTTGACTAAAAGTTCTTTCTTAAGATAGTTGTAGGTAATAAAGGAATAGTTGTAATCATTAACATAGTCAATTGTATCAACAAAGAACTGTATGCCAACTGTCTTGAAGTAGGTATTTGCCATGTCGACACTGTTGTAAATATTATTCTGATTCAAACCTGCTGTTCCCTTAATATTCTTTACTACATGAACTTTGATTGGAATTCTGACATGAGTCGTGATAGCATTAAGATCAAAAGATAATGAGTTTTCATCCTTGTAATTCTTTATGATCTCATTAAGAAATGAAGAAGTCGCTGTAACACCGTCCGGCAACTGGGCGTAGACCATATATTGGATCAATATAAGTGACACAGCCAAAACAATAATTCTCTTCTTACTCATAACCGGTTACATTTTTCACTATGTGATTGTCATTCATTATTATTGAATTTGGAGATATCGCCCACAATTTTCATTTCTGTCCTCCTGTTCAGCTGGCGTCCCTCCGGGTTGTCAGAACCATCCTGGTTCTTATTCGGAGCTATCGGCATGCTCATTCCATATCCTTTTGCGACTAA
>PMBC01000154.1:14827-16997 GCA_003152835.1 Bacteroidales bacterium | reverse complement strand
AGGTTGTACTTGTCAAAATCATAATAAATGTTCACCTGGATCGTGACCTTGGGCAGATATGGTATTAATGCTGTGCCAATGGTTACGGTGTCGGAGCATTTCAGATTAATTGTATTTACTGATACTTTTTTTTCGAAGTAACCATAGTTCTTTACCAGTATTTTAAAGTTCTTATCCAGATCAAGCTCAAAATGATAGCTGCCGTCCTTGTCTGTGGTAGTCTGCGCAACCAGAATTGCATCGTCCTCATTTTCCTCAGGCAGATAGAGCTCCACAGACACATCGGCTAAAGGAGCATTGTTCTCCGGATATTTGAGGCCGAGGTTATATTTTTTATTCAGGGCGTCATAAATTTCATAATTCGTGGAATTTCTTACTGTCCCGAAGGAATAGACGCTTACACATTCATTCATAAAGAATGAATAGATATCGTCGCAGCAGGTGCCGTTATTGAGAGACATTGAACCGGGACGGTTGGAAGTAAAGAATCCCTCCCTGTTATTTTTTAGTATGGAAAAGAAGTAATCATCATAGGATGAATTGATGGGCTTTGGTAAAATTGCAGCTTCGGTCCATTTTCCAACTGAACCAATCGATTTGTAAATATCGAACCCTCCAAACTCATTCTTCCTGCCCCGTGAGCTGAAATAAAGTGTCCGGGTTGAGTTATCATAAAAAGGAGAGCAATCATCGCCTATGGAGTTGATCTTTACGGGAAGGACAACAGGATCTCTGTAAGTATTGAGCTTTTTGTTATATTCAGTATACCAGATGTCGAGTCCTCCATGGCCGCCAGGCCTGTTCGAAACAAAATAGAGCACTGTGTTTCCGCTTCTAAGGTTCCTGCCGAGGGCAGGCTGAGTTGAAGTATAATTTTCACTGTTTATGGGATCCGGAAGCTTTTCAGGAGCCAGCCATTGATTATCAGCCAGACGGCTGACAAATATCTCGCTTATAATTTCATTTTGCCAGTTTTTCCGTGACCTGGTAAAAAACAGGCTCGTGCCATCTGCCGATAAAGCCGGGTTCCCGGTGTTGAATTCAGGATCATTTATTCCGCCTTCAAGCAGACCGTCACTCTTCCATTTTCCATCCAGTCTCTCGGCCTTGTAGATCTGCCTTACAGGATACGCCTGTGATGAATTGTCAGAATTAACTGCACCGTAATAAATAGTATTTTCATCAACGGGGAAGGGAGAAAAATCTATATCAGCATGATTTAATTCATCTCCCTGGTGAGTGACAGTAATTTTTCTGTCGGCAGCAATATTGTTTTTTGCCCATAAAGAACTTGCCGAATAAACAGCAGCCAGCTTCCTGTAATTGAATCTGTCTTTCCCGCTATAGAATTTTTTAAACTTATTGAACGACTCAATTGCATTATCATATTTTTCGAGGTTCATGCATACAATTCCCTTGTGATAATATGCCAGGGGATATTTACGGGAATCAATATTAATTACGGAATCGTAATACTGATCTGCCATCTTATAGTCTCTCGCTTCGAAATAAAGGTTTGCCTGCCTGTAGATCAGTTTAATATCCTTGCTTTTATTATCCTTGTTCCGGCCGGAATATTCATCTGAATTTTTAACTGATACTGCTGCAGGCATATATGCTGCCAGCAAAAAAATAAAAGAGACCGGCAAAATGAAATTCATTCTGAAAAAATGCAGGATCCCGCTTATTATTTTTTTGTCATCCATTGATCCGGAATTTTTTAATTTATGATATAGCATGGCTGACTCGTTATGTTCTTCTCACGGTTTTTACCAGTATATACCAAAGACACCTCAAACGCTCCGTTGAAGTTCGTAACCCGATGCAACGGTGAAATATTGAAATCATAAGTAAGCCCCAGGTTGAATTGCTTTAATTCTGCCCCTCCGCCTAAAATAAAAGCATCAATGTTGCGTACAGGATTCAGCCGGCACATCATGACGGCATATAGCTTGGTTACCGGGATATTTGGCCATGAAATCGAATAATCGCCAACGCTCCCAAGAAGGAATTCATTCGCCCCGGGAGTATAGCTGTAAAGAACATTCGGTTTCAGATTAATTTTAGAGCTAACCGGAATTATTACTTCGCCGTTGAAATTAAATTTCAGCGGCAGCCGCTTACCGGCTGAAGAGGTTTCAAACCTCTGCAAAGGCATATTCAGATGGCT
>PMBC01000154.1:13996-14758 GCA_003152835.1 Bacteroidales bacterium | reverse complement strand
AAACTGTTGATTATTAACTATTGTTGAATAGCTAATAGAGAGCATGAATTCATCTGCCTGTAAATTATATGACGACGACTGGTCATGAAGGAAGAGTCCTCCTATGCCAAATGAGTGCCCTGCGATGTTCAGCTCTTTATCGACCGATGTAATGATCGTTTCATAAGGGATTCCGATTTTTGCCCATTGGTTCCTGTAAATGTTCGCAACTCTGATATCCCTGCCTGACATTCCTGTATTTGCAGGATTCAGCAACAGCGGAGCAGCAAAAAACTGTGAGAAATGAATATCCTGTGCCTGGAGGTCCATCTGCCTGATAAAAGCAACAATGAAAGCCAGAATGATTAAACATGAGTGCTTAAGATGAGGTTTATTATATTTTAACCGGGACGACATCAGGTCAAATTAATTTTTAGTGATTTAAATAACTTCGGCATTTCATTTTAATAATAAAAACTCCCCTTTCTTTTCGAATGCATATCCATGAATTGTTACGGCTTTGACCGTATATTTATAAGTATCGATATTTTGCGGATGGCCGTTGACATTCCCGTCCCACCCTTTAAGAACATCATCTGTTGAATAGACAATTTCCCCCCACCGGTTGAATATCTTCAGTTCGAAACTCTTTATATTCCTCTCTTCGAATTTGAATATATCATTATTTGAATCCCCGTTTGGAGAGAATGCAGAAGGTGCTTCAAGATAGAAATCTGCCATGACATCAATATTAAACTTCACGGTTTCGTCAATACAGCCGTT
>PMBC01000154.1:10288-13950 GCA_003152835.1 Bacteroidales bacterium | reverse complement strand
CTGCTTAGATCAAAGAGCTGATTCACAAGTATTGCTTTCTTCCGGCTTGCCGAACATCCATAGGAATTCGTAACCACTGCCGTATAAGTTGTCGAAACGGATGGTCCGGCAGTTACTGTAAAGGATGAGGTGCTGCTCAACCCTGTTGATGGGGTCCATTTTATACTTGAGCCCGCATCCTGACTGACACTCAGCTCAACGGAAGTTGCTCCCGTGCACATAATCGAATCTCCGGAAATTGAAAAGTCAGGAGTCGGATTGACTATAAATATCTTTGTCAGTGAGTCAGTGCAGCCACGTCCATCCTTTGCCATAAGCTTAATATTATATTCTCCTGTTTTGCCGAAGAGGATATTATTGAAATTGTAATCGGTTGAAGACTTAACACTGTTTACATACCATGCCCATGAAGTTGAATATGTCGATTTATTCACCAGGCTAATCTTATTGCCGTAGCAACTATTCAGGCTGCTGTCGCTGCTATTGAATTTGGCCGTAACTTTTGAAACTGAGATTGTATCAAGAACAAGTATAGCGCTGCAGGTACTATTGGTCAGCTGTACAGAGGGGATGATCTTTCCCTTTGATGTGTATTTGTGTGTAACCGGATTGCTGGTCGACGTGTTTCCATCTCCGAACAGCCATTTCCATGTATTTACATTACTTAATGAATCCAGCTTAAAAGTAACGGATTCGCTATAACAGATATCCTGTGGTGCAACTGTGATGTATGCCGTCGGTCCGTTTATTTTTATATGCCTTGAGCGGCTTGCTGAACATCCGTTCAAAGTTTTAACCGTAAGAGAAGTAGTGTAATAACCGGGTTTGGTAAATGCATATTTTATATCACCCGAAGTTCTGTCTGTCATGACATTTGATCCGAATTTCCAGAGAAAATCAACTGCTGCGCTTTCGATACTGTTATCATGTTTAAAGTGCACGGTATCAGGATAACAATAGAATATACTATCACTGACCGTGAAATTGGCATCTGCTTTTTCAACACTGATATAATCCGATTTTGTGACCTTACCGGTACAACCATCTTTCGATGCAGTCAGTGAAACGGTGAACTGACCTGAGCTGGTATACGTATGGCTGTTTGTGGTCGACGAAACAGTTCCATCTCCAAAATCCCAGAGAAGGTTTGTCAAAGAAGAATCAACAGGAGTAAAAACAGCCGTCTCCCCGGCACAAATTGCCTTGTCGTCTGCCTGAAAATCACAATTCGTCGCTGTTATGTTAGTGGGGATCGAATAATTACTTGAGCATTTATATGCATCATAAACTGTGAGAGAAGGGTAATAAGTCTGTTTTTTATTACTTATATATGTGTGTGAGACACTTATGCTGTTGGTGCTGTCGGTAGCTTTATCGCCAAAATTCCAAATCCAATATACAATGGTCGAATCCGTCGATGTGTTTGTGAACTTCACATCAAGTTCAGGTATACATCCCGATTTCTTGTCGGAGGTAAAGCTTCCTGACGGTCTGAATACATGAACTACCTTCTTTGTGGTATCTGTGCAGCCGTTATCTGCAGTCACAAGAAGCTTTACGGTATCAGTACCCCTTGAGGTGTAAATATGATCATAAGTGGTTGCGAAGGTTCGCCTGGGCGGAGAATCGTCTCCGAAATACCACAAAAAGCCTTCATTATAACAGGTATTGATGAAATCCTTCGATGAAGATGAATTAAGATGAAGAGTATCACCGGCACACAATATTGTGTCACTCATAGTAAAAGATGATAAAACATCACGCACCTTTACCAGCTTTGTCCTGGTGAGTGTACAGCCTGAAGAAATATCGGCAACAGATAGTAGAACATTATAATTCCCGCTTATCGGGAATTTATATCTCACTGAATCAGGATTATTTACTGTTACCGTGTCAATAATCCAGATAAGTGATGTAGCCGGCTTAATGCCGGACTTGAAATGATATACAAGAGGAGAGTCGCACCTGAATGATTCGCTGAAGTTGCCTGCTGGTCCCTTTATCTTCAGTACATTATTTGTTGTAGCGGAAAGACATCCGTTATAATCTACCTGAAGGCTCACCTTCTTAAAGCCTGTGGTGTCTGAATATACTGTAATATCAGTATCCGGTCTTGAAATAAAATTGAAGTCAAAAAGATTGTTTGACTTGAACCGCCACATATTTACCAGTGAATTATTGCTGACATCACCGGTTAGATGAATAGTTCCGCCGTTGCAGACTTCCCCTGGCGTGACGGTAAAATCTGGTACCAGTTTATCACCTGCAACAATTCTTACTGTTTCAGAGGTGTCATAGCAGATGCCGCTTTTGATAATCTCTGAAACATCATACACCCCCGGTTTAGTAATAGTATAACTTACGGGTGAATCGGTCAGGGCAGTAACTGAATCTTTGCCAATCTTATAAGTGAAAGCATCAATTTTAGAAACTGCCTTGCTGCTGTCTGAAAAACTTACCTGCAAAGGAATGCATCCTGATACCTTATCTGGTACAAATCTGGCAACAGGAAATGCCACGGTAGCCACATTTGTGACAGAGTCAAAGCAAACTCCGCCGTTTGAAGCAACCAGCTTGAAAGGAAGGCTGATCTTATTAATCTCATGATTGTAGAGTTGTTCGTAGGTTTCTGCCGGAAGGTCGTTCCTGGTAATCGTATAAGAAGTGACCTTATCAGTCGAAATCAGTTTACCTGACAGATACCAGGAAACCTTGTCGGCATTCACTGATGCATTAACAAGGTTTACCTGCGACGGCACCGAGCAAAATACTTTATCATTAAGGGTGAATGCAGCTTTTATATAGCTTTTAGAAAAAGAAGCAGTAATACTGTCGGTGCATTCTGAAATCTTGCCATATATCAGTTTAATATCAATTTCCCCTGAACCTGATACTTTGTAAGCCAGTGAATTTCTGCCTATTATAGTTGAAGTTATATTATTGTCGGTGATGATCCATTTATAATTCGGCAGATTAGCAGTGGAACATACAAATTTATATGTCCCGTCGCAGAGATAGGATGAGCTGACCAAATTGTTCTTTGCATCATAAACAGATAATGAGCCTTTAACATACCCGACTGTGATATATGATTCTTTAGTCAGTGAATCGGAGCAACCAAACTGATCAGTTGACTTTAATTTAACATTGTAGGTGCCGGTTGAACTGTAAACAGAGGAATTGCTTATATCTGTTGAAGTCTTCCCGTTGCCAAAATCCCATTTATAGATCATCTCAGAGGAGCCTGTCGTTAAATTTGTAAAGGATACATTCAGCGGTGGAGAGCATCCGAAGGTGTCTGAAGCAGTAAAGTTAACAACCGGCTTAGTGGTAACAGAAATGATTTTATCAACTTCATAAACACTATAGCAACCGTTTTTGTCAGTAACCTTAAGAATCACATCATTATTGCCTGTGCTGTTATAAGTATATTTTGCAGATGTGCCTTCAGCATAGTTGCCATTCCTGAAATCCCACGAAGTTTTTATGATTTCTGATCCACCTGCTGTGGAAGTGCTAGTGAAATTTACCAGCAAAGGAGGACACCCGTATACCTTATCGGCAATGAAATTTGCAGCCGGGCCGCCGTAAACAGTAATTATTGCGCTGGTACTGTCCCAATTAACACCATCAGTGACCTTAAGTGTAACTTTATATAGCCC
>PMBC01000154.1:2913-10275 GCA_003152835.1 Bacteroidales bacterium | reverse complement strand
CAAAAGCAGGAAGCAATATTTTGATCTGAGGAGTTTCATAGAGGGTATCAGTGGGGTATTAACGGTACCAGAATTCCTTCCCCCCGCATCGTACCTGAGTGGAAGCTGATTTGGCGGGAATTCGATATTCCAGCATCACCTCGTGGGTTCCATACCTGCCATACTGCGATAGCAGGCTTTGATCATAAGCATACCCGATTCTGAAATAAGGTGAGATCATTACTCCGCATAGCAAAGTCACCTCACGTGAAGTTCGGTATGTAAGGCCAAAATCGAGGATTTCCTGGGGACCTTTATTAAGTGGTCCTGTAATCATCTTCGCAGGACGCTTAACACGAACGAAAACATTTCCTTCCACAACAGTAAGGTTATACCTGTTAACAATCTCTGCGCCAAAACTATAAGATATTATTCTGGGATCATCGTTTTTATAAATAACATAGGCATACCGATGATTTGTATTCAGGAACAGTGTGTCAGATTTGCCGATCGATGTCAGGTGTGTCGAAGAAATGCCTGTTATGAAGTGAGGGGTTTGAAATTCAAATCCAGTATTGAAATCCGGTTTGCTGATCTTTTTATAATAATAAAACAGAGAAGGATCGCCTGCTGTTTCAGCCTCAAGCTTTGAACCATCTATTGTGCGTATAAACATGCCTCCGGAAAGACCCATTGATAATGCCCACTTGTTTTTCTTTGCAATGCGGAACGCATATGTAAGCATCGGATTGAATGACTGAGTAATTCCTATTTTGTCATTCACAAACGATAATCCGAATGCTGAATGTATAGCGTCATAATACTCAGATATCTGGACATTCAATACAGCAGGAGCGCCATTGATGCCAATCCATTGATGACGGGTGTTGCAGAAAAGATACAGGTAATCAGTCCTGGCAATAAAAGCAGGATTGTAATTAGCCCGGTTATACCAGTGAGTAGCCAGGCTGATATCTGTCTGCGCTATTACCTTAAAACCTGAAATCAGACAGATCACTGTCAATATATAAGCATATATTCGCCTCATCACGCTCATCTCATCTTATAAGGGTTACATAACCCTTTCTTGTATGAAGTTTTTGTTCACTGTCTTTATAATAAACCAGATAGAAGTATGTGTCCGGATCGGCAGGTTGTCCTTTATGCCTTCCGTCCCAGCCGTTATTTCCCTTATAAATCTGCATCCCGTTCCTGTCAACTATTTCAACCTTAAACCCCTCCTTGAAAACGTCATTTATTCCATCACCGTTCGGAGAAAATACATTGGGGATGAAGGGTATAACGTCAATGTATTTTGAAGAGCTGTCAATGCAGCCATGTGATGATATAGCATTAAGTCTGACCAGGTAATACAATGTTGTATCCCGGATAGAGTAATCATGTGTAACTGTCGCACCGGTTTCATATGAGTTATCGCCCAGATTCCATAAATAACTTGTACCTGTTTCTCCAGGAATAGTGCATGTAAGTGTAGTATGCTTCCTGTCAAGGGCATCAGGAGAGAGCAAAAAGGCAGCTTCAGGAAGCTTGTATCCAACAACATTGAAAGTTGAAGATTTTTGGCATCCGCGTGCATTCACTCCTGTTACAATGTAAGTTCCGGGAGATGATACAACAATTGTATCGTCTGTGATCCCTTTAGTCCATAAAAAGTTATCTTCCCCGGATGTTGAAAGGATGACTTTCCTGTTCCAAAGATAGCTTACCGCTCCGGATGCTGAAAGAGTAACGCTTTTGTTCCCGCAGATTACAGTATCTCCCATAATGATGAATGGCCAGTCCGGTTCTTCAGTTATTGTTTTATACATAGTATCAGAAACGCATCCCGTACTCGAACGGCCCAGCATCCAGTAGGTCCCTCCCGGAGCTGATATTTCCACGGTTGCTGCTTTAGAACCATTGCTCCATGTATATTCATACGCACCATAAGCCTTAAGAGTGGTACTAAGTCCCGGGCAGTAGGTCGAATCGCCATTGATCCCTACCAGGGGAGGCGAAAATGATTCAACATCTTTTGTCAGAGTGTCTGTGCATGTGGATGGCGGATTGCTCAGAAGAAGGGTCACAGTATGCATGCCAGACGAGCTGAATGTATATGGGGGATTCTTCAGGGCAGAAGTATTCCCATCATCGAAAATCCAGTTGTACGATAGTGTCCCATTTGTTGTAGTGGAGTGACTGGTAAACTGAACCGTGTTGGAATTGCAATCCAGCATGAAAGTGCTAAAATCAGCTTTCGGAATGTATTTAACTATCCTGGTATGTAGTAATACAACACATCCTGTGGCAGATGTCAGGGTACAGGAATAGGATGTATTCTGGTCGGGCACCTTCACATTAAGGACCTCGGTAGTGTCCAATGTAGCTCCGGTGGTATTATTTATCCATTTGTATTTTTCAAATCCTTCCGGAGCAGTAAGCGTTGCAGCAGTATCAGCAGCACAATACTTAACTGCAATATAGAATGGATGGCATTCAGCTAAAAAATAAGCATAACCATAATGCCAATGTTCCTTGCAATCCGCTGACATAAATTCAACGGTAATAGTTTGCCCTAGATATTTCATGAGGTTTGCCCCTACCGTGGTCCAGTCCCTCCATTCAACCGGTACATTCGAACCTGAAGGCAAGTATGTTTTAAAACCCTTCACATATTTATTAGATGCATATACGTCGTAATTTGAACAATCCGGCAGAACATTGCCATCGCTGTCGTACAGCGTGAGTTTAAAGCGGGGTTCATTAACTTCAGTGTGAGTAACGGCATATTGTAATACCAGTGCAAATTTAAAGATGAGAAGAGCATTGGTCGAATCAATAGTCATAGTGTACCTCAGACTCTGTTCCCAGCATCTTGCTGTCGGATTTCCACTTCCGTCCCCGTTCATGAGCTCATCGCCCAGCCGTGCAGAATACTTATAACCTTTTGGAATTTTTCTTAAAGCATATCCTGTATTTTTATCATATGCAGAAGTATCGGACATTATGGTTTGTCTCCTGGAAACAATTCCCGCCACCGGATTTGTATTTATGGAGGGTACATCTATGCTATACCGCCAGGTATATCCTACCCAGTTAGTGAAATTGCCAAGTGCAAAATTCAGATTTTTACCAGATGTATTCTGTGCAGATAGCGTAGTTCCCACCCAAAAGGAGACAAGACAGAAAAGTAGCAAGGTTTTACCTACTTTCATTTCATGCGGTCGTTATAATCAGATTATACCCAATAAAAATATGAAAAATGCTTGGACTTTGTTCATTATTCAACCTTATTCTAAAAGTCGTGATGGCATTTTACCTTTGTTATGCTTATACAGATGGGATTGATTTTACCCTAAAGGAATATCAGGATAACAAAAACCGTTGAAGTACAAAATCCTGCAGATCACTGATCTTGCGGAATTTTTATAGATATCCTTCTGCATGAGAGAATTCGTTTTGAGAAAAATTGGTCAAAATTCCGGACTTATTGGTCAAATAAAGAAACAAGATAAGCTCGTGAAAAACAAATCATCTTTAATCTTCTTATAATGCTGTTTTTTAGTGTTTTATAATAATGTGACAGCGAATAGAAACTGTATCCCCGTAAATACTCAATAAAAAACCCATGAATTTTTACGAATGAATGATTTTTATATATCAACGATCAAAAATTGCTGACATTCCTCCCTATAGCAAAGATCAATTTAATCATTTTCCTTCGGCATTGGTCAATTACCGGGCTTTCGCAGCTTGCCTGAGGTTCACATATTGTCTATTTTTATTTTTGAATTTATCAACTTTTATTATGGAAAGCGGCAGAATGACAAATAGCCAAATAGAATCTAACGACCAGAGAGTCAAAGAAAGTTTTTTTCAGGTAAACTCCCCTATTGAAGTAATTGAATCCAATCCGGTTTTTGAAAAGCTTGCTGAAGAAGATCAGGAAAACTTTTACAATTACCTTGAGAAATTAGGCCTCGCAAATGATCCTGATTTTATTATTCTTTCGTCTTCACATCATTATTATTACGATATTGAAGAATTGAAAGATATTAAAACTGTCATTAACCTGAAACAATTGAACTACATAAAGCAAATAAAGGATTTTCTTCATACCATCTATAATATCCTGCCGCAGAAAAGTTACTTTATCGGATGCTTTGCTGACAATAAAAATCAAAACACATTTTTATCGGGTTCCAATAAGTCAGGGCAAGATGATGATCAGATTGAGAACGGCATCTCGTCAAGGATATCGTTTCTAAATAAGATGTTTAATATTATGGATTCAAGGACCAACATGTATTTGACTGCAAGAACAGTTACATTACTGCTTGAAGATACTGGTTTGAAAGTGCTTGATATTACTGAACTTAACGGACTTACATATTTTTGCGCTCAAAACATCAAACCTTCTGCCGGATAATTATTACCTTTGGGCCGATTTCGGGAATCTTCACCCGACAGGGTGGGCTTCCTGATATGCAGATTACTTGTGTATGGATAATTCCATGGCCCAAAATCGCATCAATATAATTCCTTTTCTGAAGAGATGGAATTCTCTGAATTTTATCCTTGGTTCATTTGAAATTTTAGCTGTTGCATTTGCATTCCAGTGCTCCTATTTCATTAGCTACTCTGCAAATGGAGGTCTCTTTTTGTCAGAAAAAGATCTGTTAATCCTGTTCCTGTTAATCCTGCCTTTCTGGCTTCTGATCCTGTACCTGATAAAAGTTACCAGAATTCCGACAAAACGTTATCAGGGTCTGTTTCTCCTGTATCTGCAATCGACAATTCTGATTCTATTTCTCCTGGTCCTGATTTTTTTCTTATTTGAGTTATATTCTATTCCGCGATTGTTTTTGTTAGAGCTGCCATTCTTTGGATTCCTGTTTCTGTTTATCGGTCGTATTTTGAAGTTTAAAGCGTTTAAAAATTCAGGCGTTCAAGGATATAATCATATAAATATTGTCATTATTGCCAACGATTCCTCTCTCCCATTTATTGAAAGTCATTTGTCAAAGGAAGGATTGGGATACAGGATTGTCGTCATCTTCACTGAATCATCTCTTATTAAAGCTAAGTTTGAAAAAACTGCAATAATCCTTCCGGAGAAATATTTAGGGATACTTTACGATCTGATAGAAGTGGATTCGATCGATGAAGTACTTTATCTGAAAGATAAGTTAGTCCCGTCAGAAATAAGAGAAACTGTCAAATCGTGTGAAGAGCTGGGCGTGACACTCAGACTAAGATATAATGATCAAAAAAACAGTCTGTCCAGCGCTATAAGTACCAATCTTGCAAATGGGAAATTCCTTAGCTTCATTAACATACCTCATAATTCATTCGCGCTGGCAATAAAGAAATCAATGGATATTAATTTGTCCCTTTCGATGATTGTTATATTAAGTCCATTATTCATTATTATCAGTATTCTGATAAAAATGACATCGCGGGGGCCGGTAATATGCCGGCGTGAAATGATCGGATCGAGNNGAAACTAAAATTGAGATGGATGGCAATGAGTCTAAAATAAAAGCCTCTTCACGGTTTACCAAAATCGGGAAGTTCCTTCGAAAATCAGGTTTGGATGAACTTCCGCAGCTTTTTAATGTTCTGAAAGGAGAGATGTCGATGATTGGTCACCGTCACACTTTCAAAAATGGAGACCAGTGATCACTTAGTAAACCGGGCAACACTGAATTATATATTTGAATTCTTTACGAACCCTGTCCGACACTCTAATTATCCCTGACTCCCTGCTTCCTGCCTTTTTGATTAAACCTCCGCTTAGCCTTGCTATTTTTAGTTTTCGTCGGGGTGAGCCGATGGTCAGGCCTCTTATCATTATTCTCGGCTATAAAGGCAGGCAACGGTGCATTATAAATCTCGCTCCCGATTAATTTTTCAATGCGTTGCATTTTAGGTATATCCATTTTGTTGACGAGCGTAACAGCCAGGCCTGTTGTTTCGGCGCGGGCAGTGCGGCCAACACGATGCACATAATCTTCGGCATCTGATGGGGCATCAAAATTTATTACAAGGTTGATATCCTTAATATCGATACCACGGCTCAAAACATCGGTAGCCACGAGAACACGTGTTTTACGCGACTTGAACCTCGATAACATCTCTTCCCTCTCCTTCTGCTCAAGGTCAGATGAAATGCCTTCAACCGGATAATCTTTTGAGCGTAGCCCACGAACAATCTCACTTAATTTCTTCTTTGTTGAGCTGAATATTAAAATGCTGTGATATTCCGGATTGTCAGCCAAGAGACTTTTTATCAGTGGTAATTTCTGATTATCGCTTAGCTTGTATACAGCCTGTATGACACCATCGGCAGGCTTCGACATTTCAAGAGCGATTTCCACCGGGTTTTTCATAATATGTTTCGACAATGACCTTATTTTTGGAGGCATAGTGGCGCTTAACATCAAAGTCTGACGCTTTTTGGGCAGACAGGAAATAATGTGCATAATATCGTCATAGAAACCGATATCGAGCATCCGGTCAGCTTCGTCAAGAACCAAAACCTCTATCTGGTTAAATTTCACATAGCCCTGATTAAGATGAGAAATCAACCTGCCGGGTGTAGCCACAATAATATCCGCTCCCCTTGAGAGGGCAGCTTTTTCCTGATCCCATCCGCTGCCATCTCCTCCACCATAGACTGCTAAAGATGTAATGTTCAGAGTATAAGCCAGTCCCTGAATCTGCTGGTCAATTTGAATTGCCAGTTCACGGGTTGGTACCAGTACAAGAGTGTGAGTGTGTCCTGTCCGTTTATCAAAAATATGATTCATTATTGGGAGAAGGTAGGCAGCCGTTTTTCCAGTACCTGTCTGTGCACATGCAATCAGGTCTCTGCCCGACATTATGACCGGAATGGCCATTTCCTGAATTGGGGTGGTCTCACTGAAGCCCATATAATCAATTGATTCCAGTAATTCCGGATTCAGATTCAAATTATCGAATATCATTTATGTCCTGTGAATTTTATTCCATTTATGAGAATTGGCAAAGATAGTAAAAAAGGTGTAAGGGCCCAACAGCTCAATGGCTCTGATTATCATTTCAGTCGCTTGTCTTTTTGGACTTATAAAAAGTTAAGCTGCCAGATGACTCCAAAAATATTTTGTACCTTGACAAACGATTCTATTCAAACCATGACATTTCATTAGAAAAAACATCCTGATTGAATAGAAAAAACTACTTTGACATTTTATTAAAGAGTAAACCCTTAATCATCATAAATATTAAAGGCCCTTATCAATACTCATAAATCTTTTACACAACGCACGGAGTACGCCGCCCTTTTATCGAAGTGGCCTCCATGTAGTTACTCATGAAGGAATTGCCCGGGATGCTGATGAC
>PMBC01000154.1:0-2830 GCA_003152835.1 Bacteroidales bacterium | reverse complement strand
TAAAGATGTGGTGCCACCAGGAATCGAACCGGGGACACATGGATTTTCAGTCCATTGCTCTACCGACTGAGCTATGGCACCCTCTTTTCGGACTGCAAATATATATTTCAAATTTGAGTAAGCAAAACTTTGACATCAAAAAATCAATTTGGAATCATTTTCCCTATATGGTACATTTGCACACTGATCTAAAATTCTATAATGGAGCTACTTTACCACACCCTTAAAAACGGAATAAGAGTTGTCCATCTGCGGACAAACGGAATGGTCGCCCATTGCGGACTTGTCATCAACACGGGTTCCCGCAATGAAAGAGGCGATGAACACGGAATGGTTCACTTTATCGAACATATGCTCTTCAAGGGTACACAAAAAAGAAAAACATATCACATCCTGAGCTCTCTGGATGACGCCGGTGGTGAGCTCAATGCTTATACTACAAAAGAAGAAACTGCAATCCATGCCTCTGTCCTTAGGGAAGAATTTGAAAAAGCTGTCGATATAATAAGCGATATAACCTTTAATTCCGTTTTTCCTGCAAGGGAGATTGAAAAGGAGAAGGACGTGATTATCGAGGAGATAAATTCATACCTCGATGATCCTGCAGAACTTATCTTTGACGATTTTGAGGAGATGATCTTTCCGGGTCAGCCTATCGGAAGAAATATTCTCGGCACACCGGTTACTGTTAAATCTTTCACACAAAAGGCTCTGTTTCAATTCTTTTCCGGGAATTACAAAACAAACCAGATGGTTTTCTGTTCAGTCGGGAATATCCCTGATGAGAAGGTGGTTCGTTTAGTAAATAAATATTTCGGAGCAGTAATTTCAAATATCAAAAAGGGCAGAAAATACAAGCCTGCCTTCTACATAAAGTCAATTGTGACAAAGAAAATGGATACTAATCAGGATCACTGCATTATCGGGAATGTAGCTTACAACATAAAAGATAAACGGAGAATAGGTATGTTTCTCCTTAACAATTTATTAGGCGGACAAGGATTGAATTCAAGGTTAAATCTATCCCTGCGCGAAAAAAACGGTCTCGCCTATAATGTTGAATCAAATTACAATGCTTATCTCGACACCGGAGTATTTTCGATTTACTTTGGCACCGACCGTCAGAATCTTGAAAAAAGCATTGCCATCACCTTGTTTGAGCTCAATAAATTGCGAAATACCAGGTTGGGACCACTCCAGTTCAGCAAGGCAAAAAACCAATTAAAGGGCTACCTGGCAAGGAGTTATGAGAACCATGAAAGCCTTATGCTTAGCCTTGGGAAAAGCCTCCTTGTGTTTAACAGGATCGATTCACTTGAGGATATATGCAAAAAAATTGATTCACTTACCACCTCTGAGTTGCTGGAGATCTCCAACGAAGTTTTTGAACCTTCAGGATTATCGACTCTTATCTATAAATAGCCATGGATAAACTGATTGAAAAATACATCCGCGACCATTCATCGCCTGAAGATCCTGTTCTTGAAGAGCTGTACAGAGAGACTCACATAAGATTTGTAAATCCGAATATGGTTACAGGCCATCTCCAAGGAAAGCTTCTTGAGTTTATCTCAAAAATGCTAACCCCGGCTATGATCCTCGAAATAGGAACTTTTACGGGTTATTCGGCCATTTGCCTTGCCAGGGGACTAAAGCCAGGCGGAAGGCTGACAACCATTGATATCAATGATGAACTTAAAGAATTCTGCAATTCCTGGTTCAGAAAAGCCGGGGTCGACCACGTAATTACCCAGCTTACGGGCAGAGCACAGGATATTATTCCGGGACTCAATGGTCAGTTTGATCTTGTTTTTATTGATGGCGATAAGAGGGAATATATTGATTACTATAATGCATCTATTGGGAAAGTACGCAGTGGCGGATTAATTATTGCCGACAACGTTTTATGGGGCGATAAGGTGCTCGATACCAGATCAAGGGATCTTCAGACACGGGGAATCATTGAGTTTAATGAGATGATAATGATGGAAAAGGATATTGAGAAAATTATCCTGCCATTAAGAGACGGACTGATGCTTATCAGAAAGGAATAGGACCTGAAAGGAGGTAATCGGAAATAAGTATGTTGAATGATGAAGTGTGGTATAATTTTTGAGCATCATATTAAAAATTCCATATGAGAAAGCTAACCATTTCATTTTTTCTTATGCTGCTGGCGTTTTCGATAAATGCCCAGGATACTAAATTTACCGCAACACTGAATAAGGCAACCCGTCTTTTTGGTGCAAAAGATGACCTTACGACCGTCATAATGATAATCCCCTCCGGTGAAGTTGTGGATATATTAAGTTCAGACAGCACCTATTTTCATGTAGTTTACCAGGAAAGCGAGGGTTATATTTTAAGGCGTCATGCAACTGTAAATAAGACAACTGCTCCTGATATGCAGCAACAGGCGAATGTTCAGGAGGGACAGCCGGTTCAGCAACACCAGGTCAACAGATTTTCCTGGCTTGAGAATAAATACGGGACAAGCATGGCAGCAAGGCTCATTTCAGGTAAAATCTGGAAAGGTATGACAACCGATATGGTTCAGGATAGCTGGGGCACTCCTAAAAAGATCAACAGGGTCATAAACGGCAGCATTGTTAAGGAAGAATGGATTTACATGAATTCCTGGCTTATATTTGAAAATGATACGCTCACTGAATGGGGACCTGTCAATGGGTAATCATTTCTCAGGAAACAAATTGCCATTTTCAGAGCACTGTTTTGCAGATAAAAAAAAATTCTTACTTTTGCCCGTGAATCTGCGGGAGTAGCTCAGTTGGTAGAGCCCGACCTTGCCAAGGTCGGGGTCGCGGGTTCG
>PMBC01000181.1 GCA_003152835.1 Bacteroidales bacterium | reverse complement strand
ATCCCCAATACCCTCTTCAGGTCAGCCACCTGTGAATCCCAAAGGCTTACAGCATCTACCTTTTCTTCGGGTTCGGAAAAATCGGCAATGATAAGGGCCAGGCTTCCGCTGAGTTCTTCGATATTGATCCTGAATTCAAAGTAATTTGATTCTTCATCGGTGTTTTCGAGCCATTCAAACCTCACAAACTTATTTTCCTTAAGAGCAGATAATCTGGCTTTTGATTCGGATTTATTCCATAAGAAGGCAAATATGTCTCCATCAACATTCACATCGTCAGCAAACCATTCTCCAAGCCCTTCAGGTGTGCTGAGTCTCGAGAACAGTACCTTTGGAGAACAATTCAGTGTATATTCAAGTTCATACTTTACTCTCATTATGAATCTCCCGCATTACTTATACGCAATATAGAAAAAATATTGAGATCGTAAAATAATCTTATTGCTATTTAACTTCAAACTTTTTATATTTGCACCCGCGAAACTTCCGCCTGCGCCAAGGCTTCGGCGGACAAAGGGCGAGATAGCTCAGTTGGTTAGAGTACCTGATTCATAATCAGGGGGTCGGGGGATCATAACCCCCTCTCGCTACAGGTGAAAGCCTTCCTGCATTACCGGAGGGCTTTTTTTTGAATTTGCCACCGGCTAACCGGCATCAGTAAATTGACTGTATTTTGAGAAGGTGTGCATTACATTATCTGCATATGTTTTCGATACTGGAATATCTATTACCGATGGATTATCAAGTTCAAGCTTCAAGCCGTCCTTGTCTTTTCTTATAACTTTAACTTTCTCGAAGTTAACCATATATGACCTGTGGCAGCGAATTATCTCTGTGCCTGCAAAGTTTTCTTCCATCTTTTTCATTGTGTCGCGTAATAGATATTTAGATACTTTGCCCTTGTTGAGATAACAGATGCTAATATAGTTTTCAGTTGATTCCAGGTACAGGAGATTCTCTTTTTTTACAGAGAACTTAAGCGTTGATTTGTCGTCGTAAAAAGGAATCATGTCTCTGGTATTGTCGGAAAATGTCTGCATTTCCGCCATTCTCTCTATTTGCTCATTTTTATCACGCCATGAGAAATAAAGCCACATAACGGAATAGGGCAGTAATAGTACCAGAGCCGTATTAAGCGCTGATAATTGTACCAGGTCAGGAAATATCCGGACATCTTTTAAAACTAATTTTTCAAACAGCGCGTAAAACAATGCCATGAGCATTATTTCCGCCATTATCCATATAAGGTACTGCAATAGGTTGATTAGATGTTTCTTGCAAACATAGTACATAACTATCCTGCTGGCCACGACAACCAGTACCCCGGTCAGGATTACAAGGCTCGAGTATGTAAGGAATTCCAGCTTTGTAAGATTAAACCACTTGTCGGCACCAAAGGGTGAATATATATTGATGAATACCAGTGCGAAAAGGGATGTAAACAAAATCAGACTGAGAATATTTTTCTTTTCGACAAGGTAATGGGGTATTGGTTTCTGAATGTCAGGCATTGCATTCTGAATTTTGACTGTAAATTTAACTTTTTTCTCTTTTCCGGTTATATTTATAAAAATCATATTGGGGAACTAAGCTTAAATTTTACCCCGTATATCAGAATTCCGTCACTAAATTTCAATTTTTATCCCTGCGGCACTAAATCCAGCACATTTATTTGACTGGCTTATATCCCTTATCTTCCTTTACACCTGAATATCTGAATAAAATTATGGGGTATACCAGGCAATATAATGAATTGAAAAATATTTTTGACCTGGGTATTAAGGAGATTAATATCCCTGGCTCGGACGTTAGGATAATCAACCTGGAATTTTCGTCCGATTCAGTGCCGGATTCCTTTTTAAACAAAAAGGATATATCAATTGATGAGAATGTTTCCTTTTCGTACCCCGTTTTTGTTCCTGCTGATACTGCCAGCCGAAAGGTAATATTGCTGTTTCACGGACTTAACGAAAGAAGCTGGGTGAAATACCTGGTATGGGCATACTACCTTGCACAGAACACCGGGAGTTATGTCATTTTGTTCCCCATTTCCTTTCATATCAACCGTTCACCCGAATCATGGAAGGATCCAAGGGCAATGTTCAGTTATTTATCAGAGCGCAGAACAAATTTTGGTGACGTAAGCATGTCGAGTATTGCAAACATTGCTTTAAGCAACCGGCTTACCGAGGACCCGATGCGTTTTTTCAATTCGGGCTACCAAACCTCAGAAGATATTGTAAAACTGATGTCAATGATCAGAGATGGAAGGCACGAGCTGATCCCCGGAGGAAGCAAAGTGAATATTTTTGCATATTCGATAGGTGCCTTTCTTGCACAGATAATTCTGATGGGCAATCCGGAAAACCTCTTTAGTGAATCAAAGCTTTTTATGTTCTGCGGAGGATCTGTCTTCAGCAATATGCACGGAACGTCAAAGCTGATAATGGACAGTCTGGCTTATGATAAGGTGTTTAACTTCTACCTTGAGGATTTTGAAAAAGAGATCAAAGGAAAGAGTCCGCTGGTGGATTTCCTTTGTTCCAGCAGGATAGGGATGGCTTTCAGGTCGATGATTGATCTTGGCAGGTTCAGAAAGTTCAGGGAAAACAGATTGACAGGATTAAAGGATCAGATCCGTTCAATAGCTTTGTTAAAAGATGCAATAATACCGGCTGATGGCATTGTTAAAACCCTGAATTACAAAAGTCAAAGTTTAAGCAGTTCGGTTGAGGTAACTGATTTCCCCTATCCATATACTCATGAAAACCCGTTTCCTCTCTTTAACTCAATTCTGAGTCACAGTGTTGACAGCGCCTTTGAGCGCCTCTTTGCCGCTGCCGGCTTATTCCTGGCATGATAGTACCAAGATAATTAATAACATTCTTTTCTGCTTGCAATTATAAAGAATTCAGCAGGTTCTGGAAATTGAGTTCTATAACCTCTTTTCATTTAAACAGAATGCTTCGGGAAACTCTACTAGTAAATAATAGGGAAGCATGATCTTAAAAGATCATGTGAATAAGATAACTATTTATCTGTAGATCAAATGAAAAGCATGGATTCCTTGAGGATCTTACCATCGTCATCGGTGCCATAAATTTTATAACCGATACTTAACGTTTCATTACTAATTAAAACGTTTGTGAATTGAATGATATCATCTTTGACATCATCAATACTATTGAAATCCTCGATATTAAAATAGATATGAATGAAGAGGATACGCTCCTGGTTCTTGATACCGCAGAGTGTTTTAACTATTTTTGAAATCCATATTGAAGAAGCTGTGTTGAAATATTCAAGATTAAGCCTGAAATTTGTAATGGCACAAGGGTTTTTTATGTAATCCTGGACCCAAATGAGGACTGGCTCATAAGTCTTAGCGGCATTTTCGGGAATTGATCTGCCTGACAAAATCAAGTCTCCGGTCAATTGATTAAAATCGATCGAAGGAGTTTTGTCGGTAGGCTCGAAAAAAATGTTATTAATTTTCTTCATTGAGATCAATTTGATAAATAATTCCCATTTGGTAAAGTAACGCTATATTTAAGAATCTGGTTAAAACGTTTATCAAATATTAAGGTACGGATGTCAAATAATTTGGCCAGTTCATATAAGATATTAAATAAAAAGGCAGATATTATAGGAACCTTANNTTATTGTAAATAAAATCTACCTTTATTAATGATGTTCAGTCTTTCCTCAGGCCAGTAAAATGCTTAATATTGGAAATATCCCCAATTATGTATGAAATCTGGCTATTGGTCAAATTAAGTGTTGGTTTTATTGCAAATTACTTAATTTAGATGTCAGTATTAATAAAAAGGCTGAGCAAAAACATTCTTTTCAGGACTGATTCCCTTTTAGTTTAGGGAGGATGTAAAATCTGCTGATTGAATTATTAAATGTATAGCTCTTATAAGCCTGAGATACCTGTCCTTGTTAGTCATTGCAACTGTGACTGACGGGGCGAAAGCTTGCCCGCGCTGGAGCGCGGGAAGACAAAAGGCAAAAGACAAAAGGCAAAAGACAAAAGACAAAAGACAAAAGACAAAAGGCGAAAGACAAAAGACAAAAGACAAAAGACAAAAGGCAAAAGACAAAAGACAAAAGACAAAAGACAAAAGACAAAAGGCGAAAGACAAAAGACAAAAGACAAAAGACAAAAGATAAAAGATAAAAGTAAGGATAGATCAGTGGCAATGCTTTAACTTGTGCTTTTCGCTCTGATCCAAATCAAAGCTAGCCTGCTTTTCATACCTTTAATATATACACATAATTTATACACAAAAAATTTCCCTGGATTATAAATATCCGACATGAAAATTATTCTTCATTCGATAATTGNNACAGGCAGTAGCTGGGCACAGACTCCAGATTTCAGTGCTTATCCAAAAATTGTATGTAGTGGATCAATAGTCACTTTTACCAACAAATCTGACGAATTTTCTGGCTCTGAAACCTATCATTGGGATTTTGGAGAAGGAGCTACACCCCAGATGTCTGATGAAAAAGTTCCGCCTACTATAACTTACACGTATAGTGAGTCATATCCTACCCCTACAGTAAGTCTTACTGTTACAGATGGAGGCACTGATTATACAAAAACAGAGACTGATTATATAACAGTTAATGCGTTGCCAGTAGTAAGCATCACAGGTCTTTCAGCCATATGCGTTGAAAGCACCACCACCTTATCACCGACGACAGGTGGTACGTGGGTAAGCAATAGTCCGTTGGTAGCCTCGGTGACAGATGCTGGATTTGTTACCGGTCTTAGTGGAGGAGAAGCAACTTTTACTTTTCAGGAAACTTTATCCGGTTGTAGTAATACAACGGGTACAGTGACTATCAATCCTAATGCCAGTATAGCATCAGTAACAGGAACAAGCCCGCTATGTATAGCAGGGACTGCAACCTATACAGCCAACACAGTAATTTTGAGTGGCGGCATAGGAGCCTGGAGCAGCAGTAACGCATCAGTAGCCACAGTTAATGCATCAGGATTAGTCACTGGCGAATCAGC
>PMBC01000137.1 GCA_003152835.1 Bacteroidales bacterium | reverse complement strand
GCGGTTATAATTGTAGTCATAACTGCAGCAATCTATCATTACACAAATGAAAATAAGGATGGGTTCATGAATCAAAGAGAATCATCCTTAATGAAAAACAACCCTCAATTAAAAGAGACTGAATTCTATTATAATAACCTGGTTAACAGCCTTTATAACGAAGCTTTACCCCTGCTTGCCGGATACCCTGATTTAAGGAATGAGTTCCTTAGCGACATGTCACAGATTGACAGTATTTGCACCGACATTAAAAAGGACCTCAAAGATAATGTTTCGAACCAGGAGGTAATTGAAGCATTGATTAAAAACTACAGGATTAAGATCCAGATACTTGAAGAGATGCTTGACCTTTTAAAGCAAAATGAAAACAAACCAGTAAAAAGCGACACCCATGAATTATAAACCATTGATCATTTTGATATTTGCCTTGTACATATCAGAACCTGGACAGGGTCAGTCATTCAACGAAAAAAGGAGTTACAATAAGTCATTTCATGTAACCAGAGAAATGTCGCTCGAAGTGAATAATAAATATGGGACTATCCAAATAACTCCCTGGAATAAGGATTCTGTATCGGTCAGAGTTGAGGTGGAGGCTAATTCATCAAGCCTTGACCGGTTGCATAAAATGTTCAACGGCATAAATATAAACATTACCGGATCAAGCTTCCAGGTAAGGGCCGAATCAGAATTCAACCAGAATATTGACATCCTTTTCGAAAGCTTCAAGGGTATGACTAACAAGCTGATACCTTATGAGTCAAGGCTTCAGATCAACTATTTTATAAGCGTCCCTGAATATCTTGATATGCAGATTACAAATAAGTATGGTGACGTTTACATGGAGAATAATACCGGTAAATTTTCATTGTCCCTTTCAAATGGAAATTTTAAGGCCAACTCGCTCAATGAGTCTAACCAGATTGAACTCACATTCTGCGATGCCACAATCAATAAAATCAGGAAAGGTTATATAAACGCTTCATTCTCTGATATTGAGATTGGCGAATCCCAGGATATTAAAATCAATTCCATATCATCCAGGTTTGATTTGAAGAGCGCAGGAAAGTTTGATGCTGAATCACGAAGGGATAAATTTTATTTCGGCACAGTTTCTGAAGTAAGGGGAAATTCTTACTTCACCGATTACAGAATCGGAGAGCTGGAAAAAGTGATTGATGTTGTTACCAAATATGGCAGCCTGAATGCTGATAACATACTGAAGGGGTTAGACTTTATCAATATCAATTCTTCTTATTCAGATATCAGCCTGACCTTCGATCCTGCTGCATCTTATAACTTGGATATCAGGCACATAAATGCATTCCTGATACTCCCTGAAAAAAACACAGAAATTGAGAAAAAGAGTATCAATGAAGATAAAAAGGAGTACATGACCTTTGGCACTGTAGGAAAGAATCCAGGCAACGTAAAAGTATCAATAGATGCAACCCGGGGAAATATATACATAAAATGACATAACCGCAGGCGCGGAATTTCAAGTAATCATTTACTTATTCCCTGAATTAAAAGACTTTATGCCATCATTGAGCCAGTTCTTGTAATCTTCGGTTTTTAGATTTGCAGGCATGGGTTTGATAACAGCGTTGCCATCGTAATCGGAAATGACATAAAGAGGAAGGGCATTGGTGCTGTACCTCGTAATTTCCAGGTCTTCATTCTGCTTCCCTATTGTCTTCTTCACCTTGCCATCAAGGGATGATACAAACCACTCATTCTCAGGCAGATCAGTTCTGTCATCCACATAGAGTGAAATTATCACGAAATCTTCATTCAGTATTTTCAGAACTTCCGGGTCGGACCATACCCTTGATTCCATGACCTTGCAGTTCGCGCAGGCATGACCTTTAAAATCAATAAGGGTCGGTTTACCTTGTTCCCTGGCGCAGGCAAGGCCCTGATCCAGATCGAAATATCCCTGAAGGCCCAGGGGCATTTTAAATAAATCCCTGTATTTTGGTTCTGAGCATAATATACTCTTATTCTTAGACTGAGCTCCCTCCAGCGCAGAAGCATTTTTTTCCGGGGTATCTGAACCGCGTGTGAACCAAGAGGTCTCCTGTGGCGGAATAAAAGCGGCAATCCCTTTCAGGGGAGCGCCAAAAAGTCCCGGGATCAGGTAAAAAACAAATGAAAAGACTGCAATAATCAGGAAGAGCCTCAATGGTCCGATATGTTTCAGGTCACTATCGTGGGCGAATTTAATTTTGCCCATAAGATATAGTCCGAGAAGAGTAAAAAGAACAATCCATACAGACAGGAATAGTTCCCGCGATAAAAGTCCCAGTGAATATACACTATCTATGGTCATAAGGAATTTCATGCTGAAAGCAAGCATCAGAAATCCCAGGACAACCTTAATCGAGTTAAGCCATCCGCCTGATTTTGGTAACTTGCTTAACAAAGCAGGAAAGAGTGCAAAAAGAGTAAACGGGAGTGCAAATGCAAGCCCGAAGGCAAACATTCCGATTGTTGGTCTTAGCACGTCTCCTCTTGCAGCCTCAACCAAAAGTCCACCAACTATTGGACCAGTACAGGAGAACGATACTATCACCGTAGTTAGTGCCATGAAAAACGCAGCCAGAAGACCACCCCTGTCAACTTTGGAATCAGCACTGTTTGCCCATTTATTGGGAAGCACCATTTCGAATGCTCCAAAGAATGATATAGCAAACAAGACGAACAGCATAAAAAATATAGTATTGGGTATCCAGTGAGTGCTCAGGGCATTTGCAAACCCCGCACCTGCTCCCGTTAGTGATATTATTATTCCGGGTGAAGTATAAATAACTACAATTGAAAGTCCGAAGATAAATGCGTTTATAATAGCCTTTGACCTGTTTTCTGATCCTCGCGTAAAGAAGGCTACCGTCATGGGGATCATCGGGTAAACGCAGGGAGTAATTACCCCCAGTAAACCGAGGAGAAATGATGCAAGAAAAAAGCTCAGGATACCTCTTTTGGGAATATTGGTGTCTGAATTTACAATTTTATTGCCGGTTGAAAGGGTCGTATTCTTTTTACCGGAACCTATAGGAATCTCAAATACAACTTCCTTTGGAGGTGAGCATGTGGATTTATTGCATGACATAAAATCCACTTCTCCCTTAACTGTAAATGAGGGCGATTTTCCAATAATTCTTTGCCGGAATTCAGCCTTATCATTGAAAATCTTAATCTTGAATCCGAAAGCGTCATCAAAGACTTCTTCTGGTTTGGTGACTTCATAAGGTTTGCCATCAATTGAATAACCGGACAATGAATCTATCAGGATTGACGTCGGTATCGGACCACCCTCCGGAATATCCATTGAATATATATGGGATCCATTTTCAATTGTCGCAGCAAAAATAAGTTCATATATATTATCGCCTTTCTTTTCATATTTGAAATTCCATGTCACAGGGTCATAAATCTGGGCCTGTAGCGTTAGTGCCAGGAAGCTGAAAAGAAGCATCAAAAAGTTTCTTTTATGCATGTCAATATATATTTTCATGCCAAAATTAATAAAACATTTATAATAAGGAAGATAGAATGGAGACCTATTAAAAGGTCAAAGATTAAGACAGGTCAATTTCATTGTCATACCGGTCGTAGAAATGGTATTCAAGCATGTGGTATGATATAACTGCCTGTATTTTAAGCATTATCTTGTATTTAAGATCCCATTTCCTGTAAACCGGGAATAAACCCTTCTTCAGGTAGGAAGCAACAAACGGATGAACATTAAGGACCAGCTTCCTGGTCTTTATTTTATCGACAATGAAGGAAAGATCTTTTTCGAGCTCATCGGTAAAGAGGATGGTCGGTTTTATCTGGCCGGTACCCAGGCAGGCAGGACATTTTTCATTTGTAGTGATACTCATCTCCGGCCTGACCCGTTGCCTTGTTATCTGCATAAGGCCGAACTTGGTCAACGGCAATATGTTATGCTTTGTCCTGTCGTTAGCCATCAGCTCCCTGACTTTATCGAAAAGCTGTTGTTTATTTTCAGCCGATTGCATATCGATAAAATCAATTACGATAATACCGCCCATATCCCTTAATCTCAACTGGCGGACGATTTCTGAAGCGGCTTCCATATTTACATCAAGCGCATTTAACTCCTGGTCATTGCCTGACCTGGAACGATTCCCGCTGTTGACATCAATTACATGAAGTGCTTCAGTATGTTCGATTATAAGATAGGCGCCGTGTTTAAACGAAACCGATTTCCCAAAGAGGGCTTTTATCTGTTTATTGACTCCAAAATGGTCGAAGATCGGAATCGTTCCTTTGTACAGTTTGACAATTTTGGCTGACTCAGGGGCAATCTCCTTAATATATTTGCGGATATCATCAGCAAAAGCAGGATCATTTACATAAATGCTGTTAAAAGATACATTTAGCAAGTCACGAAGAATTGCGGATGTCCTGTTAAGTTCTCCGATAAATAGCCTCGGACTCTTAATCTCTTTCTTTACTGTCGAAAAGGCTGATTCCCATCTTCTGACAAGTTCCCTCAGTTCCGCATCCAGTATGGCAACTTTCTTTCCTTCTGCAGCAGTCCTGATTATGATCCCGTAATTTCTTGGTTTTATGCTCTGAAGAAGGGTTTTCAAACGATTTTTTTCATCAAAACTTTCAAGTTTAGAAGAAACTGAAACCTTATCGGAATTTGGGATCAGCACAAGATTCCTTCCAGCCAGGGATACCTCAGAAGATAGCCTGGGACCCTTTGTTGAAATAGGTTCTTTTGTGATCTGAACTATCACAGTCTGTCCCTGGGTAAGAACGTCGGTTATCTTACCATCTTTGTCGATATCAGGTTCAGGCTTGAATTTATGAACAGGAGTAAAGCGGCCCTGTCTCTGAAGCGTAGTGGTATAATACTTCTGCTGGGTACGGAACTGAGCTCCCAGGTCGAGGTAATGCAGAAATGCATCCCTTTCATAACCAACATTGACGAAAGCCGCATTCAGCCCGGGCATTATCTTTTTTACCTTACCAAGATAAATGTCGCCGACTGAAAATTTTATATTGCGTTTTTCCTTATTGAGTTCAATTAACTGTTTGTCTTCCAACAATGCCAAAGAAACCTCGGAATCATTTACATCAATGATAAGATCCTTATTTGCCACTTCCTATATTAATCAGAGTTAATATATTTTCAACCATTTCCGACATCTATAAACAATAAACCTAAAGATCACCGGACCTTTAGGTTTAAGATTTTCAGTTAAAGACCACCAAGCAATCTGCTATTTCTTTTTATGTCTGTTCTTCCTCAAACGTTTTTTGCGTTTGTGGGTGGCCATCTTATGTCTTTTTCTTTTTTTACCGCTTGGCATGTTGGATTATTTCTTAACGTGCGATTTAACTTTTGTTATGAATGATTTTGCCGGTTTGAAAGCTGGTATATTGTGCGCAGGAATTATAATTGTAGTATTCTTTGAAATATTCCTTGCAGTTTTCTTTGCTCTCTTTTTAACAATAAAGCTTCCAAAACCCCTGAGATAAACGTTACTCCCAGTTACCATCGAATGTTTTATGGTTTCCATTAAGGCTTCAACCGATTTTTGCACAGTTACCTTTTCAATACCAGTGTTCTTGGCAATTTCATTAACAATGTCTGCTTTAGTCATTTTACTTGAAGTTTAAAATTCAACAAATTATTTTGAGTATTCTTTTTTTTCAACCCTGCAAATATAGAAATATTATTTATTTAAATTGGAACACTTATGTAATAATTTTTTTATTAAAGATTTTATTATTGCCTTAAATACAATGAAATAGATATTTGTACTGCTCTTTTTGCATATCCCGCAATGTTGAAATCGGGAAGGTTAAATTAAATTTATTAAAAAGTATAAATACCTGATAGCGTGGATTTTTGCCATTTAGTACAGCAATGATTGTTTAAAGCTGTTTTTTTCTTAACTTTACTCTTCTGTTTCGGAGAATTAAATATTACATAACTACATGTCAATCAATAAAGTCATTCTTGTCGGCAATGTGGGTAAAGACCCTGTTGTCAGATACTTCGACAAAGGCGTTGCAAAAGCTACCTTTCCCCTGGCAACCAGTGAAACCTATACAAATCAGCAGGGAGAAACAATTACCTCCACCGAGTGGCATAATATTGTTCTTTGGCGGGCTCTGGCCGAAGTGGCTGAAAAAACCATTAAAAAAGGTGCCCAGGTATATTTAGTAGGGAAAATTAAAACGCGTTCCTACGTCGACAAAGACGGAAATAACAAATACATTACAGAGATCCTCGCTGACACCATGCTTGTGCTTGAGAAGAAACAAGCTTCAGTCGGCGGGCAGCAGAATGCGTCAAGGAATGATTATCCGGAGAAGGGCGCCGCAGTTCCAGAGGTAAATGATGCAGGCGGCTCTTATCATGCTGCAGGTGAAACCATGAACAAACCGGATAAGAATGGTGCAAATCATGACAATCCCGGACCTGACGGATCGTTTCCCGAAAGTCCCGCTGGAGGTAATAACGAAGATGACCTTCCCTTCTAGATGTATTACTAATAAGAGTTCAATTGGAACCTGAATTTGCATTTACATATCTTGCCTACCGCCCGGGAGTAATCATTAATCCTTTTGATTTCAAAATAATTATCGGATTTATCGTACTTGCCTTACTCCTTCTTGGATCAGCTCTGATTTCCGCCTCCGAGGTGGCATATTTCTCCTTCAGACCTGAAGACATTGAAAAATTCAAGAATAACAGGAACAAGAAATCACAGAGTGTCCTTAAGCTTTATAATATGCCGGAAAAGCTTCTGAGTACAATTCTTGTTGCAAACAATACCATTAATATTACAATAGTACTGCTATCTGCATTTATCAGTTCGAAAATTTTTGATTTTAGTGCAGATCCGGTGATCGGGTTCATTATTGAAGCAGTTGTAATTACATTTTTGCTTCTGTTTTTTGGTGAGATAATGCCAAAGGTTTACGCTTCAAGAAATAATGTGGTCACAGCCATGTTTATGGCCTTGCCCCTTCTGATCCTTGAAAAGTTATTCAGGCCTGTGACCGCATTGCTTACACTTTCATCATCATTCGTAAAGAAAAGAACAAGGACCAGGCGCTCAAGAATAAGCATGGATGACCTCTCAGATGCACTTGAGCTTACCTCAGACGAACTTGACGAAGATGAAAAGATCCTCAAGGGAATTGTGAACTTCGGTAACATAAATGTTAGCGCAATAATGTGCCCCAGGATCCATGTCACCGCAGTCGATATCCAGTCGGGATTCAAAGAGATAATGCCTGTAATAATAAGCTCCGGGTTTTCGAGGATTCCTGTTTATTCAGATTCATTTGATAATGTAAAGGGGATACTTTATGCAAAGGATGTTCTTCCATATATGAACAATCCTGAAATGTTCAAATGGCAAACGCTTTTAAGACCTCCATACTTTGTCCCGGAAACCAAAAAGATCAATGACCTGCTAAAGGAATTCCAGGTAAAGAAGAACCACATGGCAGTGGTAATTGATGAATATGGCGGTACTTCCGGAATTGTTACACTTGAGGATATCCTTGAGGAGATTGTGGGCGAAATTACAGATGAAAGCGACACTGACGAAGTTCTTTACAGAAAGGTCGATGACAGAACATATATCTTTGAAGGGAAGATACTTCTGAATGACTTTTACAAAGTTCTGGGCATTGAAAATGAACCATTTGAAGAGGTAAAGGGAGAATCAGAAACATTAGCAGGTCTTATCCTTGAACTTACCGGTGAGATCCCTGAAAAAGATCAGGTAGTTAAATACAGGAATTTCTCCTTCATGATCGAATCGGCCGACAGGAGAAGGATCAAGCAAATACGTGTCGAAATAAATAATGAAGATGACAGTATTAAGAAAGTATAGTTTTTTGCCTGTATGTATGGTGTTAATTGCCGTCTGCAGCTGCAAGGAAGTTGCGGTACCAAAACCAAAAGGCTACTTTCGGATCGGTTTCCCTGCCAGGCAATACGTTCAATTCACCGGGAACGATTTTCATGGACAGAATCTGCCCTTAACCTTTGAATACCCGGCTTATGGAAAATTATCGCTACAGGCTGAATATGAATCTGAACCAGGATGGTTTGACATTGATTTTCCTGGTTACAGGGCAAGGATATACCTTACTTACAGAGAAGTGCGGAACGACCTGGAAAACCTTATGGATCAAAGTTACAAGATGGATGTAAAGAATCATATTACCAAGGCCGACGCTATAAATGAGAATGTAATTGCCGATCCTGAGCATAAGGTATATGGGATCCTTTACGACCTTAAGGGAAGCACAGCAACCGCTGTTCAGTTTTTTGCTACCGATAGTGTAAAACATTTTTTCAGGGGTTCTCTTTACTTTGACGCAGAGCCTAACCCTGACTCCCTTGCACCTTCAATCTCATTTTTCAGAGAAGATATCATTCACATGATTGAGACTCTGAGATGGAAAGATAAATAAAGAACCTGTCTTTAAATGGGCTGTATTACAAAACATTATCTCAACGAAACAACCATACTCGGAGTATGGAAAATCGAGGAGGATATAAATACCCTGCGTGAGATGGTAGTTCTTGACAATGATGATAAAAAGAAATATGAAGTTTTTACCAGCACATCCCGAAGGCTTGAATTTCTAAGTGTCAGGGCACTGCTTTCAGAACTTATTGGTAAAGATGCACGTATTGTCTATAACAAGAATAATAAGCCATTCTTAAAAGATGGTTCAAGATTCATAAGCATCTCTCATTCTCATAAACTCACGGCGATTCTGTGCAGCGTGGATGAAAGGGTGGGAATAGATCTTGAATACATGAGCTCTAATATCGGTGCATTTGCCTTTAAATTCCTTAACAGGAAAGAGAAGATAACAAAGAACGCCGATGCAAGAAAATATCACCTTTACATCCACTGGTGCGCTAAAGAATCTCTTTATAAGATCTGCGACAAGGAGGGAATAAGCATCAGAAATAATATAACAGTTGATCCTTTTGAGGTTAAGGAATCCGGAGAGATATCAGGAAAAGTTCATACCGATAAAATAAATGAATCCTTTGATCTCTTCTATTCCAGGTATGACAATTATGCAATAGTTTGGACAAAAAAAAAGTATGAAAGCAAATAATTTCCCAGGAAAAAAAAGCATTGCTCTCCTCCTCGATCCGGACAAGGCGAATGGTATTCCACTGATAAATATCCTGAAGAGCGCTGCAAAATGCAAGACCGACTTTATCATGACTGGAGGAAGCCTGACCTTCAGCAGCATTGATGAGCTGATTGATACTGTGAAGGAACATTGCCCGATACCGGTTGTCCTGTTTCCGGGCAACCTTCTCCAGCTTAGCCGGAAAGCAGATTTAATTTTGTTATTATCTCTTATTTCAGGCAGAAATCCCGAGCTGCTTATTGGAAACCATGTCATCGCCGCGCCATATCTTAAGGATATCAGGAAAAAACTGATCTCTGCAGGTTACATCCTCATAAGCTGCGGTACTAAAACTTCTGTGGAATATATCAGTCAGACTGAAGCAATTCCTGCTGACAAACCGGAAATTGTTGTTGCTACTGCAATGGCCGGTGAAATGCTTGGGCTTAGCATGATCTATCTTGAAGCAGGCAGCGGGGCAATAAAACATATTCCGGCAGGGATAATAAGTGCTGTAAGGAAAAACATTTCCATTCCACTCGCAGTCGGCGGAGGAATCAGAAGTAAAGAGGAGATCGAAGTGATTTTCAGAGCTGGCGCCGATCTTATTGTTTTAGGCAATGGCTGCGAGAATAATCCTTCGCTTCTGAAAGATGCATGCAATATCAGGGACAGAATAAGAAAAGAATAACTGTCACCTGAATAACTCGTACATCGGCTCCCCGGAACATGCATTGGGTAAGGGAATCCTGCATAAAGATGACAATGTAGCTGCAACATCTGTGATGTTTACCTTCCGGTTCACAGTTGCTCTGTTTATACTCCATCCATACCAGATAAGGGGAACATGTGTATCGTACTCGTATGGAGAATTACTGGAAGCCACATAGCTATCTTCCTTTTCCACCCATCCTGAATTAAGCGTCACAATAACGTCACCCGATCTCTGTGGGCTGAAATCATTTATTATTCTCTTCATATTGCCGTTTCCGAAATCGCTTGCTTCAAAAACAGAATAGGGATAGGCTGAGGCAACTCCTGAAAACTGGACAATAAAACGGGCGACCTTTTTCTGTACATCCTCAAGAGGTATTTTTGCATCTTCGATCAATGTCCTGTTCAGAAAAATCTGTTTCTCCTGGTACCCCTTCACCCAGTCTCCCTCGCCATAAACTGCATTAAGATAACTCCTTAGCAGCTGCAAAGCCTGGTTCTGCCTGAAGTAACCAGATGGTATACGGTTGCTTTCCAGCACACCGGGGATCTCAGATATGCCATGGGCAGAGGTGAAATAAATGAGTACATTCCTCTTCCCGAGGCTGTCAGTGACATATTTAAGAAGATTCTCGATGTCCTTGTCCAGCCTGAATATTGCATCAGCCATCTCAAAAGAAGAAGGCCCGAACCTGTGCCCTATGTAATCTGTTGCAGTGTAACATATAGAAAGAAAATCAGTTACATCATCCTTTCCCAGACTTTCCTTTTCTATAAGCTTAATGGCAAAATTGGTGGTAAAGGTATTTCCAAACGGGGTTTCCCTTAACAGTGAAAAATCCTTGCCTGAACTCCCTCTTCCCTTTGAGCTTAGCTTCCTGAGATCATAGGGGAAATAATTGAGCCCATTGAATCCTGCTTCAAATTTATTTGAATCAGGCAGACAATCTGAATAATCCCTGACTGGCCTTAATAAATTCCATGTATTATCAAGAAATGAATCAGCGTATCTCATTGCATTGTAATCAATCACCCATCCGGGCAATGAGTCAGTGTAATATGTACTCGACATCCATGTGCCGGTTGTATTATCATACCAGAAGGCACCATCTGCAGCATGTCCGGCAGAAAAGATAACCGGGTTTTCCTTAAGTCCGACTGCAAAAACTTTTGCCTGTTTCCCGGAAGCCATCTTAAGTTCATCAGTAAAAGTGGAAACGAGGAGATTGGCAGGCGAGTGGAGACCTGATTCATAACTTCCGCCAACAGGATTTACAGAAATATCCTTTGTACAATAAATCAGTTCATTTTTAAGCGGCAAATACCAGTTATCAGATGTAATGCCATGAAGAGAAGGTTCCGCCCCGGTCGATATAGTAGCATACCCCGGAGCAGTTTGAGTCAGCATGTACTGGTATGATGCATTCTGAAAATAAGTTCCTTCATTCAGAAGCCTGCGGATTCCATTTTCTCCAAGCCGCGACCTTATCTTCTCTATCTGGTCATATCGGAGTTGCTCAACAACAATCCCAATAACCAGCCTTGGTTTCTCAGGAGGAATATAAGCTCCCTGCCCAAACGAAGTTTTGAAAAGAATTGCACAAAGAATAATAGCCCCGGCACGCTTTATATTATTTTCCCTCTTCATTTATATCTATACGTTTTCCAGACATGAAATATTTCAGCGGATTAAAAATTCACGGTCAAAAGTAGTTGTTTTAAGTTTTGCTGCAACAGAGGGGAAGAATAATCACACAAATAGTCTAAAACCTGCGGACGACCACGAACCTGCCCCTGTCGACAATCCCGGAGGAATCATTGGTGATCATTACTGAATACCAGCCGCTTGCAAGATTGCGTATGTTACAAACAAGTGGTGTATCTTCATATGCAAAATCAGGATAATCTGCCACTGTCCTGCCAAGGGAATTGAATATTTTCACATTTATTTTGCCGATCTGCCTCTCAGGAAAAATGATTCTTATGAATTCACTGGCCGGAACGGGATAAATTTTTATTACTGGCGTTGCGACCGTGTCGATTGCATTTAAAATTGGCACCAACCTGATATCCAGGTTCACCGGAATTCCGTCGATGACTGAAACGTCGCTTATTGTGGTGGTGGTGTATCCTTTGGCAGATACTTCCAAAGTCCAGATTCCAGAAGCAATTAGCCGTGTAAAATTAGCGTTCAGGGAATCAGAATAAACCTGAGAACTATCTTTGTCATGTCTGGTTATGTAAATCATTGCCCTGACCGGCTTACCATCTGAATTATCTGTAACCCGGCCATGTATCCCGTACAATGCATTCTCAATATAACCAAGAAGGGATCGCCAGTTGTACTGCCACAAGGCATCAAGTCGCGATACAGGTGTAACATAATAAAAATCAAGCTCAATTGTAACCTCCCGGCCTTGCAGCGAATAAGTGACAAAGTCCTGCCTGCCCCCATTTATTGAATACCAGTCATATCCATCAGTAACCCCGTTATTAAGCTCAGTCATATAATGCTCCAAGGGAGGCGAATAAGCCTGAACAGTGTCGGCATATTCTCTGCTTATCGCATAAAACCAGCCATTATCGGCATGAAGCCTCGACCACCTGTCCCATGGATAATTCACAACCTCATTGCCTGAATGAAAATTTGCAGAAATTACAAAATGGTGTGTTTTCATGAACTTTGTCATATCCGCTGTTTCCTTTTGGGGAATATTTGTAACATCGGGGTCAGGGAAATTCCTGTTCAGATCTTTTCCGTTTGCATTAAATCTTGTAGGAGATGAGATCGTATTGCCGGTTCCATAGGTCCCATCAGGGTTTGCCAGAGGATTTATCCATATTTCCAGATTATCAACCAGGTTCTTAACCCGGCTTGAGGTATTGTAGTTCTTAAGCAGGTATTCTGCAAACCTCATCATTAAAATGAATCCTCCGGTTTCATTGCCATGGATAGTCGATGAATAAAATGTTTCAGGTTCGCCTTCATCTGTGTCAGGGTTATCCGATATCTTCAATACCAGTACATACTTTCCATAATTAGTTTCCCCTATCGTATCAAGCCTGCACAGCGAAGGATAAAGCGATACAAACGAATGCATTATTGAATCGTACTGGCTGTATGTAGGGTAACTCACCCAATCCATCGCCTCTTTAACACTGACTGATGTAAGTATACCCTTCGTTTCAGTGTTCTCAATGATCTCGTAATTAAATTTCTGTGCTATGAACCATTCGACTGTAAGCGGTGAGATGAAAATCTCAACATATTTATCTCTTACAGAACTTATGGATACTTTACCTGACAGATCGTTCAATGCCTGTTTGCCAGGATAGGGAATCTTCACAACAGCCTGCCGGTAGCGACTCACTGTTTCCCTGAGGAGCTGATCATTTTGCCTATCCTGTGAATAAACCTTTAAACACAGGAGAGGAACCAGGATAAATATAATGATCAGTCGCTTGGTCATCTGGTACTAAACGTTAAATCTTATATTAATAATATCGCCGTCTTCAACAATATATGTCTTCCCTTCGATGTACAGTTTGCCTGCCTCTTTGCAGGCATGCTCTGAACCAAGCGTAGTAAAGTCTTTATATTTCATCACTTCTGCCCTTATGAAGCCTCTTTCGAGGTCGCTGTGAATCACTCCTGCCGCTTGTGGTGCTGTCATTCCCTTCTTCATTGTCCAGGCTCTTATTTCTTTCGGCCCTACTGTAAAGAATGTCTGAAGGTTCAGAAGCTTATACGCAGCTCTCACTAGTTTATCAACACCCGGTTCTTCCAGCCCGGCGTCTTTAAGGAATGCCATCCGGTCGTCGGCATTTTCCAGCTCGGCTATTTCTGCTTCAACAGCACCTTCTATAACAAGGATCTCAGCATCCCTGCCTTTCAGAAATTCCTTTACCTTCTCAACATGATGATTGCCGGTCAAGCCCGATTTATCATCAACATTGCAGACATACATCACTGGTTTCATTGTCAGCAGGAAAAGATCGTCAATGTATTTTTTCTCTTCATCCCTTACATGGAGGGTGCCGGCATTATTGAAACCTTCGATATGGTCTTTGTACCTTCCAAGAACCTCAAGTCCGCGACTGGCGTCCTTGTCGCCGGCTTTGGCAGCCCTATGGAGACGCTCAATTTTTTTATCAACTGACTCAAGATCCTTTACCTGCAATTCCAGATCAATGGTCTCAATATCCCTGACCGGGTTTACCGACCCGTCAATATGAGGCAAAGCTTCATTATCAAAGCAACGCAGGACATGAATCAGAGCATCGGTATTCCTTATATCTCCAAGGAACCTGCCTCCCCCACCTTCTCCTTTATTTGAACCCTTTGCAAGTCCAGGGATATCGACAATCTCAACTGTTGTATGAATTATTTTATCGGTGGCCTGGTGTTTTTCAAGCTCGTAAAGCCTGGGGTCGGGTACCTGAACAATCCCGATGTTTGATTTTGTCGCACTGAAAGCGAAAGCATTTGTTTCGCCTTTTGTATTTGATATACAATTGAATATCGTTGTCTTGCCAACATTTGTGATGCCTATTATCCCGCATTGAAGAGCCATTAGTCTTTGATTTTAATATGAGTACAAATTTAAGATTTACTTTCTTGCCAAGAAGCTGTAAAGTGACAAAGTAACCAATTAATTAAATCATGTTTTAAACCTTCAGCCGTTTTACCAATCAAATGAATAGTAATCTTAATTACATTTGAGCATCAATAATTCCGATTCTGATATTATTCAGCTCCTAAAGACAGATGTCAGCAAAGGATTCAGGCTGGTGGTAGAAAAGTACAGCACAAAGTTGTACTGGCATATCCGCAGGCTGGTAATACTTCATGATGATGCTGATGATGTCCTTCAGAATACCTTCATCAATGCCTGGAAACACATCGGGGAATTCAGGAATGAAAGCGCTCTGTATACATGGCTTTATGCCATAGCTACAAATGAATCGCTGGCTCTTATCAATAAAAGAAAAAGAAATGCTGCGGTTTCGCTTGACGACATAGGCAGCCAACTGTCTAATTCAATTGAAGGGAGCACCTGGTTTGATGGAGATGAGGCTCAGGTTAAGCTTCAGAATGCAATTCTTAAGCTGCCTGATAAACAACGCATTGTATTCAATCTTAAATATTTTGATGAAATGACATATGAGGAGATGAGCAGAGTTCTTAAAACTTCAGAGGGTGCTTTGAAAGCATCGTATCATCATGCTGTAAAAAAAATTGAAAATTTTCTTGGTGGAAATTAAACTAATAACACATTTAATCATCTAACTGATTGATGAAAACAATTAATGAATTACCGAATAAGAATCCATTCAAAGTACCGGAAAATTATTTTGAAGAGGTAAACCGACGGATCATCGCTTCCACTGCCGATTCAGAGAAGGAATTTGTCAAGGTCAGCTTGCATCGCAAACTAAGGCCATATCTCCTGGCGGCTGCCTCCGTTGCCCTTTTCGCTGTTTTGAGCTACACGGCTGCCAAAATCCTTATTCCCGGAACCATAAAACCAGGCATACCTGAATTAAGTGCTGAGGAGTTCTCATCATCTTATATGGATGACATCGATATTAAAACTCTTGAGGATGGAATTGATCCGGCGGCTCTTTCAGATGAAATTCCAATTATCAGCAAACCCGAAATAATTGATTGTCTTATGCTTGAGAATATTGACATTAACGATATATATGAACTTTTATAATTTATAGCCATGAAAAGAGGAGCTGCATTTTTAATTACTCTGATGACAATTTCAATTTCCCTGGTCCAGGGACAAAACCCGAACATGGAAAAACTGAATGCATACAAAATTGCATTCTTTACAAAGAAGATGAACCTGACATCCCAGGAAGCTGAGAAATTCTGGCCTCTCTACAATGAGTTCCAGGACAAGAAATTCCATATTCAGCAGGAAAGGGTCCTCCTTAACAGGAATTTCAACCAGAACGGAGCTGTAATGACAAATAAGGAACTGACTGAAGATGGCGATAAGTACATTGCTCTTGAAGTGCAGGAAGCTTCACTAAGCCAGGAGTATCATAACAGATTCAAAGAAGCACTTCCTCCTGCTAAAATTATAAGATTGTATCAGGCTGAGAACCAGTACAAACTTCAGCTGCTAAATGAATTACAAAACAGAAAACAAGGGGGAAGAGGCAATATGATGCAGAGGTAGCTCCTGAAATATAATCAGCAAAATTCAGATCCCCGGTTTCAGTTCTGATTTGACAAATGATTTAATATCCTTTAATAATATTTTTCTCTGCTCACCGGAAGACATGACCTTGATCATGATCTCCCCATTCCTGATTTCCTCTTCGCCGGCTATAATAATATATGGTATCTTCCTTGAATCAGCATACGACATCTGTTTCTTAAGCTTAACCTGGTCAGGATATAATTCGGCCATAACTCCAAAAGTACGAAGCTCCTTAAGAATCTTAAGGCCGAACTTAGCTTCTTCTTCCCCGAAATTAAGAATCAGTATATCGGTTGAAGAGGATTTCAGGTTCCCGAAAAGTCCAAGATGACTCATAACGTCATAAATCCTGTCGGCACCAAAGGAGACTCCGACCCCTGAAATATCTGGTAATCCGAAAATTCCAGCCAAATTGTCATAACGACCGCCACCACAAATGCTTCCGATTTGAACATCGTTGGCCTTTACCTCAATTATGGCTCCTGTATAATAATTTAATCCACGAGCCAATGTTAGGTCAAAACTAATTGTGGATTTTAATTCTAAATTATCTAATAAATTAAAAAGGTTTGATAATTCTTCAATCCCTTTAACTCCCATCTCGGAATCCAATAATATAGAATGTAAAAAACTGATCTTTTGAATGTTATTTAAATTTATTACTCCAATAATATTACCGAATTCTTTTATTATTTTATTTTTTATCCCTTTGCTTATTAACTCTTGTTTTACATTTTCCCAACCTATTTTTTCTAATTTGTCAAGAGCTATAGTAATATCTGATATTCTTTCTGGTGCACCAACATATTCAGCAATGCCTGCAAGAATTTTTCTATTATTTATTTTTATTTGAATGCTAATGCTCAGTTTATTAAATACTTCGTCTATAATTTGAATGAGTTCAATTTCATTAAGTAATGAATTACTTCCGATCACATCAACGTCGCACTGGTAAAATTCACGATACCTTCCTTTCTGAGGACGATCGGCCCGCCATACAGGTTGTATCTGGTACCTTTTGAAAGGGAATATAATCTCATCACGATGCTGGGCTACATAGCGGGCAAACGGAACGGTAAGATCATATCTCAATCCCTTCTCACAAATCCGGGATGAGAGCCCGGATGCATCGATCTTCATTATATCCCCATCGGTGATACCAGAGAGAAAGTCTCCTGAGTTAAGGATCCTGAACAGCAACTTATCCCCCTCAACTCCATATTTGCCAAGAAGAGTCGACAGGTTTTCCATTGCCGGAGTCTCAATAGGTTGATAACCATACAGTTTAAAGACTCCTTTTATGGTATCAAAGATAAACTCCCTTTTCAGCATCTCATCTGTCGAAAAGTCACGAGTCCCTTTTGGTATGGAAGGCTTGGAAAACATAGGATAAAAGATAAAAGACAAAAGTATAAAAATCTTTTTGTCTTAATGCCCTCCGGGCTGTCTTTAGGTCTTTGCTCCCTCCGGTCGCAGTCTTGGGGTCTTAAAAGAATATAGTCATTCTTCTTCGACCAAAGGCTGAACAAAGCGTTAGACCTTAAAACTGAGCGCAGCGAAAGATAGAGCGCAGCGCAAGACAATTAATACTTTTCAGGTACAAACGTCTGGTCTGTAAGCGGCGGCCTTACATATGCCATATCGTGTTTCAGCGGCGGAAGTTTAAATGGCTTTGGTGTAAGATCTTCATATGGAATAAGTGAAAGAAGATGATCAATCACATTAAGCCTTGCTCTTTTCTTGTCATCGGCATGAATCACATACCATGGTGACTGTTTGGTATCGGTAAATGAAAACATTTTGTCCTTTGCCATGGAGTATTCGACCCATTTATCGCGTGATTCTACATCCATTGGACTTATTTTCCACCTTTTTGTAGGATCCTGTATCCTGTCCTGGAACCTCTTCTCCTGTTCATGGTCACTGACAGAAAACCAGTATTTGACAAGAATGATTCCGGACCTTATAAGCATTCTCTCAAATTCAGGGCACGACCTGAGAAACTCTTCATACTCATCGTTTGAACAATAACCCATAACCTTCTCAACTCCTGCACGGTTATACCAGCTCCTGTCAAAAAGAACTATTTCACCACCTGCAGGCAGATTAGAGGCATACCTCTGGAAATACCATTGTGATTTTTCCTTTTCTGTAGGAATGCCCAATGCAACGATACGACAGATTCTCGGATTCAGACACCCTGAAATTGTTTTGATCACACCACCTTTGCCGGCTGCATCTCTTCCTTCAAAGACAACGACTACCTTCAGCTTATTTGCCTTAACCCATTCCTGGAGCTTTACAAGTTCAATCTCCTGTTTCATAAGAAGCTTTTCAAACTTTTTCCGTCCTAGTTTTTCCTTTTTCTCAGGATTTACATCGTGATAAAGATCTTTCTTCTTGAATGTCTCAACTTTGACCTTCTTATTCTTAACATGTGATGCCATGGCAAATGGTTTTAAATGAAATAGAAAGATAAAAATAAATCCTGGAAATTCAGGATTTTCAGGATAAAAAGTTTAAGTGGAGCTAAAGTTTAAAATACCCCCGTCCCGCTAAAGCTGGCCTGCCCCCTGAAGGGGGCCTGATACTGTTGACAGAATTAGATATGGGCCTGGTTAGCCCCCCTTCAGGGGGGATGGGGGGTTATCTCTATTGTATAAAAGGTATAGCCAGCGGATATTTGAACTTTTCGCCTTTTGAACCTTTGACACTGGCAATAATGATACAGACTATCTTCAGTGTTACAAGAAAGCCTATTATTACGAATCCTATCAGGATAAAACAGAGGGGGATACACAGGACACTATAAAGCAGGATTGAAAGGTTAAAGTTCATAGCAGCTTTACCGTTCTCATCGACCCAGGCAGATTCATCTTTGCGTGACAGCCAGCAGATTAGCGGACCAATAATGCCACCAAACGGGAAAAAGAAGCTGGCGAATGCTGATAAATGGCATAGCATAGCCCAGTTTCTTTCTGATTCTGATAATTGTCTGACCTCTTCCATGATAGTTAATTTATTCAAAAGACTATGATTTCCTGAAAATGTTGCATCATTCAAACCTTGCAAGACGTTTCAGATCTGAAGGCAAAAATCCGTTTGGATTATTCTTGTCAATAGTATGCATGTTATAATAGTACATATTTGCATCGTCGGTGCCGATCAGCATTTTAAAGCAATATCCTGCATCCTGTTTCTCGCCTATCGGTCCTACCTTATGCAATATTACAACGCCAGGTGTTTTATTTTCTATGGCTTTCACAATTTCCTCTTCAGGAACAATCTCAATCTTGTTTGAGTAGATTGCTTTTATCCTTTCCATATTTGCTATCTCTGGTGAAAGGTCCTCCTGTTTTACAAGAATGGTCTTTTTCATTACCTCTGGAATGTTTTCATTGTAGTACTTAAGGTATTTCCTCCCCGTTTTGGAAGGATCTTCCATTATCAGTTGGGCGTGCTTCTGCATGAATTCCAGGATAGCCCCAAGTTTATATCCGTATTCAAGATCGTTTTCACCTGCATATGATAGCGGAACAGCGCAAATTTCCGGCATCTCTCCAAGTTTATCCACATCCTTGCCCTGGAGAAGGTTTATGAAATTGAAAAGTGAGTTGGATTTATCCTTATCATAATTCGTTTGGGTCAGCACAATGAATGACCAGGATTGCTTGAGCCTCCTGACATTAAACTCCTTTGCGGTAATGAATTCATAAGGCGTAACCTTCCAGTATTCCTTCATGGCATCCTTCATATAAGAATTGAAAGATGAGAAAGGATCATCCTCCATGACTACACAGGTTTTTGATGCTGCAAATTGTTTTATCTCATCCCTGCTCGGGAAGGGTGCCTGCCCTGAAAGAAAAAGCGTGAATAGCAGGGCAGATACCAGAGAAATTGACCTTTTCATATTTATTGCTGATTTACAGGAATATATAAAGGATTCTCTTCGTTAAATTTACGAATATACACGAACATTAACTCTTTCTTCTTTTTCCTTGGAAGCTGAATGTATTCCTCATAAAGTTTATTGTCCTTCATCAAAAGAAGTTCAGTACTTTCCAAATCGAATTCCAGGATTTTACCGCTTTCAAAGTCAATCAGGTACTGTTTTAACTCATTGCGGGTTGCATTATTTCTGCCATAGGGAGAGTAATATGAACCATAGGGATTATAATAATTGCTATAACTATATGGAGAATAATAGGGATCATAATATCCGCCATATCCGTAAGGTGAGGAATAACGCGAATCGAGGGTTGTTACGTCTGCCACAAAATGACATATATTGCCTATGAAGGTTATCCTGTTAAAATTCTCCTGAATCTGTACATAGAGTACACCGTTCCTGGCATACCCCCAGATAGTGTTTTTTGCAATCTGCTGCCTGACCCCCATGGCGTCATAATAGTAGATTTTATCCGACTTAAGGATATTATTAAAAAACTCCTTGTCGTTATAGTCTGTGGAGGTCAGCAGTTTTGCCTTTGGTATTGGGCTGTTTGCCTTGACCTGGTCGAAATTAATGTAGATTCCGTCTTTAAACCGGAAATCCGGCGTATATTTTACCATTCCATCATGTGACTGTCCCATTACCTCTGCAAATGGACAAAAGAGAATGATCATTGCATTTAGGACAGATATCCTGAAAAACCTCTTCATAATAATAACTATTTACCTTTCCCGTTCAAATATCGTACCGTAAGGGCAAATTTAACGAATTAGATGAAAGTGTGTTAATATAGGTTGACGTATATTTACATCATATTTTACTTACTTTTACATAATACAAAATCAGAATTATGGTTAAAGAGTCGGGAAACAATATTGAAAACAGTCTTAATCAGCATTCAGGGGCGGGTATTGAAGAAGATCTCAGGAAGCTTGTTCGTTTTTCTTACGTTGCCATTTCTGCACTTATAATAGCGCTCATTTTTTTGATGACGGATTTAAAGCTATTCGCAGGAATTATAATTATTGTATCGGCCTGTGCAGAAATTTTAGTTCTGAGAAAAACCATTTCCCTGTTCAATAATGTAAAAGCTTCCCTTAATGATGCAGCTTCTTCAAGTGAAAAGAAGGATGATGTGATAACCGATTTCTCTCATAAAATCAGGGAACCCCTGAACAACCTTGTGATTATTACCGATATGCTGATGGAGTCAGGGCTTCAGAAGAAACAAAAAGAACTTCTTGAGACCTTTGTCGCTTCAACAAACAATATGGTCACTACTGTTAATGAATTAACAATGCAGTCGGCCGGAAACCTGAGCCCTGAGTCGCGAAAAAAGATCAGGTTCAACCTTTTCTCCACTATCCAGAATACTATAGAGCTGTTCAACCTGAAGGATAAAGCCAATATTGATTTTATACTTAACAAGAAGGAATTTGCTGATTTTGATTGCTTTGGGGACCCGATTGTTCTGAAGCAGATCTTCCTTGATATATTTAACACTATCGAAAACCAATTCGCTGAAAGGGCTACCAAGGTTACTATAAACCTTAAAAAGGAGAAGGTTACCGATTCCGAGAGTATCGTGGGATTAAGGATACAAACTGACAGGAATATCACCCTCATTGATGTGAAGGATCCTGGTCATAGTCTCGCCGGCCGGCTAATATCAGCTGGCAAGGGAACCTTCAGTCAGGAGTCAGGCAAGAATTCTACAGTTCTAAATATAACCCTTCCATTTACCAATATTGTTCATGAACCGAAACAACAGCTTGCTTCGCCAATGATTGAAGCGCTTATCCAAAAGGATAAAACCCATAAAGAGCTGAAAGACATTAAAATACTTCTTGTCGAGGATAACCTGATTAACCAGAAGATCACACACCTTACGCTAAAACCACTTGTTGCAACTATTGATACAGCTTCAAACGGCAAGGAGGCTCTTGATAAATTCGGCACAGCCAGTTACGACCTTATACTGATGGATATTCAGATGCCCATAATGAGCGGTCTTATCGCAGCTGAAAAGATCCGCGCCCTTGAAGCCAGTACCAACACGCATATCCCGATCATTGCAATTACTGCCAATGCAATGCTTGGGGACAAAGAAAAATGCATTTCGGCAGGTATCGATGATTATATCAGCAAGCCCTTCCAGCCCTCAGCACTAATTGAAAAAATCAAAAAAATCATTTAGTTTTTCCCGGAAAGCGGCTTAAACCCAATAACCATCATATCATCAAGTTGGGGAGTGTTTCCCATCCAGGTCCTGATGTTCTCGTCGAGAACTGACTTCTGGTCACTGACAGGGAAGTGGTGAATCGTAGTAAGAAGATACCTGAAGCGCCTGTACATGAACTTTTTATTTTCAGAACCTCCGAACTGATCGACATAACCGTCGGAGAACAGATATAATATATCATCATCCAACAGTTCCATTTCATGATTTGTATATGGCGCGCCTGATGGATTCATGCCTATAATAAGCTTGTCGCCCTTTATTTCAATAAGCGAATTATCCCTCATAAGATAAAGGGGGAAGAAGGCACCTGCATATTCTATCTTCTTTTTATTCCTGTCGATCAAACAGAGTCCTATATCCATCCCGTCCCTTATTATTGTCCCGATATTCTTTTCCCTGCTGAATGTTTTCTCAAGACCCTTGTTCAGAATTGCCAGAATGGATGCCGGGATATCAATGTTATCTTCGTTGATGGTTTTCTCGATTATCTCAAGGCCAATCATCGACATCAGTGCACCAGGAACACCATGCCCTGTACAGTCCGCCGCGACAATAAAGATCCTTTCGCCCTTCTCTCCTATCCAGTAAAAATCTCCGCTGACTATATCCTTTGGCTTGAAAAAAATAAATGATTCCCTGAAGTACCTGCGGAAATATTCCTCAGACGGAAGAAGTGCTTCCTGTATTCTCTGTGCATAATTGAGGCTGTCGGTAATGTTACGCTCCCTTATCTCCAATTCTGATTTTTGTTTTTCAACCTGCTCAAGATCATGTTCTTTTTTATCAAGAAGCTTTCTTGTTTTCACCAGGTTTATCGTCTGTGACTTTACAAAAAGATATACCAGGGCAATCAAAAGTGCACTGTAGAGTATAAAGCGGTAAGGCGAAGCCGTGCTGAGCCTCATCTCTGGCTGCATCCCTGTCATTACTTGTGCGACAGCAATCAGTATCATCAGAAAATTATATGAAAAGTACAGTACACTCATCCGATAGTGCAAAAATAGCCTAAAAATCGGTATGGTATTTACTGCAATCCGAAAATGGTTCAGGAGCGCTTTCTGGTTACCTCGTCGCTGTCACTATAGTTAAGCCTGGAATTTTTAAGTGATGGAGAGGGAATGAAGGGACCAAGCCCAAGAGAATCCCATTCCGCGTCTATTTTATTAATTGTTTCAGCTGAGGAGTAAACAACATTAGGCCATTTCCTTGGAAATAGAAATCTGCTGAATACTTTAAGTGTTCCATCTATAAACAGCTTCTCTCCCGTCAATAACACGATATCTCGCCCGGGATCAGTGTTGGCGAGAACCTGCCATGCAACCATGGTAATATCTTCCAGCAATACATTATAATCGACTGCCAGTATCAATCCCTGCGCATTCTCATGCTCTGCTTCAGCAAGGCATTTTTTAAGATTCACGATGGAATCAGGATCACTTGCCTGGTCAACACCGGCAACAATAACAGGTATCCCGCTCACATGGCTAAATTTAATCCCTGCATCTGAAAGGGTTTTAACCTCAATATCCATTCCTCTTTCCGGAGGTAAAACCTTGCCATCTGATTTCCGGTTCTGAGAGGGAGACTCCTCTGCCATTTTTACAGTTCCGTCAATACCAAGCTTACCGCCGTACGAGAAATTGTCAGAAGAATGATCGAGCACATCAAGCGGACCGGAAGAAAAGAACAGGTCCGACTGAAAATCTGTATTTTTAAGAATATGAAGTATCAGCTCCCTGTAATTCCTGATGTCAACTTCACCGCTTACCACTGCCAGGTATTTTGTGAACATCATCTGCCCGGCACCAAATAAAGAATTAATGACTTTCATTCCCTGCCCCGGGTAACTCTTGTGTATTTTCACAACTGCAAGGTTATGAGCGGTACCTGCATCAGGCATATGAAAGTCTTCAATTTCCGGCTGTAATGCGAGCTTAAGCGGAGCAAAAAATATTTTTTCTGTAGCCTTTGTCAGCCAGGCATCCTCCATTGGAGGGATCCCGACGATAGTTGCCGGATAGACGGCTTTCCCCACATGAGTAATACAGGTAATATGAAATTTAGGGTACCAGTCAGCCAGTGAATAAAATCCTGTATGATCTCCAAAAGGTCCTTCCCATACCATTTCCTCTGACGGATCCACAAATCCTTCAAGTACAATATCGGCATCACATGGAACGTAAAGGTTGTTGGTGATACATCTGACAAGCTTAACTTTTTTCTTTCTCAGGAACCCGGCAAGGATATATTCATCTATATTTTCAGGCAGCGGAGCAGTTGCGGCATAGGTATACACCGGGTCGCCTCCAAGAGTGACTGTGACTGGCATCCTCATTCCTGATTTTTTCCATTCCTCAAAGTGATTTGCCCCTGTCTTATGACGCTGCCAGTGCATGGCTGTGGTTTTGTTGTCGAGGACCTGCATTCTGTACATGCCGACATTTGTTCTGCCGGTTACAGGATGAATTGTATGTACCATCGGAAGTGTTACGAACCGTCCTCCGTCATGAGGCCAGCATTTGAGTATTGGCAGGATGGAGAGGTCAGGGTCTTTGATGATGACCTGCTGACATTCTCCTTTTCGCCGGATGCGGGATGGCAAAAACCCGGATATTCTGATCAATTCAGGCATAGAGGAGAGTTTATTAAAAATGTTACCGCTTCCAGTTGTCAGATGATCAAACAATGATACAATATCAGATCCGGGTTCTTCAAGGCTTTTTCTGCTTATTGCCATTGACATTCTCTTGAGTGATCCAAAAGCATTTATCAGCAGTGGAAATTTAGTTCCGTTGTTCTCAAATAGCAGGGCTTTTCCGCCGGCTTTAGTTACCCGGTCGGTTATCTCGGTTATTTCCAGTACCGGATCAACAAAGGTTTTAATCCTCAGGAGTTCGGAATGTTTTTCCAGATCGTATATAAAGTCAGATAGTCCCGAATATGGCATAGAAGAAAATAATTGTAAAGATAAAGATTAAATGGATTAAGAGGAGAGATTGCTTCTCCCGCTTTGCGGGATCGCAATTACGGTTGATGTGAAATAAATCCCCTCCCGGGAGATCAAAGCGAAGCGGAGATTCCGCTTTGCCGGAAGCCTGCTCCGCGAAGAGGAGGGCCGAGGTGTGGGTTAATAAGTGTAAAGAATTAAGCTGGAGAAGTATATAAAACAATAATGGGAACTATTCACTAGGAGTAGTTCCCATCCGTTGCTTGCTGCCGAAGCCGCATGCAGCGTCGGATTACTGTTATTCTGACTGGCTGTTTCTGCAAATACTAGACCTGCTTCCGCAACCCATGGCCTTCCGGTTTTACTTGTTACGGTATAACCTTCCGGCTGTCCTTTTTTCCCCGCCTTGCGGCAGGTCTTTCCAGGACGAAGTGTCTTTCAGGCTCCAGCGTACATTTCCCGAAGGATCTGACACCAGTTCCGGTTCAGTCCGGACCGAAGTCCTTCATTTCCCGGTGCCCTGTGACTTAATCGCTGAAAGAACGTTTCCGGTTTTCGTCGATCTTACTGAACACCTGGTTTATGGTCTAGGACCATCTACTTTCGTTCAGGCTCCGGCTCTCTTGACATGCAGACCCGAGGGTCTGAACGAACCGGATTTTGTTTCATTTAAGTAACCTTTTCCGATTCCACATCTTTCGAGCAATCTTTTATCGCTCACCCGATATATCAAATGTATACTAAGAATACCGAAAAACAATAAAAAGGTATTCCTTCTTGTAAACGTGATATAAACAGAAGTTATGAACAATTGTTAATAACGACGGAAGACCCCTCTGGTCCGCCGTTTGGCGGACCATCTTCCCTAAAAGGAAGCTAAATCCCAATAATAAAAGATCTCTTGAGCTTAACCAGAATTAGCCCCCCTTCAGGGGGGATGGGGGGTTACTTCTTGAAGCCGTATACTGCCAGATCGCCGAGCATTTCTTCTATCCTGAGCAGCTGGTTGTACTTGGCCATCCTGTCGGTACGGCTGCATGACCCGGTTTTTATCTGACCCGAATTGGTTGCAACAGCTATATCGGCAATTGTTGAGTCTTCGGTTTCGCCTGAACGGTGAGAAGTAACCGTAGTATAGCCTGCACGGTGTGCCATCTCAATACAATTGAGGGTTTCTGTGAGGGTTCCTATCTGGTTGACTTTGATTAGAATTGAGTTTGCACATCCCATCTCGATGCCCTTTTTCAGGTAATCAACATTTGTAACGAACACATCGTCACCAACAATCTGGCATTTCTTACCAATCCTGTCAGTAAGCATCTTCCATCCGTCCCAGTCACCTTCTGCCATTCCATCCTCAACAGAGTCAATCGGATATTTTTTAATAAGCTGTTCGATAAAATCAACTTGTTCCTTGGAAGTCCTTCTGGCTCCTTTCGGGCCTTCGAATTTGGAGTAATTGTACATTCCATCTATATAGAATTCTGATGCAGCAGGGTCGAGAGCTATCGTAACATCGGCACCCGGTTTATAACCTGCAGCAGAGATTGCCTTAATGATTGTTTCAAGAGCGTCTTCTGTCCCGCTCAGACTGGGCGCAAAACCTCCCTCATCACCAACGGCAGTGCTCAAGCCGCGCTCTTTAAGAACTTTTTTCAATGAATGGAATACTTCTGATCCCATTCGTAAACCTTCACTGAACGAAGGTGCCCCGACAGGCCTTATCATAAATTCCTGGAAGGCAATTGGGGCATCTGAGTGCGATCCGCCATTGATAATATTCATCATAGGTACAGGAAGGGTTACTGCATTTACTCCGCCTATATATCTGAAAAGAGGCAGTCCGTGAAGCGTTGCGGCTGCTTTGGCGCAAGCCAGTGAAACTCCAAGGATAGCATTTGCGCCAAGGTTGCTTTTAGTTTTTGTGCCATCGAGTTCGATCATCTTCTTGTCGATGCCGGCCTGGTCAGTCACATCCATACCGATCAGCTCTTCGGAAATAACATTATTAACATTATGAACAGCCTTGAGGACTCCTTTACCCTGGTAGCGGTTTTTATCACCATCTCTTAGTTCCAGAGCTTCATTTTCACCTGTTGATGCTCCGGATGGAACTGCTGCCCGGCCAAAATAACCGCTTCCAGTCGTTACCTCAACTTCAATTGTCGGATTGCCACGGGAATCGAGAATCTCTCTTGCATGTACACTAACTATTTGACCCATAGGTATTTAAAATTTTATTAAACAATATTGCAATATACAAAAAAAGGGATAATGTTCATAATGACTTATCCCTTAAAGTTCTGATTATTCCTCTTTTCTACTTTTCTTCTTCAGCAGCAGGTGCTTTAGCTTCGCCTTTAGTTCCCTTAACAGGTTTTTCAGCTTTTGCTGCGGCTCCCTTTACGGGTTTTTCCGGAGCTTCTCCTTCACTTTTCTTTTTGGTAACTCTCCTTCTCCTGGTACTCTTGGTCTTGGCTCCCTCGCCTCCACCTATCATTGCCTGATTGAAATCAACCAGTTCAAGGATACACATATCAGCATTATCGCCTATTCTATTCCCTGTTTTCAATATTCTTGTATAGCCCCCCGGCCTTTCAGCTATTTTTACCGATACCTCCCTGAATAATTCAGAAACAGCTTCTTTATCCTTCAAATAGCTGAATACCATTCTCCTCGAGTGTGTCGAATCTTCCTTCGATTTTGTAATTAGCGGTTCAACATAAGACTTCAGCGCCTTGGCTTTAGCTGTAGTGGTAGTAATCCTCTTATGAAGGATAAGCGATGAAGCCATATTTGCAAGCATCGACTTCCTGTGTGAACTCGTTCTGCCTAAATGGTTAATAACTTTAGAATGTCGCATTTCTCTATCCTCAAACAATTATCAAATTAATCTTTCTCTAACTTATACTTGCTCACATCCATACCAAATGAGAGGCTCATTGATTCAAGCAGTTCATCAAGCTCAGTAAGTGATTTCTTTCCGAAATTCCTGAATTTCAGGAGGTCATTTTTATTGAATTTAACAAGGTCTCCAAGTGTTTCAACTTCAGCAGCCTTGAGGCAGTTAAGTGCCCTGACTGACAAGTCGAGGTCGACCAGCTTGGTTTTAAGAAGTTGTCTCATATGAAGAACTTCTTCATCAAACTCCTCATTAGCCATTTTGTCATCCGAGTCGAGGGTGATCTTTTCATCGGAGAAGAGCATGAAGTGATAAATCAATATTTTAGCCGCTTCCTTAAGAGCATCCTTCGGATGTATTGATCCGTCTGTCTCGATCTCAAAAAGAAGCTTTTCATAGTCAGTTTTCTGCTCAACGCGGTAGTTCTCAACGGTATATTTCACATTACTTACCGGTGTGAAGATAGAATCGATTGCTATGAGTCCGAACTCGCTGTCGGCTGGCTCATTTTCTTCAGCAGGAACATAACCACGACCCTTGCTGATTGTCAGTTCAACCTGGATTTTCACGTCAGATTCCATCCTGAATATAACCAATTCCGGGTTAAGCACTTCAAAGCTGCTGAGAGCATTGTTAAGGTCTCCTGCCTTAAAGACTTCCTTATTATGTATCTTAACCGTAATCTTTTCATGATCCACTTCGTCAACTGTTCTCTTGAAACGGATCTGTTTCAGGTTGAGGATAATCTCGGTTACATCTTCAATAACGCCTGTAATGGTGGAGAACTCATGGTCCACTCCATCGATCTTTACAGTTGTTATAGCAAAACCTTCGAGCGAGGAGAGAAGAATTCTTCTCAGGGCATTGCCAACAGTGATGCCATAGCCAGGCTCAAGCGGACGAAACTCGAATTTTCCGAGTTTGTTATCCGCTTCCAGCATTATGACTTTGTCGGGCTTCTGGAATGATAAAATGGCCATAGAGTTTATCTTAGATTATTATTTTGAATACAATTCTACAATAAGTTGTTCCTTAATATTTTCAGGAATATCGGTTCGTTCAGGAAGATTCATGAACTTGCCTGCCATCTGGGCATCGTCCCACTCCAGCCATGGAAGCTTTGAGGTCTTCCTTGTAGTGAGTGAATCGACGATTGCTTCAAGTGATTTTGATTTTTCCCTGATACCAATAATGTCACCGGGTTTAAGCTGGAATGACGGTATGTTTACCACTTCGCCATTGACAGTGATATGACGGTGAGAGACCAGCTGACGTGCGCCAGCTCTTGTCGGAGATACTCCAAACCGGTAAACCGTATTATCGAGCCGTGATTCAAGAAACTGAAGAAGCACTTCACCTGTTACTCCTTTTGATCTTGAAGCTTTCTCAAATGTATTACGGAACTGGCGCTCAAGGATCCCATAGGTATATTTAGCCTTCTGTTTTTCCCTTAGCTGAACACCATATTCCGATGTTTTCTTTCTTTTCTTGTTCATCCCGTGCTGTCCGGGAGGAAAATTCTTTCTTTCCAGGTGCTTATCTGGTCCGAATATCGGTTCTCCGAATTTTCTTGCGACTCTTGTTTTTGGGCCGGTATATCTTGCCATTGTTCTATTATTTTATTTCAGACTTAATTATAATATTTCATTATACTCTTCTTCTTCCGGGAGCGCGGCAGCCATTGTGAGGCATAGGAGTAACGTCAATAATTTCTGTAACCTCGATACCTGAATTAGAAATTGCCCTGATGGCTGATTCACGTCCCGAACCAGGTCCCTTCACGAATACCTTAACTTTCCTCAATCCAAGTTCATAAGCCACTTTCCCACACTCTTCAGATGCCATCTGTGCAGCATACGGAGTATTTTTCTTGGAACCTTTAAAACCCATTTTGCCTGCAGATGCCCATGAAATNNACCTGACCTGAATTGTTTGTCAGGGTAACAATGATATTATTGAATGATGAATGAACATGTGCCTGGCCTGATGGTTCAACTTTTACAACCCTCTTCTTTAATGCTCCAGTCTTCTTTGCCAT
>PMBC01000074.1:20958-44408 GCA_003152835.1 Bacteroidales bacterium | reverse complement strand
GTGGCAAAAGCCGTTAAAAGAGCCAGGCACATTGCTCTTCTTCCTTATGTTACTGACCTTTTAAAATAAGGAGGACACAATATGGAAATTATATTAATACAGGACGTCAATAAGCTAGGGCAGAAAGACGATTTAGTAAATGTTAAAGCCGGATACGGCAGAAATTTTCTTATCCCAAGAGGTTATGCCGTTGCAGCCACTTTATCTGCAAAGAAAATGCATACTGAAAACCTCAGGCAGAGAGCTCATAAGGAAGAGAAGATTAAAATTGCCGCACAGGAAATCGCAAAAAAGATGGAAGGCCTGAAAATAATCGTCGGTGCAAAAACCAGTACTTCAGGAAAAATCTTTGGTTCAGTAAATACTATCCAGATTGCCGAATCGCTGAAAGAAAAAGGATTTGATATTGACCGTAAGAATATTACCCTTCCTGAAGATCAGATCAAGGAAGTCGGTAACTACAAAGCGGTAATCAAACTGCACAGGGATGTAAAAGTTGAAATTGACTTTGAGATACAGGGAGAATAACAATATCCTTAAGAATAAAATAGTGAAGAGACAGGTCTGAGACCTGTCTCTTCTTTTTTATATCATCGCAAATGTCTCTATTTCAAAAAAATTAATCCTAATATGAATCGTGATAATCTTTCCTGCGCTCGTATTTCAGATCACCAAGCACGGCAGCCTTGACCTTGAGTAGAAAGTTCCAGCTTGTCATGGGGCCGTTTGGTATCCAGTTAATAGACATATCCCAGCAATGAAGATCACGAGTCAGACCTATCGTTGTCATAGTTATCTTTTTTGCAGTAAAATCGTATCCGGTGGTGAATGTAGCAGACATCTTTTTAGTAAGGGTAATACTGCCATTACCAATTGAAAGGGATTGGGTAAGAGTCGATCTTAAACCTGATTTTATATAGCTGAGATTGTAGCTGACATTCAATGTCCACGGTACATTGAAAACAGGATAGCCATAGGCATCTTTGGGGCCTGCAGCTCCTACTTTTGTTTGTCCCTGCATATTGGCTCCCGGAAGGTTGTCCTGAAATACCTGTGATGACTGACTGGTATTATTTTGAGTATTGCCAGCGTCGGATTTGTTCTTATCCTTATCTTTCCTGAAAAGATCACTCAGACTGAAATCAACGCTTGCACCAAAATTGGTGAGCCTCATAAGGCCCTTATGCTGAGCGAGTAAGAAAGAATTGACAGGAATACCTAATGTATCTGTTCCATAAAGAGAAAAGCTGCTATTTGCTGATATACCTATATTCTTCATAAGAGTGGTCCTGATCTGCATTGTTACCGGAGCCCATTTAAATTTATCAGCAAAAATATTATAAGATGTATTGATGCTGAAATTATCTATCAGCTTCACCTTCTTTGGTTTTCCCGTTGTATCATTTCTCTCAAATACTTTAGCCTCTACAATATTTACCAGGCTGAAAGAGATATTTCCGCTTTTACTGGCCAGAGATGGTGAAGGATAAATATTACCATCATAAATTGAATATTTCAGATAATTTGGTATNNAGGCTTAATAACATGACGAATTGACTGAAGACGCGAATTTGGCCTGGTTTCTGAAAAATCATATAAACCAAAAATCTGAGGATTAAAACTCATGCTGATTGAAGGGTTTACTGCCTGGCCATAGAAAAACCCATGAATTGTGTCATTTACAACTGGCACTATCTTATTTTGTATAGGGTCAAAATTAGTGGGATCATATCTTTTAACGATCTTTTGAGTAAATGCTACACCAGAATAAGTCAAGGAAGGGGATATCGAAAAATTCTGGAAAGGACGTATCAGAAGACTTAAAGGAATATCCTGTTTAAAGCCATTTCTCATATGCTTCCAGATATCGGATGTAAAAAGAAGGCTGTCTTTGGTTGCAATCTGGTTATCGAGAGTTGCAGTGTATGAGATTTGAATTTCCTCGTACCACTTCGAAGTACCCGAGCTGTTCTTAGATTTGAAAGGATAAATCCTGCTGATGTTAAAATTTGCTTGCGGAAGATCGAGATTCACCGATTTGGTCTTCATATTCTGCATATGATTTGCGCTGATCGAAAGGTTGAATGGAGTTCCATCCCAGGATTTGGAATAACTTATGCTGGATTGCCGCTGGGTGTTTACATGATCATTAACATTATAACTGTTAGTCCGGTCATACCCGCTTGAGCTCATATTTACACTTGCAGAAAACCTTGAGCCGGGAGATGCTTTCGGATCCTGAGTAAATGTCCAGCCAAGTTTATAATTACTCGACTTATTGTAATCAGCCAGGCCTACATGACCTGCTATATTGTTCGCATAACTGAACATGAAATTACCGCTGTACTTATAAAGCTTTTTATAATCGGTTCTGGCTGTTCCAAGCCAGGAGCCATTCGCGTAGATATTCCCAGTCAAAGACAAATCAAAATAGTCATTTATTGCAAAATAGTACCCTCCTTCAGTAAGAGAAAATCCCCTGGCTACCTCCTCTCCATATCGAGGGATAATTAAGCCTGAGGACGCTCTTTTGGTCTGAATAGGGAAAAAACCAAAAGGAATAATCAGAGGCAATGGAATTCCTTCGAGAACCAGATTGCCTGGTCCTGAAATAATCTTTTTGCCGGGATAAACCCTGGCTTTCGGAAGATTGATATAAAAGTGAGGTGTATCGGCATCACATGTTGAATAGGTACTGCGCGAGATATTAGATGTTCCATCCTCAAGAAGTTTGGTAAAAGCGCTGTGTAACAGTCCCGCATCCTGTTTCGTTACAATATTCTTTATTATAGCTTTGCGGGTTTTGAAATTATAGGTAAGCTCATCTGACGCGAATTCATTTGTCCCCTGTTTAAATGAAGGCTTTCCGATAACTTTACCGGTGGTGTCCTTTCTGCCAATGGCATAAAGCAGATTGGTGTTCATATTTATAACAATGGAATCGGCTTTAATCTCGAGGTCACCATAGTTGATGACAGCATTCTTGACAAGGATAAATCTCTTATTGATAAGGTCCCTTTTTATTAATTCCGCAGCTTTATAGGTAATTTTTGATTCAATACCGCTCGCCGATGGCTTACGGACTTTGAGAACAGTATCAGTCCTGACTGAATCCTTCTGTATCAATAATGTGTCCGTAACCTGTTTATCTTCCTGAGCGAACAAAGAAAAAGATTGGACCAGGAGAAGGAACAAGATAACTAACCGCTTTTCTGTAAAAAAATACAACTTAAATACTATTTTTGCATAGATTTTTTGTGTAGCCGTGACGTTTGCGGCAAANNAAAATACAACTTAAATACTATTTTTGTATAGTTTTTGTGTGACTTCGGATGTCAGCGGCAAAACTATTAAAAAAACGCGAACAACTTATGAGTACTGGAATTAAAAACGGCAAACAGCATACCTTTAATATATGTATCAGTTTATTACTTTTTCTATTTGTTGTCATAAGTAGTGTCGCTGCGTCAGACAATGGTCCCAAAACGGAAGGGAAATGGGTAATCGTTATTGACCCCGGCCATGGTGGCAAAGACCCGGGAGCAGTTGGCTCATTCAGCTTTGAAAAGAACATTAACCTTGCCATTGCACTTAGAACCGGAGAATATTTACAGGCGAATCTTAAAAATGTAAAAGTTATCTATACCAGGGACGATGATTCGACAGTTGACCTGAGAGAAAGGCCAAAAATCGCAAATAAGAATAATGCTGATCTCTTTATTTCAATTCATTCCAACTGGGCAAAATCAAAAAGTGTTACCGGCGCTGAAACATACATTATGGGGCTTGCCAAGAATGAGGCTAATCTAGAGGTAGCAATGAAGGAGAATGAGGTTTTGCTCCGCGAAGATGATCATTCAACAAAATACCAGGGATTCGATCCTAAATCGCCTGAATCATATATTATATTCTCCCTGACGCAAAACCTCTACCAGAAGCAAAGCTCCGAACTTGCTTCAAAAGTACAGACAGAGTTCAGCGAAAGGGTGAACAGAAATGACAGGGGTGTTCAGCAGGCTGGTTTCTGGGTTTTATTTAATACCACAATGCCAGCGGTCCTGATAGAAACCGGATTTATTACCAATCTGGGCGAGGAGAAATACCTTAATTCAACTGAGGGACAGGATTATCTTGCCTCAGCTATCTACAGAGCCTGCCGGGAATACATAAATGATATTGAAAGTAAAAGCGGAATACCGGCAGGTGCGTCTCAGGATAACGGATCGAAACCAAACATGGGGTCGGTTGACGCTGATAGCAGTAATGAATTGCTGTTTATGGTTCAGGTTTCCGCATCCGGGACGAGGACAGAAATTAAACCGGAAAACTTCAATGGTTTAAAAGATATCTCAGAAATATATACTGAACCACGGTACCGGTATGCAACAGGAAGATTTACTGATTATTCCGAAGCTGTTAAATATAGAAAACAAGTCGAATCAGTTTACCCGGGTGCTTTTGTCATTGCTGTTAAAGGCAACAAAATATTACCTTTGCACCAGGCTTTGGAACAGAAGCGGAAAAAATAAAAACAGGTCAGATGATAAAGATATCTAATGAAGTTAAGGTTGGCGCAGTTGCCTTAATTACAATTCTCGTCTTTATATGGGTTTTTAATTTTCTGAAAGGAAAAGACTATTTCAAGCGCACAGCAAACTACTATGCCCTCTATGATGAAATCGGAGGACTCGCAGAATCGAGTCCCGTTGAAGTAAACGGGTACCAGGTTGGTGTTGTCCAGACAATAGAATTCCTTACTCCCGAAAGCGGCCGTCTCGTTGTGAAGTTTTCAGTAAGCAAGGATTTCAGGCTTCCGAAAAACACTGTTGCGGAAGTCCTTCCTGTTTCAATAATAGCCGGGATGAAAGTTCGGTTTGTTTATGGCAGCGGTCCAGGATTCTATTCCGACGGCGATACAATACCCGGAAGGCTTGCCGAATCAATTGTAACAAAGCTCGAGACCGAGCTGGTCCCTGTAAAAGAGAGAATCATAACACTTTTAAATACTCTTGATTCGGTTATCGGATCGGTTAATGAAATAATGGATCCATCGTTTAAAAAGAACCTTAGCGGTACTATGGCCCACCTGAATGGTACTTCACAAACCATTGACAACATATTCGGATCAAAGGAGAAGGAACTCAAGACAACCCTCGAAAATATATCCAAGTTCTCACAAATGCTCTCTGATAATTCCGGTAAAATGAGCAGCACTTTCAAAAACCTTGAATCAATAAGCGACACTCTTGCCGCAGCCGACATTTATAAAACAATCTCGGGCCTGAAGACAAGTCTCGAAAATGCTTCAGCCCTTATCGGAAATCTGAATGAAGGAAAAGGGAGCGCCGGACAATTACTTACCAACGATTCTATATATTCCAATCTCAACAACAGTCTCGAGAGTCTTAATGTGCTTCTGAAGGACATGAAAGAGAATCCAAAACGTTATATTCATTTTTCTCTCTTCGGCAAAAAAAATATTCCGGCAAATTGATTTGTATTTATAAAATTCAGAGTATCTTGATCTTGAAATGAGAAAATAAATTGATTACAAAATAGTCCTCGTTTTAAGAGTTCATTGTTGATTTTTGAGTAAGGCCCTCTAATGAATTGTAATACACCAACAAGCTATTTAAGTTTATTATAATTTATTGATAATCAGCATATTGTGATTATGAAAAAAATATTTTTTTATAAGTTGCTGATGTTTAAAAACATATACTATTTTTGATATAATCAAGTAAAAATAATTTTTTTTATAAGGTTTTTTTTTACAAATATTGCTATACAAATCAGCGACACCCGAACCTGAATATTTAAATAACCGGACTAAATGAACAAAACACACCTTGATGTATGGAATAACTGTCTGCAAATTATCAGAGATATTATTCCGTCCATCAGTTTCAAAACATGGTTTGAACCAATTGTACCTTTAAAACTTGAAAATAACGTACTCACTATTCAGGTTCCGAGTCCTTTCTTTTACGAATACCTCGAAGAGCAATATATTGATATACTCAGGAAAACTTTACGGCGTGAAATAGGTACCGACGCAAAACTGGAATACAATGTCGTCATGGAAAATGCCACCTATTCCGACGGCAAACCATATACTGTAAGATATCCTTCAAGATACAAAACCGACCTTAACAACAGACCTGTCCAGGTTCCATTTGATGTCACACAACCATCTATAAAGAACCCGTTTGTTATTCCCGGAATTAAAAAAGTACATTTCGACCCAAAACTTAATCCTGATTATAATTTCAACAACTACGTTGAAGGTGAATGCAACAGACTCGCAAGATCAGCCGGTATCGCAGTCGGAAATAACCCTGGCGGAACAGCTTTTAACCCTCTGATGATCTATGGAGATTCGGGCCTTGGGAAAACTCACCTCGGCCAGGCAATAGGGATACTTGTTAAAGAGATGCATCCCGATAAAATAGTGCTTTACGTCAATGCCAACAAATTCCAGACTCAGTTTGTAGAATCTATAAGGAACAATAATAAGAATGATTTCCTTCATTTCTACCAGATGATCGATGTACTTATTCTCGACGACGTTCATGAGTTTGCCGGCAAAGAAAAGACGCAGGACACCTTCTTCCATATCTTTAATCACCTTCACCAATCCGGAAAACAGCTTATCCTTACCTGCGATAAGCCGCCTGTCGATCTCCAGGGCATGGAACAGAGACTTCTTTCAAGATTCAAGTGGGGCCTGCAAGCCGATCTTCAGAGACCTGACTATGAAACCCGCCTTGCTATTCTCAAGAAAAAAGCATACAACGACGGGATTGAGCTTCCTGATGATATATTTGAATTCCTTGCAGCAAACATCTCAAATAACATCAGGGAACTGGAGGCTGTGCTGATCTCCCTTTATGCGCAATCAACCCTCAACAGGAAAGAAATATCACTTGACCTGGCAAAACTCATGGTTGAGAAACTTATTAGTACTGCCAGAAAAGAAATTACGATTGATTATATTCAGAAAATCGTTTGCGACTATTACAAGATCCCTATTGACCTTATCCAGGGAAAAACCCGTAAAAGGGAAATCGTGCAGGCACGCCAGGTTTCGATGTATTTCTCAAAGAGCCTGACAAAAGCCTCCCTGGCAAGCATCGGTTCGCATATCGGCGGCAAAGACCATGCAACAGTATTGCATGCATGCAAAACTGTAAACAATCTTATCGACACCGATAAGCATTTCAGAAACCAGATTATTGAGATTGAAAAGAAATTAAAGGTTTAAGTACCTTGTATTTCTAAGGGTTTGCCTTCCCTCTGAAGTTTTTACTATCAACATCCCTGACGCAGCGGAAACCTACAGTTGCACTTCGGTCAAATCCCGGCGATACAAGAAGCATGATCTGAGTCTTGTCAAGCTCCTGCGGACCTCCTTCGATATACCACCAGCTTGAATCAGGCCGGTAATAGCTTCCACCCCGTATTACCGTCAAATAATATGATCCGTTGAAATACATATCCCCGGTCATCTGCCAAACATTCCCAACCAGGTCCATTACGCCATATGGACTCTGCCCTTTTGTAAAGGCATCCACGGGAGTCGGCCTGTCAAAAGCATTATTACAGTTGGTGCCATGAAATTCATCTCCCCAGGGCCATTTCCGATTATCAGTGCCCTGCGCTGCCAGCTGCCATTCAGCTTCCGTCGGCAATCTTTTTCCGGCCCACTTAGCATAAGCTTTCATGTCTTCAAGGCTTACATAAGCGACAGGGTATTTTTCCTGTCCCTGTTTGAATGTACCTGATTCCCAGTGCCTCAGGTAACGAGTTGTATCTGAAGGAATATACCCGGTTGCAACGATAAATTCATAATACTGGGCATTAGTAACGGGATATTTATCGATAAGGAAAGTATCGATCCTGACCGATCTTCCGCTCACATCCGGATACTGAATAAAATCCTCCCTTGTAGTTACATTAAATGAAAAGGTCCTTCCCGGTACCATTACCATATCCGGCACAGTATTAACTGCCAGTTTTGTCAGCTCAGGTCTGCTGATAAGCCACGGCTTTCCACCTTTTAATGTCAGCACATCTTCATCCCTTAGCTTATTATTATCAAGTAACTGCACAACAATCTTACCCTCATAGTACCCGAAAAGATCTTTAACCCTGATGAGTGTGTCTCTTCTTACCCTGAACTCTTTAAAGGTTGTCTTATATGAAGGATTGCCTTTCCAGATTTTTGTTATCCCGCTTCCGGGATTGCTGATCCTGATGGTATCTCCCTTCAGTTCTGACCTGAGAATGTCAGGGAACTCACCAATGCAATCAACTGAACCCTCTTTCCTGGTACCGGAAAATTCAGCCGGCCATCCATCTGCCCTGGCAGGAATATAGAGCTTACCATTTTTTGTTTCTGGTGTTACGTTCTCATGGTTCCACAGGGAAACAATATGTTTCTCCTTTGAAGCAGCCACACTGAAAAGCTCCCCGCTGATCCCGGCAGGATTCATATTCAAAACTGTATATATTGTTTTCTTGCCTGCATTCCACCTGTTGACAAAGACATTATCGGTTGTGGTCTCCACAAGCGGGGTCCAGTCTTTATCGAGAAATGCATCGCTGTTTTGTCTTTGTGTGAAAATGGTGTTTGCCAGAAAATCACAGTCCCTGGCATAATTTTCATCTCTGCCACCTGGTCTTGCCATTTGAAGTTCATTGCCATAACCATTGAAAAACGAAATCGCAATTTCACGGTGAATACTGTTTTCGCCTACGTCACAAACTCTGAAGATGGCAAAATCGGGTTTGATAAGCTTGTTTAGGTTCAGCTCGGGGGATAAGAAAATAGCATTGTGTACTCTGCCGGCAGTAATCCCTGGCATATCTTTGACAATAGCCATTCCCTCTGAATACATTATGACTCCTTTCCTGACACTGTCAGCAGCAGCCTGCAGTTCCGGACTGGAATTCCCTCTCGAATCGAGAACAACCCCGTCAGCTTCTGTCTCTGAGATGATCCGGGCCATTCCTTTGTACTCGTCTTCCTTTCTTGTACTTTTATCCCAGGGCATTGCCGATATGAAAAACCTTGTTCCATATGTTCGGGAAAGCCTGGCAAAATTCCTTAACTGCGCTGTACCACCCGGGAGATCTCTGTAGAGGTCCCACTGATTTCTCTGATCGAGTCCCAGTCTCGGCCAGGCTGGCCATATACAAAACACATCAATGTACCCGAATTGTTCAATGCTCCTTTTAAGCATATCCCCATAATTATATTTCCCTGCTAACCTGTCATAGAAATCCCTGTCCCATGCCATTTCCAGCACTATCAGATAACTCTCCTTAATCCAGGCAAGGTCAGGTCTTTCAAAAAGCTTATTATCAAATTTATCAAGATCATATAAATATCGGTCCCTGAACATGAGCCTGAGACCCTGCTGCCACTCTCCCCTGAAAATACCGGTATATATATTATAGGTTACTTTTGCTTTCGGGGGAAGTATTGTCTCATACCTCCTCCTCTGGCCACCTTCAGTTTTCTGACGTCGTGCGAGGGCACAAACAGAATAATCCTTATCAGTATAAAATGATGAGTACCCGAGTTCCCAGGCATTATCAGGCAAAATAACCCTGACGGGGCGGAATCCGGGACGAAAGAGAGACGCCCGTGCAAGCTCATCCTGTCCATAACCTGTTATATAAACCGATGATTGGCTTTCACCGAAAGGGACCACATTACTAATTGAAATTGTATCCTTACCTGAATTTTCAAACTGGATAATACCTGACCATTCTCCTGAAGACTGAACGGAGGGGATGAACTGGATCCTGATCTTATTGCCTGCATTCATGATGTAACTGCCATTTTCACTTACAGCATTTATGTCATTCGTGCTGTAAGTCTTGCCATCAGCCACAAAACTGAACAGCGGTTTTTCCTGGGAAAGATTTAGAATGGTACTGTCAGAAAGGATAATGCTTTTTGCTCTTAATCCGTTTTCAGTGGAAATACTGATTTTTTGAAGCGACTGTGCATCAGCTACTTTATCAATAATTGGCACGATGAGCAATGAAAAAAGTGCTGCTTTTCTTATAGCATTTAACACATTTATATTATAATAGGTCATAATTATGTTCAGTTTTATTGCATTTTGATAAACAAATTAACCTCAATAACCGTATAACAGATGTATTCTGCAAGATATAACATAATGATTATTTAAAAAATTGTTAATGAGATGGAAATGTTGTTCCTTCATGAATGTTCTTTCAATTTTTTTTATAATTAAATATTTTGTATTTTTAAAGGTGAATCCAAAGCATTAAGCTAAATGCCAAAATCTGCCAAAATATTAAGGTGCCTCCTGATGTTTATGCTTGTTGCAGCTTTTATAGCCTGTGCCCCGGTGAAAAAGAACCCATGGCTTGAAAAGAAAAAGCAGGCCTCAAAAGTAAATACATCTACCCTTGGCAGGAATAAATATTATTTTTCACTCGGATATCAGAAAAAGCTTACTAAAAACTTTAAGAAAAAATAAGCTGACCTCTTCACTCATCCAGTACCATTGACAACCCGTCATAAGCTAACATTATTCCAGCCGGTAATTCTTCTGAAACATTTTTGGCAAGTCCCATCTGATGACTGATATGTGTAATAAATGCCTTCCTGGGCGAGATTTCCTTAATAACGTTAATCGCCTCCCGAAGACTGAAATGTGAAATGTGTTTTTCCTTCCTCAGGGCATTAATAACAAGGTATTTCACGCCAATCAGTTTTTCCTTGCTTGATTCAGGAATATAGCTTGCATCTGTGATATATGCAAAATTACCTATACGAAATCCATATATTTCCAGGTTCATATGACGAACCCTGATTGGAATTATGTCAATTCCCCTGATGTTGAAACTAAAATCATTAATCGTGTTCAACCTCATTTTTGGAATCCCGGGGTACTGGCGCTCTGCAAACACATACGAAAACTCGCGCTTAATAGCTTTCTGAACTCTCTCCTCAGTATAAATATCAATTGCATCCTGGCTTTTGTAATTAAATGCCCGCACATCATCCATTCCTGCTATGTGATCTTTATGCTCATGAGTAATAATAATCGCATCAAGCTTTTTCACTTTCTCCCTTAGCATCTGCTGACGGAAATCGGGACCTGCATCAAAAAGAAGGGTTACTTCTTCCGTTTCAAGGAGAAGGGATGTTCTGAGCCTTTTATCATGAGGATCCGTTGACAGGCATGTGTCACATTCGCAAGCTATTACAGGAACGCCCTGAGAAGTGCCTGTGCCAAGAAATGTTATCTTCACATTTAAAATATTGTCACGACAAACCTAAATTAAAATTCATTAAATGCCAACTCAATCTTGTTTTTTATTTAAATACTGATTGCAGTTAAATAGTTATATTTGGTAAACAAAAAAAGTGAGCGGTAAGATTTATCTGGTACCTGTAACCCTTGGTGGAGATGATTACAACGATGTGATACCTTCTAAAGCAATCTCCATAACCAGGAGTATAAGGTATTTTGTAGTTGAAGAGATAAGAAGTGCAAGAAGGTACCTCAGACTTATCGACAAGGGCTTCCCGATTGACGAGGCTCATTTTGACGTACTGAATGAGCATACCGGAGATGAGGACATAAGCCATTTCCTGAAACCTTGTTTTGAAGGTTTCGATTTGGGATTAATGAGTGAAGCCGGCTTACCGGGAATTGCAGACCCGGGAGCCAGGTTAATTAAGATTGCACACATGAGCGGTATCAGGGTCATACCTCTTTCAGGTCCCTCCTCCATTATTATGGCACTTACTTCTTCAGGACTCAATGGTCAGAATTTTACTTTCAACGGTTATTTGCCGGTAAAACAGCCAGAAAGGGAATCAAAGCTTAAGGAACTTGAAAGAAAGGCTCTCGAAGGGTTTTCACAGATATTTATTGAAACACCATACCGTAACCAGAAAATGCTCGAAAGCATACTCAGAATATGCAATAAAGAGAGCTTGCTATGCATCGCTGCCGATATCAGTCTCCCCTCCGAATCAATTCAAACAATGAGTATTCTGGATTGGGGAAAAAAAATTCCTGATCTGAGAAACAGGCTTGTGGTTTTTATCCTGCAGTGAACCAGTTTCTTAAACCTTAATTTGAAGATAATCTTACGAGGAAAATATCGAATAGAAGAGGCGTATATGCTGCCATATAATATCCGGAGGTTCCGTATGCAAGATAAGAAGGAACGACTATTTTGCACTTGCTCCCTTCCTTCATATAAGTAATAGCCTCGTCAAATCCGGCAATCATCTGGCCAATCCCTGCTTTGAATTTAAGGGTATCTGTTGTACCGTAATTTGAACCGAATTTAGTCTCGGAGATGTAATATCCAGTATACATTACAAATACACTATCACCTTTAGTTACCTGAGGTCCTGATCCTATTGAATCATCAAGGTAATATAATCCGCTTGCCTTTTTTTCATAATCAAGGGTGGGGTGGCTTGTAAGATAACTCTGGATTTTTTCTTCCTCTTCCTTTTCAAACTTTTTCGACAGATTACAGGAATTTATTGAAATTATGATAATCCCCGCAATTACTGATAACCCGATTCTATTAATTCCTTTTGTCATTATTATAAATTTAATTAATTAACGAACTCAACACCTTTTTATTGCTGCTATTACCTGATCCGGACACTGTAAACTATGACAGCCCTTGAAGGTATTTTCTTTCCATCACCCGGTAATCCATAGGCCATGAACGGAGGCAAAATAAACAATGCCTCACCCCCTGGCTTAAGCATTCTCAATCCCTGGTCAAGTCCAGACTCAAGGCTTGTCTTTCCAAGTACTATCACTTTCGGTCCAAGTTCTTTGGAAGAATAGCAAGAGGTACCGTCAAGCAGGGAGCACTCATATTCCATTTCCACTTTATCCTTGTCAGTCAGATATTTTCCTGTCCCTTCTGAAATAATAAGATACCATAATCCGGAGGAAGTCTCTTTCATTTTAAGGTTCTTCCTTTCAATATAGCTCTGAATAAGTTCCCTGTCTTTTCTTATAAGGTACCTGTTCAGATCAGCCATTTCACTCTTCCCAGGAGTCTGCTGAAGATTCGGCTTATCATGGGAAGAATTACATGATGAAATGATCATGGTGAAAAATGCCAGTATAAGATACCTTGATCCCATGTTCAGCTAAACTTGTTGAACCTGGCGAAATTCTCGGCCAGTACTTTTTTAAAATATCCGATAGTGTTTTCAAGTGTATCCGGATACTCTCCTCCAGAGGCATTCAGATGGCCTCCGCCTGAAAAATACTCCGCAGCAAATTCGTTGACGGGGAATTTCCCCTTGGAGCGGAAGGAAAGTTTAATAAAACCATCCTTTTCAATAAACAGGGTAGAAAAGATAATTCCGCTGATTGACAGGGGCATATTTACGAAACCCTCTGTATCGCCTTTAGTATGCTTATATGCAGCCAGGTCATTGCGCGTAAGAAAGATATATGCGGCCTGATATTCAGGGATTATGACCATTCTCTCATTAAGCGAAAACCCCATAAGTCTCATCCGCTCTGCAGAAAAGTTATTATAAATAAGGTTAAGTATCTTTTCCTTCTCGATTCCCGTATCGANNGCATAAGGTTTATTGATGAAGGGACCATCGTTTATTAAGGTAATAAGTTCATGAACGAGTTCGGAAGTAGAACATTTTGAGGGGTCCGAAATCATCAGGCCTGAAAAATCTGCCGGTTCAAGGTGATGGTCAATAATTACTTTTCGCGCCGGAGATGAAATGACAGGATCCTCAGCCTCACCAAGTCTGTTGGTCTGATTGAAATCCAGCATTACAATAAGGTCGGCATCAGCAAATAGTTTTTTGCATTTATCTCTTTGCCTTATATAAATATGGATATTATTCGCGCCATCCATCCATTTTAAAAACTCCTGCAGATTATTCGGGGCAACCATTTCCACCTTTCTCCCCTGAGCCCTGAGATAATGATATAATGCGAGCTGCGATCCAATTGCATCACCATCAGGATTTATATGACATACTAAAAGTATATTCTCTGATGAGGAGAAAAGTTTTGTTAATTCTTTTGTATATTTGGATAAATCTAACACTTACTTTGCTCTAATTTTAACTGGCCAAAGATAAACAATATTCCTTAAGGGTAAATTCAGAACTCAAATTACAAAATAAGATGGCTATGGGTGGAAATATCACTTTCTCAATAATAAAGCCAAATGCAGTCCGTACTGGAAAAACGGGACCTATCCTTGCAATGATGAACGAAGCAGGATTCGAGATTTCGGCTATGAAAATGGTTCGTCTGACGACTAACCAGGCAGAATCATTTTATTCTGTGCATAAGGGAAAACCGTTTTTCGAAGGGCTCATCGAATTCATGATTTCCGGACCAGTTTTTGTAATGGTTTTAAAGCATGAAAATGCCGTTGAGGAGTTCAGAAAACTGATTGGAGCAACCGATCCGGCAAAAGCTGAACCTGGCACTATAAGGAAGATGTTTGCCGTTTCAGTGCAGATGAATGCCGTTCATGGTTCTGATAGTGATGAAAATGCCGCGCGGGAAGCAGATTTCTTCTTTACTGCATCTGAAAGATTTTTGTGATTATATATTACTACTGACTAATTAAAATTTTAAGATTCTGAGCGGATCGCAGTGAAGCGAAGAATCTCCTTTTAATTTCAAATTATTATTTGCTCTATAGTAATTTTTTTCATCTTGCAGAACTTTGAATCCCATTTTGTGTTATAGCTTTGCAGGATTGTTAAAAAATTATGGATTCAAAATTTGCCGCTGATTTTTCCGACCCGAAAACCCTGGAAAAATTTTCATCTGCCTTCACGCTTTCCGACATGGAGATTTTCATTTTCCCGGAGCTATTCTATCCTCTGGTGCTTGCCAATATCATTTCTCCTGTGATGTGGGAATGGCGTAATGATCCGTGGTTTAGTGAGATTGAAAAGAAAAGCTTTACATATAAAGCTAACAGGATCAAACAATACATCATTCAGAACTTTGTATTTAACCTTGACCTTTCGACCTGGGGATTAACTACCAAAACAGCGGAGATCGACCGGTTCAAGGATTTTTTTGATATGAAAGTGCTGAGGCAGTCAAATGCACTTTTCGGCTATGAAGGCGATAAATATTATTTCGATATTGATATCCGTAAGCATTTTGGTCTTGATAAGTTCAATTCTGATGTTATTCCCTATTGGAAAACAGAAACAATTGAAGCTATGTGCGCCTTCAGGTATAAAGAGAATTTTTCTACCGGAGGTGGTGAATGTGTTTCATTGTCAGCCCTCTATGCTGCCGCAATGTTTGTTATTGGAAGAATACCGCTCGAAAAAATATTTCTGATAGCAACTCCGCTTCACTCTCAGAACTTCATTATAGAAAAAGATGGACTGATAACCAACAACAGGAGGATTGTCACCAAGAACATGTGGTTCAACGGGACCTCCTTGTCAGAAAAAGCAAGAAGAGCCCTTGAAAATGAAAAGGTTACAATTGTCTCACATATATCGGGTTACATTCATACTATTTATAGTGATGCTACTATCGACAGGAAAGCCTATGAGTATTTTTCTGAGAAGCTGCATGATTTCCTTTTGACAGATCTTACAAATCACATATTTATAAATTTTCTCCGGTTTAAGTCAAAATACAAATCTCTGTTCCAGTTCGAATGTGTTTGCCCCGGGAAAAAAAGATATATCCTGCTTGAGAAAATGTTTGAATATGAGCATAACAGCAAGTTTAACGCTTCCCCCGAAACCCGTGCACAACTGATTGGCGAAATCGAAGGTGATGAATTTCATATGAGTCCCCTTCCCGGGAAAATAATGCTGAACGACGCTGAAGAGGTTATAAATGGCAATCCTGGAAAAAGTCTCGATGTCATTGAAGATCTGATAATCAAAGCTAACAGCCATATCCCGGAAAAGAGCATCCATGATATGTTCATCGACCTTGCTGCATTTATATCTATTGATCCTAATATCCCTGATGCATCAAGAAATTATATCAATACCGATGTACCACATATCACAACCGATGATTCAAGGGACAATATCATTCATAAAATTGTGAATCATTCAGGCAGATCAGAAGTATCGTTGCTGACAATCTACGTAAGCAGGCTGATGGACAGGATTGATTGGCTGCCATTTGTAAAGGCAGCCATGGAGCGAAATCCTGTATGCTTCAATGAACTTGCAGGAAGGTCGGCTCATGAAGTTTTTAAATTGCTGGCAGAAATGCCAAACCAGTCAATCTATGATGATAAACGACTCGCACTTCCTGATGAGGTTTGGAATTTCGGACGAGGTGACGGTATTGAGAAAGCATTTCTGCTGGCCGATTTTATTGTACAGAGCGAAAATTCAACCGGTATTTTAATCGCAGCTGAAAATAAGAAGGTATCGTTAACTTACGATAATAAAGAATACATCTTTGAATCAGAAAAGAAAATCAAAAAAACAATTGCAATAAGAGGGAAAGAATATAAAATCACCTGATTATAACTACTTTATCTTTCCTGGAAGCAATGCGGGAAATTATTTAAGTACAATATCCCTGATCACTTCTGTTCCGGCTTTCTGATTAAGTTTTTCAATCAGCTCCTGTCTGAGCATGAGCAATTCATTCCTGACAACAGATGAATTAAGATTTATATATAAAACATGATCCCTTATATAAATTTTCGAGGTTCGCGATGAAATTGCCTTGCCGACTATCTCTTCCCATGAATTGATCAGGCCAATTTCATTCAGTTTGCCCTCCATATTCATTTCCCTTACATAATCCTTTATGGCTTCAGCGAGCGATATGGTTTTGCTTCTCCTCATTTTGAAGCATCTCCATTCTGGATAACCTCTTCAGCGCAGTTATTGCTGATCCTGAAAAGCTTGTATTGCGTATTATGCGATGAGAGTATTTCGTGCAGACGGCTCTGGTGAGTGTCTGTCATGAATATCTGTCCGAATCTATGATTTCCTACCAGCCTGATTATCTGTTCTACCCTGCCAGCATCAAATTTGTCAAAGATATCATCAAGGAGCAGGATTGGCGATATACCGGATTTCTGCCTGATATATTCAAACTTTGCCAGTTTAAGCGCCACAAGGTATGATTTTTGCTGACCCTGTGACCCGAGTGATTTTACGCTATGCCCGTTCATTTCAAGTAACAGGTCGTCCTTGTGAATACCAATTGTTGTATACTCAAGGAACCGGTCCTTTGCAACGGAATTCGAAAGAGCTTCAGCGAAATCGCCTTCCGAAAGATGTGACCTGTAAGATAACTTCACGCTCTCCTTGCCTGAAGAGATCATTGAATAGTTCTCCTGGAAAACAGGAATAAGCTCATTAACAAGCTGTTCTCTTTCATGGTACACATAGGTTCCATATTTTACCAGTTGTGAATCCCAGATTGTCAGAGCATCATTGTCAAATTTTCCAGATGCCTTAAAGTCTTTGAGAAGCCTGTTTCTGTTCTGAAGAGCCTTGCTGTACTTCAGAACTGAATCGAGATATTCTGGATTATACTGGCTTATTATCTTATTCAGAAACCGCCGGCGCTCTTCGCTGCCTTCTGAAATCAATGCGTTGTCAGCCGGTGAGATCATTACAACCGGATATTTGCCTACATGGTCGGAAAGCTTTTGATACTCCTTGCTGTTCTTCTTCAATACTTTTTGTTTTTGCTTCTGGAAAGCACAGTATATCTGATCCTCATCATCATTCCTCATGAATGTCCCGTTAATGATGAAATAATCCTCTCCATGCCTGATATTGATACTGTCAATATTATTGAAAAAGCTTTTTGTAAGCGACAGGTAATGGATAGCGTCAAGAATATTTGTCTTCCCTACACCGTTGTTGCCGACAAGAGAGTTTATTTTAGGAGAGAATTCCAGCTCCGTCTCCTCATAGTTTTTAAAATTGATAAGTGAAAGTTTTTTAAGGTACATAATCAAGGGCATAAAGGCGTAAGGGTGTAAGGGTATAAAGGCGAAAGGGCACAAAGGCATAAGGGTGCAGAGATATATTATTTATAAGAATTTGTTAAAAATCAACATTGTTATCCGGGTATAAAGTTAAAAAAAGAATGGCATGCTGAATAAGGAAATTTACGCGGATGAGAATCAATTTTATCCATCGCAGGTGCTTTATTTCCCTTTTTTTGATTAATTATTTTAAAATAGCCTGAAAAAAATTACTTTTGCGGTGGTAAAAATCTGAAGTTAAGATTATGGCAAAGAATACAACGGATAACAATCCGAAGAGCATTAAGAATGTCGAGCAGACTCTGACAAAAACCGAGCAGTTCCTGGAACAGAATTACAGATCACTCATATATGTACTGGCAGGTATTATAGTAATCGTCGGATTATTCTGGCTTGCAAAAATATACCTGAACAAGAGAAGTGACGAAGCTCAGTCACAGATGTACCAGGCTCAGAAATATCTTGAGACAGACTCTTTAAAGCTCGCTCTGAATGGTGACGGAAACTATCTGGGATTTCTTGATATAGCAAAAGATTACAAGTTTACTTCTGCCGGGAACCTGGCGCTATACAGCGCAGGCATATGCTATCTTCACATTGGACAGTACCAGGATGCCATTGATTTCCTGACAAAGTATTCCAAAAAGGATAAAGTTATCGGATCGCTTGCATTAGGAGCCACAGGCGATGCTTATGTTGAACTGGGTGATATGCAAAAGGGAGTTGCAAAATATATTGAGGCAGCTGACCTTGGGTCCAATTCGTTCAACACTCCCGTCTTCCTGATGAAGGCGGGCGAAATATATGAACTCAACAAACAGTATACCGAAGCCCTTAAGATGTATGAAAGGATTCAAAATGAATACCCGGAAAGCACCGAGGGTCTGCAAATCGACAAATACATTGCAAGAGTTAAGCTTCTGATCAAGTAGAATGGCAACAAGGAACTTATCATCATACGATCCGGAGTCAGTCCCGGATGCCGGTAAAATGAGGTTCGGGATTGTTGTGTCCGACTGGAATAACGATATTACATCTGCCCTTCTGAAAAGCGCACAAAAAACCCTGAAGAAACACGGAGTCTCCGGTAAGGATATAATTGTAAAGCACGTGCCGGGAAGCTTTGAACTTACTCTGGGAGCGCAATTCCTTGCTGAATACGACGATCTTGACGGAGTGATCTGCCTTGGTTGTGTCATCAGGGGTGAAACACCGCATTTTAAGTATATCTGCCAGAGTGTGACGCAGGGGATTACCCAGCTCAACCTCGATTACAATATACCTTTTATTTTCGGGGTTCTGACAACCGAAGATCATCAGCAGGCCCTTGAAAGGGCTGGCGGCAGATACGGAAACAAAGGTGATGAAGCTGCTGTGACTGCTATTAAAATGGCGGCTCTGCAGCGTGAAATGGAGAAATAAATTCTATCTGAGCATTTTGCGCACAAAAGCTACTGTAAAGTAGGACATAAGGAAAACTCCTGTAAACCCTTCCAATGCTGATACGATCCGGGCTCCTTTATGCGGATAAAAATCACCATATCCTATTGTAAAAAAAGTTACTGCACTGTGATAAAACGACCTTGCTACGACACCAAGCTGGTCAGATGTTCCAGAAATTATATCTGAATCAGTAATCTGTATCAGCAGAACATAAATAAGACTGAATAGAACGTATCCGCAAACCATCGATACAAGAACTCTTGCAGGATTAGTGGCATATGAACCCATAGCATCAAAGATGAACCATTTGAAAAAATGAGGAATATAGCTCAGAACCTTTATTAGACCTCCTTTTTCTGCCTGTTTGGTAAGCCATGATTTTGCCTCATAACGTTTAAACATAATATAGGATTCGTCTTCATCGGAGTATTTACCCGTGCTGCTGAAATTCTCCTTAAGGATCCTGAACTGCTCTGCTTTCTGACGGAGGGTTGTTCCCGCCTGGTTCATAATGACCTCTTTGCACTTGTTATTGGTCCAGTCTATATATAATTTCCCGATCAGCCTCATTCCCGACATATCAAGCACTTTTATATCGACAGGAAAATCATAAGGTTCAAGGTCGACAATATCCCTGACGATAGTGTCAGAGATATCGAGCAGTTCAGCTTTGGCCAGCCTCAGGTCAAAATAATGATCAAGATGGCATGATTTGAGAGAAATCGTATGTAATTTTGATCCATAGAAAGTAACATCACCATCACCAAATTCGGTACGCTCAAAGCTTATTTCAGTATCTTCCATCTCCATGAGATTGAAGTTTTTAGGTCCGTATCCCATCTCCGACTTTTTGAATTGTACCTTACCAGCTTTACTGGAGGCACCTTCGAAATTGACCTCCCCGTTTCCGAAGACTGACCGGTTGAAGTTTATTCTGCCTGATCCGAAGTCAACAGTTCTGAAATCCACTCTGCTGTTACCAAATTCTGTTCTTTCAAACATTATTTCGCAATTACCGAAAACGGAATAATGAAAATCGACCTTGCCTCCCCCTATCCTGGTAACCTTAAAATTGAATTTGCCGCTGTTAAACCTGGTGTTGATAAAAAGGAGTTCGCCGTGGTTAAATTCTGTATTGGCAAAACTGACTTCACCGTTCCCGAACTGGATATCCTGAAAGTCCTTAATGCCATTCATCACGACAGCATTTTTAAAAAGAAAATCACCTTCACCATAGGAAGTACCGGTAAACTCAATGTTCCCATCCCTGAAAAAAGTGTTGGAAAATATCACATTCCCCGTTCCGAATTCTGACCCGTTGAAAATAACTTTCCCGTTTGCAAAATGCGATCCTTCGAAATTTATATCTCCATCAGCGAAGGAGATATACGAGAAATCATTACAAATCTTAGCCTCAAAAAATGTATTCTGCGCAGAGAACCCGTTTATCTGTACAAGTTTCTTTTTTTCTATATTATTATTTAGCCGGTAAGAAGCCATTGAGAATTCAGAGACATAAAAATTATTAAGGTTGATCTCTTTCCCTTCCTTTATCATATCAAAAACAGAGTTCAGCTCAATTGCTCCAAATAATTCAGAATTGATCTCTTTCCCGGTGGCATTATAAAAGGTTATGATAGCAGTTCGTGCGCACGTTCTTCCGTCATCGGCAACAAATTTGACGTTTTTAAGCTCAACCTGGTAAGTGATATACCCTGATGTCATTTTGCGGAATTTTATAAATTGATACCAAATTACTAAAAAAAACGATCTGCCTGTTCAGTTTTCTACCTCTTGCATAAAACCCGGTATGGACAATATGAGCATTTGCTCCACAAATCATTTGTCATAATGAACGGCTCATTGCTGCCAAGAATTATCTCAGCCACTGACCTCAGACCCTGCATAAACTCCTGCCTTACTGTACTATAATCATCAACTCCGATGCCATCTTTTCCAGCAGGTTTAATAACAAGGTGATCGTTTACCTGCTCACCCGGGATACTCTTTATCTTATAAATTGATGGCCGTACCCTTGCAGCAGGTTCCAGGCTAAGGTAGCCTTCACAATAAAGCAATGTCTGCAACCATCCGTCCGAATCCTTTACCCTGTCTTCCTTGAAAAGTTCTCCGATTTCTTTTACAGAGTCTGAAACCTTACCCGTCTTGTAATCCACTATCCTGGTCACTCCGTCCTTTATGTCAATGCGGTCAATAGTCCCTCCTGTCCAAATTTCAGATTTTACTCCGTCATTATTAAGTGGCATCCTGAACCTGACAGGTTTCTCAAGAGCTGCTATCCTGAACGGAGCTGCTTTACTGTCAAGTTCAAGAATCCTTGAAATAAAAATAAGCAATACATTTCTGACTATCAGCTCATTAATTGCTACAACCGATCCATTCTTCCTGTTAAATTGAATGTTGATCGCTTTTATTATCAGTTGAGAAAGGCCGGCCCTGTCAGTTGAAATTGAATTAATTTTTGCAGCATCAATGACTTTCCCGATATAACCGGAGTAAATGTCCTTCATAACTTCATGCAGAAGTGTGCCCAGCATTGCAGGATCAATTTCACCGGATATCTTTTCAGGCTCTTTCAGATCGTTCACGTATCTGTAATAGAATCTCATCCTGCAATTCAGCCATGTATTGATCGCAGATGGAGAAAGTCTGTTCTTATCATTTTCAGCGGAAAACCTTGCATAAAGCCTCCTGTTATGCTCTGCAGTTCTTTCTACCACAGTGCCAATAGCGGAAGGATTGCTTATTTCGAAGCTTAAATTCCTGAATTCCGGTTTAAGCGCAGGGTCATACTTCATTTGCTGAAGGAATCTGCTTATCTCCCCGCTTCTCAATCCTTCGCTGTTTGAGTTAAAGATGAATGTTACATTCTCTGCCCTGTGGAGCAGCCTGTAGAAATGGTAAGCATAAATCGATTCCTGGTGATTGACCGAGGGCAGACCAAAGGCTTCGCGAAGGCCAAAAGGTATAAATGATGATGATGCGGTGACCGAGGGAAGCAATCCTTCGTTGACTGATACGATTATCAGGTTTTTAAAATCCAGGGCACGGGTTTCAAGAATGCCCATAACCTGGATCCCGGATAGCGGTTCTCCGGAAAATGGCACTGACTGCATCCGTAAAAGCCTGTCAAGTATCCTTCCCCATGTATCTGTTGTAAAGCTGATATCAGAAGTCTTAATAACGTTATCAATCCTGTTTATTGCCAGTACAACCCTGTAGATGAACTCATTCCTGATATTTACCGGGAGCAGGCCAGATGAATTATCGCTGCCGGCGAGTGAATTATCTGCAACTATCATAGATAATATCTCCCTGATATAATCTGACAACAAGGCAGGGGTTGAGAGTTTTCTGAAAACCTTTTCAGCGATTCCCTTACCGGCAAAGAAATGTTCCGGAACCATTAAAAGGTTTTTTTCATTTATCTCCCTGATTATCTCCAGGTCGTGTTCATCCGGCATTCCGGCGATAAGGCTGTTTTTCATTATCCTGAGAACATCCATATACCAGAAAAAGGTTACGCCTTCGCCGGTTCTGGAATTACGCTGCAATTCAAGAAGTTGCTCAACCAGTGAAAATACCGTCGTCTGCCGCATCGGGTACCCCATTGTTATATTGACATCTGGAACTTCAGGAGGAAGGCTTGAAAGAACAGGCATCAGAAGATTCTCATCAGCAAGCACCACTGCTGTCTCATGGGCATTGTCTGGTCCAAGACCCTGAATTTTTCTGATCAGTTCGGGGATAAGCTTTACCTGTGCAACATCCGACGATGTTTCAATTACCTGGCGCTTTGCCCCTCCCGGATCCCCTGAAAGAAAAGTGTTATAGCTCCAGTCATCAGGCATATCGTTTCCAAGAATAGCAATATTATCGCGCAGGAAATATCCCGCAGAATTAAATTGTCCGGCTTTTAAATATGAATTGTCGTAATCCCAGTAAAAACGGGC
>PMBC01000074.1:0-20928 GCA_003152835.1 Bacteroidales bacterium | reverse complement strand
ATACAGGTCACTAAGTATGGCCCAGATACTGATGAATTTTGACTTTTCATCAGTCATCCTGTCTGGATTAAAATTGGTCCAGAACCGTTTTATGATCTCTGCCTGCTCATCAGTAAGTCCTCCGAACTGCTGATCGATCTTCTTTAAATCGCTTACATTTTTAAATAGTTTTGAAGCATCCACAAGATATTTGTCCGCATCATCAAAATCATTAAGAAGCATATCGCCCCAGAAATAAAATTCATCAAAGCTTTCGGCATTCTTATTCAATGAACGGTAAATCCTGTAAAGTTCAAAAAGCAGTACTTCATTCTCAGCAGGCCGAAGTTTTGAGAATGTCCGGAAGAGATCGTTGATAGTCATGATCGAAGGTGACCATACAGGCTTTTTGAGCTCTGCAGCAAGGTATTTAATGAAGAAGAGGCCTGCCCTCCTGTTAGGGAAAACAATACAATGCTCTGCAGTCTTGTCTCCAAATTCAGAAAAAAGCGATTTTGCTATGCGTTCGAGGAAATATTCCATATAGATCGTGCTATCGTGCTATCATGCAATCATCAATTTTTTTTGAAAATCATTACTATGGTGTATAGAGTCTTCCCTGCCAGGTATCAAGTTCTTCAAGGCGTTTTTCAATCAGGTTCACAATCTGATCCGTTCTCTTTTTCCCCCAGCCGGGACCGGTAAGAAAACGCGGCGGTGCCTCACCTGTAAATCGTTCGACAACTATTGAAGGGTTAAGACGTTCAAGGAATTTAATGAAGAAACCGAGGTACTCATCCCATGTAAATAGCTGAAAAGCTTCAGGATTCTCACGGTACTCCTGTTCCATCATTGTTCCCCTGATTATCTGAAGCTGATGGAATTTTACCGTAGACAGCGGAAGTCCTGAAATAATATCAGCTTCTGCCAGCATCTCTTCCCTTGACTCACCGGGAAGACCGAGGATGAAATGCGCTCCTGTATTGATCCCAAGTGCTGCAGTGTCTCTGACTACTTTCTCAGCCTCTTCAAATGTATGTCCCCGGTTGATCCTCTTCAGCGTTTTATTGTAGCACGATTCAATGCCATATTCCAATGCAAGGTAGTATCCGCCGGATAGTACTTTGAAGTATTGAAGCTTCTCCTCGTCAACACAGTCTGGACGAGTGCCGATCACCAGTCCGATTACACCGGGATAAGCGAGCGCCTCTTCATATAACTTCTTAAGAGTTTCAAGCGGGGCATAAGTATTTGAAAATGCCTGGAAATAAGCAAGATATTTATCAGCCCGGCGATATCTTCTCATGTGAAAGCTTATCCCCTCCTCAATCTGTTGTGTGACTGACTTTGCAGGCTCACAGTACGACGGATTAAATGCATCATTGCTGCAGTAAGTGCATCCTCCAATACCTTTTGATCCGTCACGGTTTGGGCAAGTGAACCCGGCATCTATGGAAAGCTTCTGAACCCTGTTGCCATATAAACCCCTGAAGTAATTGGAATATGCATTGAATCGCCGTTCATGTCCCCACGGGAATACCGATTTATTAACACTGGCAGGGTTCATCAGACTTTAACAATTTTATTCTTTTCAACGTACCATATGAAGGCATTAATATCCTTATATCCCATCTCACCCATCAGATCCCGATATTCCTCAACCTGTCTGAAATAATGTTCCTTTTCCTCCCCGAATTTAAAATCAATTATAACAACTTCCCCGTCAACTATTATTATCCTGTCAGGTCTTCTTGTATAACCTGATGGCATAAGTATTTCTGCCTCCTTCATTACTTTTATACCGGGCCTGAACCAATCTGATATAGGTGAAACTGATAACAATGAGTTCATTTTTTCGATAAGATAAGGTGAATCCGCTTCACTGATCTTTCCTTCCATAACGAGGGTCTGAACGCCTGTTGCAATATCATTGATGCTGTCGATTTTTTCAAATACCTCATGCATGAGCTTCCCGTAGTTTATCTTCTTCCTGACCTCCTCATTCCCGGAAGAAAAATAATTTTCACCATGAAGCTTCAGCCGCAGTGAATCCGGCCTGCGGCAAACGATATACTCAGTTGAAACGATATCGGCGCTCCTTTCTCTCCTGCCTTGCTTTTCAGGAATTGAACCAAGTTCAAATACTTTTTTCTCAGCATCATATTTCCCTAAAAGAGCGAATCCTTTTTCACCAGCAGGGTTTTTGTCCGTCACTACAGCCTCTTTAATGATTTTTGCAATGCCGCCGGATGAGCCCGGAGTGTTTGGGACAAATCCGTAAATTGCATCAATGGCTCTCGTCATTGCTACATATAACAGATTGACATTATCCAGACAAGCTGAATAATTTTCTTCCCTGTAATCATCAGCAAAAACAGTATCAAGGAGTTTATCGCTGTATCGCAACGGGACAATGCCAAGTTCGTTAAAAGGATCTGTCTCCGGCTTAACCCAGATTATTGGTTGTTTAGTAGGTTCATGGTCTGTATGCCATGAGAGGAATGGTGCTATAACCACCGGGAATTCAAGGCCTTTGGATTTATGGATCGTAAAAACTTTTGCAGCATCCTGGTTGGGAGGAAGGACCACAGACTTTGTCCTGCCNNGTATTCAGGTAAGATACATTCCATGAATAACTGCCAATGCCGAAAAATGAAATGATGTTTTCAGTAGCTTCAAACAGCGGCATTTTCGCTGCTTTCTCCAGAAATATATCAGAACCTTCAGGCAGACCTGTATCAGAACTGCCTGCCAGCATATCACGGAAGAGCGGAAATGATTCTGAGTCTTTGTCTCCTTTTGCAAGGTGGTAAAACCTGACCATCTCGGCCCTGCTGATCATATCATCATGGTTGTCTATCACTTTCAGAACAGCAATTATGAAAGTAATGGCATGTGAATTTGACAGAGTTAAAGAATCATTTGATACAATATTATAATTATAGGTGCCTGAAGCTTTATTCCCATAATCAATCATTTTTTCAAGAACTGCTGCGCCCTCCCTTGCGGTTCTCACAAGTATCCCGATATCGGAGGCGCTGTATCCCTTATCCTGCAGAGATTCAATTATGCCGGGTATCCTGTCAAGCACGATATCTTTCCATTTCTTTGGTATCTCAGCTGAACTTTCTACTGATGCCGCTTCTTCATTTTTCTTCTCATCATCAATAAATTCTAGCCTTACATAGCCTCCGGACTCCTTCCCGTGATCCTCCTGCGCAGCTTCAGAATAGAGTTTGCTGAATTTAATGGTACCGGGACTGGCAGAGAATGTATTATCGATAATCTCTGGGATAATGGTGAAGAGTGAATTATTGAACCTGATTATATTTGAACGGCTTCTCCAGTTCTTTGAGAGCGGTTCGCTCAGGATTCTTTTATTGTCAACAAGCTCTTCCTGCATCTTTCCCAGGATATGCCAGTCGCTGTTCCTGAACCGGTAAATAGATTGCTTTACATCACCTACTACAAGGTTATCATTTCCTTCTCCCATGCTGTTCAGGATTAGCGGGTAGAAGTTGCTCCACTGGAGAATGGAGGTATCCTGGAACTCATCTATCATAAAATTCTCAAACCTGTTGCCGATCTTCTCATAGATGAAGGGAGCCTGGTCGCCACTCGTAATTAGACTTAAAAGTTCTCCGGCATCAGATATCAGGAAACTGTTTTCAGCCGTTGTAACGTCATGCACCTTCCGGAGAACATCTGAAAGGATCCCAAGGGCATAGATGTTTGAAAGAACAGCAATTGAACTTTTATATTGAATTTTGTTTTCACGAATATATAACAGGATACTTCTGATCATTTTTTCAAAGCCACCATCAAGAGCACCCTGAAGCAGAGGGCTCATTTTTCCTGATGACCATTTTGGCGGATCGCTTTCAATCCTGCTCACATAACTATTTGGCTCAGCCGCTTTCCCACGCGCCAGGTTCCTGATAAAACCGGGAATTCCGCTGCTTTTGTAATAAAACATCTCATCGGTCAGTCCAAAATCGCTGAATAATTTCAGCGCGTCTTTCCCAAGAGCTACCAGATTTGTTTCATAATTATGCTTTACAGACTTCAGCTTATCAATGTATCGGTGCAGAAATTCCTTATTGCTGAGGTGTGATATCTCATCAACTGAAAGAATTTTGAATTTTTCCCTGAAAAGCTCTTCAGAAAGCTTCATTATCGCACCCTTCAGATTCCAGCTCTTCTCCTCATCAAGATTAGCCATCACATAAGTGTTCAGCCATCCTTCAAGCTCATGGTCGTCAGACGAGGATTCAATCATTTCATCGACGGCAGATGAAAGAATTATGCTATGGTCCAGTTCAACATTAAATCCGGAATGAAGTCCTGTTTCCCTGGCAAACGAACGGATTACTTTCTGGAAGAAAGCGTCAATCGTGCAGACAGAGAAGCGTGAAAAGTCATGAAGAATTGTAAATAGGATCTCTTTGGCTTCTTTTCTAAGGATATCCTCGCTTTTTCCGCTCTCCTTTACCAGGCCAGGCAGGTAATCGGATTTGCCTCCGGAAGCTATACTGTAAAGCTGATCGAGAATGCGGCTCTTCATTTCGGCTGTGGCTTTATTGGTAAAAGTCACTGCAAGGATCTTCCTGTAATTGTATTTTGACCTGAAGAGGTGTGCCAGGTAAATGCCTGCAAGTTTGAAAGTCTTGCCCGATCCTGCCGATGCGCTGTATATAGTGAGGGTACCATGTTCCATGGGGTTAAAGGTACCGATTTTTACTATCTTTGCGGCTGTGAAAAAGAAAGTTATTATCGGCCTGTCAGGCGGTGTTGACTCCAGTGTTGCAGCATGGGTTCTCAAGGATCAGGGCTACGATGTTGAAGGCCTTTTCATGAGGAACTGGCACGATACAACAGGACTGCTCCAGAGTGACTGTCACTGGGAAGATGATCTCATGTTTGCCGGGATGGTAGCAAAGAAGCTGGACATACCGTTTCATTTTGTCGACCTCAGCGAACCATACAGGAAAAGAGTCATTGACTATATGTTTTCCGAGTATGAAAAAGGACGTACACCAAATCCAGATGTTCTCTGCAACAGGGAGATAAAATTTGATTCGTTTGCCGAAGAGGCAAGGAAGCTTGGCGGCGATTTTGTTGCGACAGGACACTATTGCAGAAAAGAAATTATAAGTGTCAATAATACACTTATCTACAGACTGCTGGCAGGAAAAGATGATAATAAGGATCAGAGCTATTTTCTTTGCCAGGTGAGCCAGGAACAGCTTGCCTATTCCCTTTTCCCTATCGGTGAGATGACCAAACCGGAAGTCCGCAAAATAGCAGAAAGGCTCGAATTGCCAACCGCAACCCGGAAAGATTCCCAGGGAATTTGTTTTGTCGGGAAAGTTCATCTGCCTACCTTCCTGCAGCAGAAGCTGGAAGCGAAAAAAGGGAATATTGTTGAGATTGTTGAAGGCGTTGAAAAGGTTGAAAGTGTTGAAAAGGTTGAAGGGGTTGAAGGGGTTTTGTCTGAAAAGAATGTGCCGGATGATTTACTTTCTGAATTGACTGATCCTGTCAGATATGATCCTTCACACGGAAAGATCATCGGGACACATAACGGAGCTCACTTTTTTACAATCGGCCAGAGGAAAGGAATAAATGTCGGAGGTTATGAAAAACCTCTGTTTGTTATTGGCATCGATGTTGAAAAGAATATTCTCTATGTCGGGGAGGGCCAGTCACATCCGGGACTTTACAGGAAGGGATTGCTGGTAAGAAATGATGAGATACACTGGATCAGGACTGATATTGAAATGGCTGAAGGAGAAATCCGCGAATATACGGTAAGGATCAGGTATCGTCAGCCTCTCCAGAAAGCAAGACTCTACAGGAAGAAAGAGGGTATCTATATTATTTTCAGTAAATTGCAGAGAGGTATCGCTCCCGGTCAGTTTGCAGCATGGTATGAGGGGGATGAGGTAATAGGATCGGGTGCGATTGACAGATAGGCGCAACGGCATAACGGCGCAAAGGTGCAAAACATTATCTCCCCCTTTGAGAGCCTGTCCTGCAAAGCGGGAGAGGCCAGGTGGATGTAAGAAAGGATATTAACCAAACCAGGATATATGAAAGGTCTTCTGCTTTCTGTTTTACTATCAGGAATTTTCTTTACAGCTTTCAGCCAGAAAAACGGAATTCTATTCCACAGGATGAACGAACCCAAGGAGAATGCATTCAGCTTGTTAGTTCCAAAAGGATGGATTGTCGAAGGTGGAGCTCTCCGGCTCCTTGATGCAAATATAGCAGGTGCAAATAATATGGTTGAATGTAAGTTTGACATGAGCGTTAAAAAAGATGCTGCCGGAAGCGTGATGATCAGATGGCTTCCCGATATGCTTTGTATCGACCAGAAGAATGCATGGGGCAACCGGGAAGGAGCAGTATTTAATAATTGTCTGGTCAGGCGTAAGAGGGATCCTGTTTCTTTCATGCTCCAGGTTGCCGTACCCTACGCACATCCGGCCGCTACAAACGTAAATGTAAAAGTTACAAAACCTTTACCGGGCATGGTTGCCAGGTACAATGCACTGGTTGATCCTGCAGTGAAAACAGTCACAAATATGTCTTACCAGGCAGTGCTCATAGAGTTCACCTACCAGGAAAACGGCAAGAGCTATATGGAAAGAATGATTACAGTTATTGAAGACTATGGAATGAATGGCGGCGGTCTCTGGAAGAATCGTGAAACTATGCTGATCCGCGCTCCGGAAAACGAACTTGCCGGGTGGGAGCCGGTGCTTGAGGTCATACAGAACTCCGGGATATGGAGCATGAGCTGGATTGCCGGAGAAGCTAACGGACAAAGACAGCGATCGGGACTTATTAATCTTACCCAGCAGGAGCTTCAGCAGATGGATAAGGAAATAAATGATGACAAGCAGCGAACAAATTCAGAAATAAATAAGGATATGTACCTTACACTTACCGGGCAGAATGAATATAAAAATCCATTTAGCGGAAAAATTGAGACAGACACTGATAACTGGAAGAACAGATGGGTCAACTCATCAGGCGACATCATTTATTCGGGTGATGCGTCCTATGATCCGAACCACGATCCCGATCTCAATGTAAGCGGGTTCAGACGTTCCGTTCCGCGGCAGTAGCTGGTTATCGGGGAGTCATTGCGGGCATTGCTAAACAATCCTTCTGATAAACTCAGCTGCCTATTTATTCACGGCTGAATTATCAAGCTTAGCCTGTATCTTGCCGACCATTTCCTCAAGCTTATCAATCTGCTCCTGCTGTGATTTTATCTGCTTCTGCTGCTCTTTTATTCCCTCAAGAAGAATGACAGAAAGTTTATCGTAAGAGACAGCTTTATATCCATTATCATCTGTTCTGACCAGCTCAGGAAAAATTTTCTCGACATCCTGTGCTATGAGACCGATCTGGGTTCCCTGATCAAAATTCTTCTCCGGAAATTCGTCCCTCCTCCATTCATAAGTAACTCCAGTCAAAAGGTTGACTTTATCTATCACACTGCCAAGGTCATTAATATCCTTTTTCCACCTTATATCTGAACCAAGCCATGTTCCAGAAGAATATGCATTTCCGTTTACATAAAGCATATAAGAGCCAGGAGTGGCGAGTGTTCCAATTGCCATCTTTGTTGCAAAAACGTTATATAATCCGTTATAACCCCAGCTGAAACAGTTGCCGCTGCCATTGTTACCATACCATAGAGCCTCTGCACCATCAACAAAAAGAGCCCTTCCCAAGATACCGTTATTAAGGTTAATGCTGCCAGCAAGATCGGCGTTCCCATTCTTATAAACCGTCATTGCATTTGACCTTGCTGATGCCGAAGAACCATTTCCGATTGCAAAGATCGGATCTGTCGATACCCATGAAGTAGCACTGCCGGAAGAAACATTGCATTTCCCTATTGCCACTGATCCATATGACTGGGAGATTGTCTGATCACCAAATGTGGATGACAGCTGGCCGCTCGCAACACTCTTAAACCCTGTTGCAAAGGAAGTATGCCCGCTTGCATAAGTTTCGTCTCCGAATGAAGAGGCAAACCAGTTACCTGATTTGGTAAAAAAACCTGTTGCCAATCCATTCGTGCCTGCGGATTCAACCATGCTTCCAAAACCAATCGTCGTAGAAAACCATCCTTTTGCCCTTGTCAGATAACCCATTGCAAGTGAGAAGGGTCCTGAAGCTGTATCCTGAACGCCAAAAGAGAAGGCACCCTGTGCTGAAGAGACTGAACCAAAGCCAAGGGCAAATGCACCATAACCTGAAGCAATTGTCGGTCCGGTTGACTTACTGTCCTGATCCACACCTACAGATCCAAGAGCAAAACTCAGGTTACCAATGGCTTTTGCTCTGGTTCCAAAAGCATAAGAACTGAGTCCTGTTGCTTTTGCCTGGTCTCCAAATGCAAAAGAACTATTACCGGATGCAATACTGTTCTTACCTATTGATGTGGAGTAATTGCCTCTGGCAATACTTACAAATCCAAGCGCCTGCGACCAGTCGCCTTTTGCTTTGGACTGGAATCCGCTTGCAAACGAATTGATACCGACACTATCACGATTTTCGACTAAGACTTTGCCCGTTAGGAAAGCATTCTTCTGGGGGTACCAGAGTATCCGGTTCTGAGCAGGATTAATAACCTTGTTCGAATCTATTGATACATTCAGATAGTTCGAAACAATACCTTTTGTCATATCATATCCTCCAACTGCAAATCCGCCCTTAACGCCCTTTGTCGTTGGATCACTGTCAATATACATCCTTACACTGTCGCTGTTCACCAAAAGCAGGTCATGTGTTCCCTTTGTTCCGTCATAACCTCCAACAGCAAAGCCTCCTTTCACTCCTTTTGCATCACCATTACCGACATAGGCTCTGACTCCTTCATTATATACGGCAAAGACAATATTGCCTGCTTTATTCTTCACTTCGAACAAGGCTTCGTCCATAAGTGATGTCGTTCCCGCTATGCCAAGCTTTGTCAGAGGGCCAGCAACATCCTTGGCTACCAGCGAATATGGAACACCCCATATCTGGCTTGTTCCCATAACTGTCCAGATCGGGTTGGAACTTGGATACTTAACGCTTGTTTTCAGAAAGAGAGTCTGCGCTTTCCAGTCGATGGCTGAGAATGTTCCAAAGGTCGGTGTGCCTATTCCGACAACAAGATTAATCATACCAAACTGGTCTGTGGTGACCGAAGAAAACGTTTCCTCATAAATTGTCGTACCTCCAGATGTCTGAATGGTAATCTTGACTGGAAGCGGCTGACTGACAATCACATTACCGCTGCCATCACGTGCAATAGCCTGGTAGTTAAAGCCCTGAGGCACTTGTGAAGACAAAAGACAAAAGACAAAAGATAAAAGTGTTGAAAGGAAGAGTTTCGTTTTCATGACATTAAGTCTTAAAGGCGTAAAGGTGCAGGGGCTCAAAGAAGTAAGGGTTTAGCTGCCTGCGGCCGTAGGCCTGATTAATAATTGAAAACAAGTTTAATTAAGAGCAAGTTATGATAAAAGTATAGTCAAGTCAAGTTTTTTTGACGAACGGGCTTAATAGAAATACAAATGAGTATTTAAGGACAATAAAAAACGCAGATATCACAATCTGCGTTTCATTATATGTGGTAATTTAGATTTTGGCTGTTACTTCTTTCTTACTGCGGGTTTTAAATTAAGTATTGGTTTCGGCTTCGACTTTTCATTGACAGAACGTTTGTGACCTAAAACTTTTCCACTGGTTCCTCCTTTATTGCTATAGGCATTCCCCTGTTTGCCTTTTTCTTTCTCTTTAGGGGGTATAGCAGCCGGTGCTTCTTTTGCTTCCACCGCAGGAGCAGGAGCTTCAGCTTTTACGCCATCTTCATTGGATTTTTCAGCTTCAGCATCTTTTTCGGATTTCACAGGTTCTTCCTTAAATATTGACCTGGTTGCTTCATTGGTTTTTCTGGACTGATCATAGCCGCCTACTGCGAAACCTCCTTTTTTATCATTTTTACTTTTTGTTGCACCCTGTCCGAATGCACTACCGGTAAAAATGACCATGCAGATTACAATTACAAATGCAAATAATTTTTTCATATCAGTAGTTATTTTCAGAATTCACGGAAGCAAAAATATGAATAATAAAGATCAATGCCAAGATCAGATAAGACAACTTATGGATATCTTTGAAAAAACATTTTATGAAAAAAGTATCACTTGTCAGCGGGGGATCAGGCGGATTAGGTCTTGCCATTGCGGAACTTCTGGTTAAAGCAGGCAGAAATGTGCTGATCCTGGGACGTGATAGTGAAAAGCTTACGAAGGCAGCAATAGAACTGACCCGTCTTTCAAAGAGTTCTCATGTAAGCACTCTTGTCTGCAATGTCGGGAATGAAACTGATGTCAGAAATGCCGGAAAATTCCTGAAAGATCATAAGATAGTGGCAGAGTACCTGTTCAACAATGCCGGAAGGGGACTTTACGCTGAAATTGGTGCTACAAATGCAGGGCTTATCGATACTGTATTCGAGGCAAACCTGAAGGGGATGATCCTTCTTACTTCGGAAATACTGAGAATAACCCCTGAAAATGAGGAATTGACGATAGTGAACATTATGTCTACATCAGCGCTCTATGGCAGGGACAAAGAGACAATATATTGTGCGGCAAAATGGGGAGCCAGGGGCTACACCGAGGCACTCAGGACTGAGCTTAAAGGGACAAAACGCAATATAATTGCAGTTTACCCGGGAGGAATGAAAACCGATTTCTACAAAGCAAGCGGGCAGACCAGGGACATCTCGGGATTCATGGAACCTGCAGAGGTTGCAGGGAAGATCGTCAACGCAGTGTTAGTAACTGATAAACTGCTTGTTTCTGATATAACTATAACCAGGAAGAAATAAATTCCGGCGACCGGCATTAAGACAATCTGTCCTTATAATCGCTATAGCCGAACTCCTTGATAAGATTGAATTTCCCTTTCATTGTCCATATGCCAATTGATGGATGATGGACTCCGTTAAAGGTCGTCGTTTTGACCATTGTATAATGTATCATATCGAGGAAGATGATCCTGTCGCCAGGTTTCAGTTCTTTCTCAAATGACCAGTCGCCCATAAAATCACCCGAGAGGCATGAATTGCCTCCTAAGCGGTAACCGGGATTGCCAGGAACTGAGTCGGCAGCTCCGATTATTTTTGGTTTATAGGGCATTTCCAGACAGTCCGGCATATGGGCTGTAAATGAGACATTCAGAATTGCCGTTTTAATTCCATTGTTGATTACAATATCTTCGACAGCCGCAACCAGTTCACCTGTCTCCCAGGCAAAAGCGCTTCCCGGCTCAAGAATTACATGAAGTCCCGTCCTATTTATAAAATCCTTTATAATCTTAATAAGATGCTCTGAATCGTAATCCTTCCTTGTTATCAGGTGACCTCCTCCCATGTTTATCCATTTCAGCCTTGAAAAGTGCCTGCCAAATTTCTCTTCCACAACTTTGAGAACCTTTTCAAGAGCATGGGAATCGGATTCGAAAAGAACATGAAAATGAAGTCCTTCGATCCCTTCAGGCAAACCTGATTCAAGGTCTCCGGCTGTAATGCCAAGCCTTGATCCCGGGGAACAGGGATTATAGATGCCATGATTCACTTCGGAAAATTCCGGGTTGATCCTCAGTCCGGCAGATACTTTTCCAGAATATTTTTTAAGCAGGCTTCTGAATTTGTCATGTTGCTGAAGTGAATTGAAGGTTACATGCGAACTGTACTTCAGGATGGTGCCAAATTCATTTTCATTGTAAACAGGTGAATATGTATGAGCCGGAGCCCCTATCTCTTCAAAGCATAGCCTCGCCTCATTAACTGAGCTGGCGGCCGCTCCTGAAACATACTCCCTGAGGATATAAAATACTCCCCACATAGCAAATCCCTTGAAAGCAAGGATTATCTCAGCACCCGATGCATCAGAAACATGTCTGATCAGCGAGAGGTTCTTTCTGAATCTCTCTTCATCAATAACATAACATGGAGATGGTATTTTTGAATAATCGATCATTATCGTCAACTAAGATAATTAACTGCAGAAACAACCCGGTGACCGGTGACCGGCAACCGGTTTACAACTCAAGGTTTACATCATGCATCTCAACCCATGGAAGACCGAGCAGGTTCAGCTGTTCCATGAACGGATCCGGATCAAACTCCTCAACATTGAAGACACCAGACTTTTTCCATATTCCCTTCAGGTACATCATTGCTCCTATTGCGGCCGGCACTCCGGTTGTATAGCTGACAGCCTGGGATCCGGTTTCAGCATAAGCTGCTTCATGACTGCAGTTATTGTAAATATAGTATGTTTTTTCTTTGCCGTTTTTAAGACCTTTTATGCGGCAACCGATCGATGTTTGCCCCTTATAGTTTTCTCCGAGTTCACCGGGATCAGGAAGGACAGCTTTCAGAAATTGAATCGGGATTATCTCCCTTCCATCGAACATCACAGGTTCGATACCTGCCATACCAATATTCTGAATAACACGAAGATGAGTTAAATACTCCTGACCGAATGTCATCCAGAATCTGGCTCTCTTAAGCGTTGGAAAATTTTTAACAAGCGATTCAAGCTCCTCATGATAGATCAGGTATGATTCCCTGGGACCAATTTCCGGATAGTTCAATGGTTTATGTATTTCGTGAGGCCCGGTATAAATCCATTTACCGTTTTCCCAGTATTTGCCCTTCTGTGTTACCTCCCTGATATTAATCTCGGGGTTGAAATTCGTAGCAAATGGTTTTCCGTGATCTCCGGCGTTGCAGTCTACAATATCAAGGAAGTGCAATTCATCAAAATGATGCTTTGCAGCGTAAGCTGTATATATTGATGTAACACCCGGATCAAAGCCGCAGCCCAGTATTGCCGTAAGGCCTGTTTTTCGGAATCTTTCCTGATATGCCCACTGCCAGCTATACTCATATTTGGCCTCTTCACGCGGTTCATAGTTTGCTGTATCAAGATATGAAACACCTGTCTCGAGGCATGCATCCATTATATGAAGATCCTGGTATGGCAAGGCGACGTTTACAACCAGGTCCGGCTTATATGATTTAATAAGTTTTACCAGTTGAGGCACCTTATCGGCGTCGATCTGTGCAGTCTGAACCCGTCCTTTTCCGACCTTTTCAGCAATTGCATCACATTTCGACTTTGTCCTGCTCGCCAGTAATATCCCGCTGAACACATCCGTCAGGGAAGCCATCTTGCTGATAACAACAGTGCTGACTCCCCCGGCTCCTATTACCATTACTTTCCCCATATAGTAATTCTTTTATAATAAATTGAACTTAAGATACCTGTGAATTATCTCAGCAGAATATAAAGCCGAGGAATATTCTTTTTATATGATTCAAATATAATATTTTAAAATGACCATTTATCAGACTTAAAACACTAAAACCTTGTTTCAGGATAGATCTTACCCCTGGGGTTAGCAAATTAAAACTCCTTATATTTGTACCCTGAATTTCTGTAAGCAAACGATGAAACTTATCAATCCACCGATAATACTCAGGATCCTGAGTACAATACTTCTGATAGAGTCGATCTCATTTTTTGCTTGCGTACCCGTGGCTCTGATCTATAAGGAGCCGCTCTATCCGTTCATATGGTCTTCAGTAATTACCGGGATATTTTTCCTGATCCTCAGGCTCATCAGCGAAAATGCCGATACTGAAAAGATAAGCAACCGGGATGGCTATCTGGCAGTGACTCTCTCATGGATAACCTTTTCAGTAATGGGAGCCCTGCCATACATAATCAGCGGAACAATACCATCCTTCATAAATGCTTTCTTTGAATCTTCCTCCGGGTTTACTACCACAGGATCTTCCATCCTGACAAATGTTGAGATAATGCCGTATTCGATTCTTTTCTGGAGGAGTTTTACTCACTGGATCGGAGGCATCGGAATAATAGTATTAGTTGTAATCATCCTGCCGACCCTGAGGGTTTCAGGTTACCAGCTTTTCAGCCTTGAATCGTCATTGAAGGAGAAGATACATCCGAAGACCCAGGCCGTAGCTTACAGGATCGGAATAATTTATGTCGGGTTGACTATTGCTGAAATAATATTATTATGGATGGGCGATATGACGCTCTTTGACAGCATCTGCCATTCTTTCGGGACCATTGCGACCGGAGGTTTCTCTACAAAAAACAACAGTCTACAGTTCTATTCTTCATACAGCCAGTATGTTGTTATGATATTCATGTTCCTGGCCGGAGTTAGTTTTTTAATTTACTACTATATCGGCAAGATGAACTTCAAGAAAGTCAGGCAAAATGAGGAGCTTTGGTTTTACATAGTGGTAGCCCTGGTCGCCGGTGCACTGGCGACAATTATTCTGCTTGTTCATTCCGGACGCAGTTTTGAAGTGGCTTTCAGGGAGGGTTATTTCCAGGTAATCTCAATAATGACATGCACCGGGTTTGCTTCAGCAAATTACCTATTCTGGCCAATGGCCGGTTTGCTTCTCATTTTTGTCATGATGTTCTCGGGAGGAAGCACTGGTTCGACCAGTGGTGGCATTAAGATAGCAAGACACCTCATAGTTCTTAAGAATATCAAAAGTGTTTTTGTCAGGCTTAATCATCCCAACGCCCTGGCACCAATCAAGCTCAATGGTAAAGTTGTAAGTGAAAGCACAAATAATTCAATTCTGTCATTTGTGATATTATACCTGTTTCTCTTTCTCATCGGAACTGTGATTGTTGTGGCTACCGGAGTCGATCCCGTCACCTCTGCCAGCTCAGTTGCCACCTGCATGGCAGGTATTGGTCCCGGCTTGGGACAGGTGGGGCCGATGGGCAACTTTGCGCATCTTCCGGAAGTGAGCAAGATCGTTTTAAGCTTGTTAATGATTATCGGCAGACTCGAGATTATTACAGTATTTACAATCTTTTCCAGATCTTTCTGGAGGTTATAAGACCCCCGCTGCTGCGCAGTACCCCCTGAAGGGGGTTTGATCGCAACACACAATTAAAGTTTGTAAATAGGATTAGCCCCCCGGCATGAAATCCCGATTTATCGGGAGGGGGGACGGGGGGTCAACAGTTGCCTGGCTTCCTCCAGTATTTCCGGAGTTCCGACATTAAACCAGTATCCGTTGTCATGCAGGAGAGTATTGATCTTATGGTCTGAAATAAGCTGAAGGTACAATGCCGTCATTGTATAGACTCCTTCACTCATGTAATTAAAAATATCAGGATTAATAATATGAATGCTTGAAAAAGCTATGGTGCTAAGCTCTTCATCTTCCTCTCCGGCAGTAATTCTCTCGCCCGTCGAAATGTTGCACCATCCTCTCAGAAGACCTTCCCGGTTAACCAGGAAATATCTTATGCCTTCGCGATTTCTCACTGCGAGTGTTGCTAGACCTTTTTTTTCAACGTGAAGAGCAAGCAGATCACCGATGGGAAAATCAGTAATGATATCAGCGTTATAGAGCAGGAATGGTTCCTTGTTAAAAAAGTTCCTGGCATTGTATAATCCTCCTCCTGTTTCAAGAAGAAGCTTCCTTTCATCTGAAACAGTAACCCGGAATCCCATCTTATTCAGCCGGCCAACTTCATTTTCAACCATATCTGCAAAATGGTGAACATTGACAATAATGTCATCAAACCCGGCTGCCGTACACTTTTCAACAGCTATCCTGAGCAGGCTCTTCCCATTTATATCGACGAGGACTTTGGGAATTGTTTCTGTTATCTTTCCCATTCTCATGCCTTTACCTGCTGCAAGGATCATTGCTTTCATTGCCGGATATTACTTTTCAGATTTTGACAATTGCCTGTATCTTTCTGATCCCGGTACCATTCTTACTGCCTGGTACAATTCAGGAAGGTTAAGATGTTTTTCGGTTTTTTGTATTACACCCAGCAGCAGATTTAAACCTGGCACCAGGCTCTCCGTAAAAGTGGGCTTGTTTTCATATAATCCCCTGAAGCCGAATGTTCCCATAGCCTGCATGAGCCTTATCATCGAAAAACCGTTGTAATGGCCGGTGAATTGATTCTTATCCGTACCAGTAACAGGACAGAATCTGTCACAATAATAATCAAACAGGTCATCCCTGGCCGACTGCGGCATCGGCACTTTGGCATCAAATAACAATGAAGCAATATCATACTGGGCAGAGCCCTTCCTGCCTCCCTGGTAATCGATAAACCATGGATCGCTTCCGACTATCATAATATTTGCCGACTGAAAATCCCTGTAGAGAAAATAGTCCTGCCCGGCTTCAAGAAGATAATCAGCCAGCACGTTGAAGTCATGTTCAAGGCGCAACTCATTGAAGGGTATCCCGAGAAGCTTCAGAAGCATGTATTTGAAGTAATTCATGTCCCACATCATCGACTGCCGGTCGAAGCTCCTGTGCGGATAGCATAGATCGAGGTTTAATCCTTCAATACCCTTTGTCTGGAAAAGTATCAGCTTATCGATGATCTTATGGTAAAGGTCAATTATATTCTGACCGAAATGTTTTTCTTCCTTCTGGTTCCGCAGCCAGGTAAACAGATTGAGATCTCCAAGGTCGGACTGGAAATAAATATGTTTCTCAGGCAGGTAGCCATAAATCTCAGGAACAGGAAGATGCTTCCGGAAAAAGTGTCTGGAAAACTCAACAAATGCATTATTCTCCTCAGGCACAGGATTAAGTGTACAAATTACACTTCTTCCCGGAGATGTTATCCTGAAGTACTTCCTGTCGGAACCTGATGATGGAAGCTTCACAACGTTGATTTCATCGTTTCCGAAAATCTCCCGGTAACCGCTTTGTATTATTTCAATTTCATCCATTGATGTTCACATTTTCTTTTCTTTTACCCCCATCCCAACCTTCCCCCACGGGGGAAGGAGTTGTTCTTGCTTTTCCCTCTTGGGGGAAAATGAAAGGGGGTAATAAATAGATAATTATTTTATTTTTCTACAGTCTTATCATAATCTTCTTCCTGTACAGAATAAGCGCCACACCCCATATTATAAGCATCTGCACCATCGCGAACATCAGGCTTCCATTTAGATTCCCTGCCAACGGGACACATACCTTCTCAAAGAACCATCCGTACAGGCTGATTTTCCCGGCGCCAGCCGGCACCTTCACAAATAACAGCATCTCTGTCCAAACCCCCGCAAGAAAATATGAAAAAAGAGCATTTGTCCCGAGCACTGAGAAGAATGCTCCCCATGCACTGAACTTAAGAACATCTGCAATAAGATAAACCACAGCAAGAGCTCCTGTCGCAATTCCTGCTGTATAAAGGACATATGAGCTTGTCCATAATGGCTTGTTAATCGGGAAAACCATGTTCCATAGCAGGCCAAGACCGGTGGCAGCAGCTCCGATAAAAATGAGTTTCAGGACTGTTTGACCACTGGCTGAACCTTTACCAACTATTTCTCCGATATAGAAACCTGTTATTACTGTGGCAATAGCAGGAAGAGTGCTCAGGAGCCCTTCCGGGTCGAAGGGGATGCCAAATCCTGTGTACATATGACTCTTGCCGAGCAATGTCAGATCCACCCTGCGTACAAGGTTGCCACTGAGGCTGAATGGATCCGGACCACCGAAAAATGCCAGAATTGCCCAGTATAGCAGTAGTATTACTGCAATCACTATCCACAGGTAATCCCGCTTTATTGCCAGGCATATTACTGAGCTTAACAGATAAGCAAGGGCAATTCTTTGGAGAACACCCATTATCCTGAGTGTCGAATAATCCATCCTGAAATATGGAAATATGGCAAGAAATAATCCCAATATAAAGATCGTGACTGTTCTCCTGAGAATCCTCCAAACAGATCCCCCGGTAAGCTCATGGCCGTAATTCTTCATCGAGTACCACATCGAAACACCAACTATGAAAAGGAAGAAAGGGAAGACTAGATCTGTAGGAGTGCATCCATTCCATGAAGAATGCCTTAATACAGGATAAACATGATCCCAGCTTCCCGGAGTATTTACAATTATCATAAACGCCACCGTCATGCCCCTCAGAATATCAAGAGAAACCAGTCTTGAACTGCTTTTTGCCATTATGCCAGGTTAAATGTGAGTTGTAAAAATAGTAATTTAGGTTGAATTATTCTTTCCCCGCTGATCTCGCTGATTGACGCAGATTTTGTTCCTCTTCTGCGAAAATCTGCGAAATCTGCGGGAAATATTTCATACTTTTGGAATAGTTCACTAACCTTAAGGCCAAAAGTAAAAATCCGATGCCAAAAAGAAGAACAATAATTATTTCCCTGATAGCTATCGTCTTTTGGGGTTCTCTGTCAGCCCAGAGAACCGATCCTCCATTCCTGAAATACATGAACCATCCCTGGGTTGATTCAGTATTTAATAAGCTGACCCCTGATCAGCGAATAGCACAGTCAATCTGGGTTGCTGCCTGGTCAAATAAAGAAATTGGTGATGAGGTTGACCTGGCTGAAACAATAAAAAAATATGGGATCGGCGGTTTGATCTTTTTCCAGGGGACACCCGAAAAGCAGATCGAACTGACAAATTATTACCAAAAAATTTCATCGGTTCCGCTGCTGATAGCTATGGATGCTGAATGGGGAATCGGAATGAGGCTTTCCGGTGTTGAAAAATTCCCGTACCAGATGACCCTGGGAGCCATCAGGAACGATTCGCTGATATATCTATTCGGGAAAGCGGTCGGAGATCAGTGCAAACGGATGGGAATACATATAAACCTTGCTCCTGTCGCCGATATAAATAATAACCCCCGCAACCCGGTAATAAATTACAGGTCATTCGGCGAGAACCGTGATAATGTAGCTTCGAAAGCATCATCATACATGAAAGGCATGCAGGATAAAGGCGTGATGGCTACTGCAAAGCATTTCCCGGGGCACGGCGATACTGACGCCGATTCTCATTCAGAGCTTCCGGTTATTAATCATTCACTGCAGAGGCTCGACAGTATAGAGCTTTACCCGTTCATGAAGCTCATAGCCGATGGGACTGGATGCATAATGACTGCTCATCTGAACCTGCCCTCACTTGATAATGTAACCAACAGGCCAGCTTCACTCTCGCCTGTAATTATAAATGAATTACTGAAGGAAAAACTAGGCTTTAAAGGCCTTGTCATTACAGATGCCATGAACATGAAGGGCGTCACAAAATATTACATGGAGGGTGAAGCTGAAGCGTTGGCATTCCTGGCAGGTAACGATGTGATTGAATTTGTGACCGATCCCGGAACTGCAATTGCTGAAATAAGCAAGCTGATTGCTTCAAAAAAGATCTCAAAGGAGGAAGCAGATCTTAAATGCAGGAAAATTCTTGCAATGAAATACCTGGCAGGACTGAATAAATCACATCTTGTCGACAGGAACGGTATCTTATCCGGAGTTAATTCAGGAGATACAAAAGCGCTGATCCGCAATCTTTATGCAAACGGCCTTACACTTCTCAGGAATGAAGGGAACGTAATTCCAGTTAAAAATCTGCAAAATACCAGGATAGCAACTATAGCTGTAAACAGAAATGACCTCACAACTTTCCAGTCAAGACTGTGTGACTACGAATCTGCAGATAATTTCTTCATTAATCCTGCTGACACAGCTGCCGTCGCCTCCTTGTTCAGAAAACTGTCAGGATACGATCTGGTAATTGCCGGCATTTACGGACTTGACCAGCGTCCCGATAAAGGTTTTGGAATAACTCCTGCCCTCAGCAGTTTCCTGGAAAAACTCACTGGAAGGAACAGGACCGTGATCACATGGTTTGGAAATCCCTATGCCATCGGCATGGTAAGATCGCTGGAAAAAGCAGACGGATTGCTCCTCGCCTACCAGGAAAATGATTATACTGAAGACCTTTCCGCCCAGCTTATTTTTGGTGGTATCGGCGCCAGTGGTTCACTGCCGGTCACTATCAACAAAATGTGGCCTTATAATTTCGGACTTAATACGCCAGGAAATATCAGAATGCAATACGGCATTCCTGAAAGTGCAGGAATGTCGTCAGTATACCTGGAGAGAAAAATTGATTCAATAGTCAATATCGGTCTGACTCAAAAGGCTTTCCCTGGCTGTGAGGTAATGGTTGCCAGGAAAGGAATTGTAATATTCCGGAAGAGCTACGGATTCCAGGATTATTTTGACAGGACAAAAACAGAGGATGGCGATCTCTTTGATCTAGCTTCAGTTACTAAGGTTTCAGCCACCCTGCCATCGCTGATGATTCTCGACGGCGAAGGTAAATTTTCAACCGATGAGACTCTTGGTCACTATCTTCCATTCTTCAAAAGATCTGATAAGGGAAATCTTAAAATGAGTGATATCCTGGCCCACCAGGCCGGGCTTAAGGCATGGATCCCTTACTGGAAGGAGACGGTTAAGAAGGACGGAAAATTTAAAAAGCGCATATACAGTCCTGTGTACTCTGAAAAATACCCTCTTGAAGTTGCTGAAGGGCTTTACATATCCGAAAAGTTCAGGAAGAGGATCTATACTGACATAAAAAAGTCGCCTCTTACGGAAAAGAAATACCTCTATTCAGACCTGGGATTCATCTTATCTCCTGAAATAATAAAAAATCTGTCAGGTGAAGAATTGCCCGATTTTGTAACCGAAAATGTGTACAAAAAGATCGGAGCCGGCGATATTGTATTCAATCCCATTAAGAAATATCCTTTAAGCCGCATAGTCCCAACTGAATACGATTCACTTTTCCGGAAGCAGCAGCTTCGTGGCACTGTGCATGACGAAGGCGCTGCCATGCTTGGGGGCATTTCAGGCCATGCCGGCCTTTTTGCCACTGCAAATGATCTCATGAAGCTTCTGGAGATGTACAGAAGGATGGGCGCTTACGGAGGTGACCAGATCATCGCCAGTGATGTGATGAAAAAATACACTTCAGTTCAGTTTCCTGAAAAC
>PMBC01000196.1:7486-37303 GCA_003152835.1 Bacteroidales bacterium | reverse complement strand
GGGTCAAAGCCACCCCTCCCCGGACAAGCTCTGAAGGAGCTTAATATTGATTATGGGAAGAACCTCTCATCTATCTTAATTCCAGATTCTAACAACAGATTTCGATACTCTTCTTCAAAAGTCTTTTTCCTGTGATGTTCCTGTTGATTCTTTATATAATCAATAAGTCTTCCCATATCAATATATGAGCAGGTAAAAGAACCATACCCATCCGCCCAACCATTAAATAATGGAAAGTAGCCACTGCTTTTCATCCATACTGAAGAAGATACCTTGATCTCTCTCATAAAATCTGAAAGCGCTTGGGATGGATGCATATCAGTCAGTATATGCAGGTGATTTTCAACACCATTTATGCGGTATAGATGGCCGTCTTTATTCTTAATTATACCTGTTATGTATTCATAAAGCTGATTGGAATGATCCTGCTTTATAGTTGGCAGACTATCCTTTGTTCTGAAAACAAGGTGATACAGAAGTTGACGATAACTTGACATGATTTTAGTATTTGGTTAGCACTACAGCGAGAAGGGACCAAGTTATGAATAATTCATACTAAACACAACATCTTAAGCCCTTTCAGGGCTTGATATCCTAAGTAAGCTATCTTACCCCTTGGGGAAAACCGGGAATAGGGTAAAGTGGTTTGTTGGTTTACCTGATATTAGTGATTTCTGAAGCTGATTCAAAAAGATTCAAAATAATGTTCTATTTTAGTTTATTGAATATTACTAATTACAGTTATGGGTAGAATATTGGTTATCGGTAGTTCCAATACCGATATGGTCATCAAGACTGAAAAAATGCCCGCACCAGGGGAGACTATTCTCGGCGGGACATTCCTTATGAATCCCGGTGGTAAGGGAGCAAACCAGGCAGTTGCTGCAGCACGTCTTGGAGGAAAGGTCACCTTCATAACAAAAAGAGGTAACGATCTTTTCGGCAACCAGGCTGTAGGCCTCTTTATGAGAGAGGGAATAGACACCCAGTATATAGTAAAAGACATGGAACTGCCCTCGGGTGTGGCTCTTATAACTGTTGATGCATCAGGAGAAAACAGCATTGTGGTAGCTCCGGGATCAAATGGCAACCTTCAACCCGAGGATATTTCCTCAAAAATACTTAAAGCGGGTAAATGCGACATCCTGCTCCTGCAACTCGAAATCCCGGTAAAAACAGTGGAATATTCAGTCCATACTGCTTCGCAATATGGCATTAAAGTGATACTGAATCCCGCCCCTGCCACCAGTCTGCCGGATGATCTCTTTAAGCACATATGGCTAATCACTCCAAATGAGACCGAAGCGGAGATGCTGACCGGGGTCAGGGTTCATGATGTGCCTTCAGCCGATGATACAGCTGAATCGTTTATGAAGAAGGGTGTACAGAACGTCATTATAACGCTGGGAGCTGCAGGAGCATATGTCAGATCAGATAAATTTACAGGTATCGTACCGGGAATCAAGGTTGATGCTGTCGATACTACGGCAGCCGGTGATGTTTTCAACGGAGCTCTGGCAGTAGCCCTCGCTGAAGGCAACGATTTTGAAGAGGCCGTTCAGTTTGCAAACAAGGCTGCTGCTATATCAGTGACCCGGCTTGGAGCCCAGGCATCTGCACCTTACAGGAAGGAGATTNNGTAAAGATCATCTTCGACACCGACATGGGGCCAGATTATGATGATGTTGGAGCCCTGGCATTCCTTCATGCTATGGCCGACAGCGGAAAAGCTGAGATACTTGCGACCGTTGCATCCAACAAGAACGAACTTGTTGTCCCATCAATTGATGTCATTAACACATATTTCGGCATGCCTGATATTCAGACAGGCTCGCCTAAATCTGCCGGTGCAAGCATGGGCGCAGCCCAGCACTGGGCTGATTCGATTACCGCTAAATATCCGCACAGCATAAAATCGACTTCTGAAGCTCCCGATGCAGTCGCTGTTTACAGGAAAATCCTGAATGCCCAACCCGATAAGAGTGTTACCATTGTCACTGTCGGTTTTCTAACCAATCTGAATAATCTGCTTAAGTCTCAGCCTGATAAGATCAGCAGCTTATCAGGCAGGGAACTCGTTGAGAAGAAGGTAAAAAAGCTTGTTTCGATGGCAGGATGGTTTCCAAAAGGAAAGGAGTTCAATATTTATATTGATTCTGCTTCATCAAAATATGTTTTTGAAAACTGGCCGGGTGAAATAATCTTTACAGGATATGAGATCGGCAAGGATATTAAAACAGGATTGAAACTGATTGCGTCCGGTATAACCGACAGCCCGGTGAAGGATGTCTTCAGGATCAGTATCCCCCTTTCACAGGAGGACAAATACGGCAGGATGAGCTGGGACGAGACAGCNNAACACCTGGGAGGATAACCCGGCCGGAAAACACTCGTACGTGGTGATGAAAGCGCCGGCAAATGATATTGCTGATTTTATTGAAGCCAGGATGATGCATATTCCAATACCTCATTCATCCGTAAACCAGGCTGTTGAATTCCGTAAAATAGATACTGACGTATTAAGGGATAAAATAGCCGGTGGATGGGCAGGTAAGATGATTGGAGTGACATACGGAGCACCGACTGAGTTTCATGCAATGCAAAAAATATATAAAGATTCTATCAGATGGAAACCTTCCGACATAAAAGGAAGCCTCTGGCAGGATGACCTCTACGTGCAGCTTACCTTCCTGATGTCGATGGACAGGTTCGGGGTTAATGCTCCTGCAAAGAAATTCCAGGAAATGTTCGCCAAAGCAGGATACCATCTGTGGCATGCCAACATGCAGGCTCGTAAAAATTATTACGACAGCATTTTTGCGCCATTATCCGGGAACCCTCAATATAACATCCATGCCGACGACATCGATTTCCAGATTGAAGCCGACTACATCGGCTTCATGTGCCCCGGAATGCCTTTGAAAGCTTCAGCAACTGCTGACAGGGTAGGTCATATAATGAACTATGGCGATGGTGTATATGGCGGAATTTTTGTTGCTGCATTATATTCTGAAGCTTTTTTTGAAAAAGACATAAACCTTATAATTGAAAATGCACTGAAATCGATTCCCCCGGAGAGTGATTATTACAGGACCATCAAAGATGTCATAAAACTGCATAAGCATTACCCTGATGACTGGAGATCAGCGTGGAAGGAGCTTGAAGCCAAATGGGGCGATGTTGATATCTGCGGCGCAGGCGATCCTTTTAATATCGACGCCAAGCTGAATGGCGCATATATTGTAATGGGGCTGCTATACGGCAACGGAGATCCTCTGAAAACGCTGGAGATATCAACACGCTGCGGACAGGACTCTGACTGTAATCCTTCCAATGCCCTTGCTGTTCTGGGTGTTTTGAAAGGGTTCAGCAATCTTCCGGAAAACATGAGAAAAGGAATCGAAGCAATAAGCGATTCAATCTTTATCAACACAAATTATTCGTTCAATAAAGCTGTTGAAAGCACTTATAATTATGCTCTCGGATTTATAAAGGAGAGCGGAGGAACAGTCTCCGGAAAGACGCTGAAGATCAAAATTCAGGAGCCAGTCCCTCCGGTAATTGAGGTCTCATTCCCCGACCTTGTTTTCGACAGGAGTATTTCAGTTTTTGACAATGGTGCTATTAAAAGAAAAGGCAGTTGGAAAAACCAGGATGTGACAGCTGGCAAAAAGCCATCCTGGATATTCTCAGGGAAAAAAGGTGATGAACTGGAATTTAAATTTGAGGGTACGGGTTTATCAATTACCGGGAACTGGGTAAAGGATGGCGGTAAAGCCGATATCTATCTTGACGGCAATCTTCACCGGAACATTGATACTTATTATTATTTCAGCAAGCAGCAGCACCCTGACGTAAGCGTCTGGCATGCTTTCGGCCTGACACCGGGAACTCACACAATGAAATTAATTGTGAACGGCGATAAAAGATCTGAATCCGCAGGTACAAATGTTTATATTTCGAACATGCTGGTATTTAAAACAGCTCCGAAAAAGAGCGATAACTTTAAGTACTCCAAACTCTAGCTCACTCCAAACTTAAACTAACTCTAAGTACTCCAAACTCTAGCTCACTCCAAACTTAAACTAACTCTAAGTACTCCAAACTCTAGCTCACTCTAAACTTCTTAACTATGTTTATTCCACAATCCTACATACTCGCAGTCATCCTCTGCATCGTCACCATGCTCTGCTGGGGCTCATGGGGCAACACCCAGAAGTAGGGTATTACGAATAAACCTTCTCTTAGTAAATAATAAAACTGCCCGTCAATAACTGGTTATCTGCGGTCTTAAGCCGGTAAAAATAAACCGACCCGGAATAACCTTTCAGGTTAACTTCAAAATTGCTGCACCCGGGAGCAGACTTCTTTATAATCCTGCCGCCGGCATCATAAATCGTTATTTCATTTATTATCCTTTTTGATTCAAAATAAAGCATATCCTTTGCTGGAACCGGGTAAACCTTCAATCCTGTCTCATCCTGATTTTCAGGCAATAAAGTGCAGACAGACCAGACATTGACCACAATTACCGTGTCCAGAACTGTTTCGCATCCGGTAGTCAGATTTTTAGCTACTATCTGGAATTCATTATTACCCATAACAACCTCAGCATCTCCAAACTGGACAGCTCCGCCATCACTGACTTTAGAAACAGGTGCCCATAGCGATCTGATCCTGTCCCACACTTTGTATTCTGTTCCCTTCTGACTGAACTGCATGCATAAAGAAATGCTTCCAGGCACGCAGGCTGGCAGTGCTTCAGCAAGTGAGAATTTCAATTTTGGCTGCCTTATAATGTAGGGTGTGGTATATTTATTTGCTTCATCCAGGCAGAGAATATCATCTATGGCTCCCATGAAATATTTTGATGAAGGCACCTCAGCAATACCGGCGGGTAATGAGACTCCGCCAAATGTCCAGTAGCCTGAGAACTTCTCCTTTGAATATGGTCCCGCAGAAGTAATTTTTTCAACTCCATCATCGATCTCAAGTGTCATGGTACCATCATGCTGGATCATTACATAATGCCATTTCCCATCGTTGTATGAAGAAGTGCATGAAAGCTCTTTTGGAGTACCGCCGTTGCTCAACCGGAAATGAAGTTTCCCGTTATCTGACATGTAAAGGATGGATTCCATTTTTGTCGGGTTCCATGGACTATCAAAGAATCCGGCTATCACTCCTCCTTTTGAAGTTGTTGTCTTAAACCAGAGTGCCAGGGTAAAATTATCGGAAATGGTATCATAATCAGACCAGTACATAAACTCATCGACACCCATAAGATATCTTGCCTTCCAGAAATTCCCGAAGCGGTCATTTATAGGCTCATAATCCCAGCCAACCATCCATGATTTCCCAGTCACTCCTCCTCCTTCATGACTGCCATAACTGCCGGTGTTGAATGGGCAGTAAAACCTTATCCTGTCTGAAGGAAATGGTAAAGTATCCCCAAGGTCCACCGGAGGCTTAAGCACCGTGACATCAATAGTGTTGTCAGATTTGACCCTGCAGGTACCGTTAACCGTGTACAGTGAATATGACCCTGACATAGCGGCTGAATAGCTGCTTCCGGTTCCTCCCGGGATAAGCTTATCATCAATTGCCCAGTTTATCGGATATGTAACGCTATTGTCAAGCTTAAGATTAACTGAGCTCCCCCGGCAGAATGATGTAACACCAAGGCTTACAATATGAGCTGTATCAGGGCGTGAGTCCTTTCTGACAGTTATTATTTCAGAAGCTGATGTACATGCGTTCTCTGTTATTTCAACATGATAGGCACCGGTGGAAGTGGGATTAAAATAGTAGTAATTTGCGCCATGTACAGATGCTCCGTCCTTAAACCATTGATAATTACTATGACCAATTGTTGTATGTAAGCCCGGCCATGAATCACCATCGCACATATCAATTTTGCCCCAGTAATCAACTTTTATCGTCGGACATTTACCGGGCAGGTCTACCAGTAGTCCGTAATCTCCTGATGCACCTTTGCTTCCATCAACGACAATGAAATACTGGGTGCCTGCAATTGCATAGAAATCATTGGTTGCCAGGGTGTCGGTGAGATCCTGTACTCTCATGGGTTGCTCACCGGTGTTTTCATTGCAGATTGGAAATACCATTGCATAAAGAACACCCGGACTCTTATCCACAAAGGATATCTTCACAATACCATTATACGGGGAAACGAAAGTATGAACAACTTCAGGACCCGTCATTTCCGATGCCATTGAATATTTTTCTACTTTATTCGTACCGTCCCTCAGGGTATTGCCATAATGCCATGTTCCTCCGGTCAGGGCAACCGAAAAGGAACAATTGAGTATTCCTGAATTTGGCACAGTGACATAAACCGAATATGTGTTATCATCGTCTGTTTCGGGAACAACATTCAACCTGTCGGCAACGAACATAATGTAATAATAACCCGGCATCAGGCCGTCAGGCATTGTCAGGATTGAATTGATTACACTGCTGTTCCCCGGACCAAGGGAAGGTATTGTTTTATTTCCAAGTAATTTATCAGTACCCGGGTCGAATTTTGAATCGTCAGACAGGTAGTATTCCATCAGGCATGAAGACGCTGAAGTTTTACCTATATTCTTTACGGTCGAAGACAGGCTGACATTTGTCTGCAGTGATTGCACATACTTTGGAATTACTGATGCTGAAGTGATATCCAGATCAGCATCCATTGTAGGGCAAACAGCTTCAATTGTAAAAGCAGGTTCAGAAAAATCCTGACTCTCAATAACAACATAATATGTCCCGGGGCTGGTGTTATCGATAACCAGTCCGTTTGTACCATAGGTTAAAACTGAATCCTTATTTGCATAGTTCAGCAGGAATGTATAAACTGATGATGACTGGTTGGTTATTTTGATTCGTATTCTGCCAGTGAGTATTGTGGTGAACTTGTAAACCAGTTCTTTACCAAGTGCCGGCGGGTAAAGGTTCTTATAATAATTCACATAATTTGTCCCTGTCGATAAGTCTCCCTGAAGCGGAGTTTTACAGGCAAGGTCAATTGTTGAAGAAAAATCCAATCCTGTGAATTCTGAAGAAGGAATCATACCAACAATAGCCTCCTGGCCATTGTTAAAAGTCATTCCTGCGGGATTGAGATTACTGAGATAAAAAAATCCATCGTATGAGCCTCCCCATCCCCAATTGACATGGAAATGGTTTGTCTCCTTGTATCCATCAAGCACGAAAGCATGTCCATCGGTGCCAAAACCACTGTAATATACCGGCCTGGAATTCTCCAGTTCACCCTTCAGAATATTTTCCCAACTCTCTTCTGAATAATTGCTCTTGCTGACAATTAAGCCGTTAGTATAGTCGAAATAGGTTCTCATGGCTGTGGCAACTGATCCGGAGAATGCGCTGGAGCTGGAGGGTCCGTAACCCATGGATACAGAAACGCCGCAATGGTAAATCAACTTAGCTACGGCTGAATTGCCACTGGTGTTGGACATCGCCGCATAGTCATAGGTGCCGCTGGAAAAATCTGCACAGATTTCTCCATAATGGCCTGTTGTGTAGCATTTGCTGCCTGTTCCGGTAATAGGGTGCTCCCTGTATCTTATTACCTGGGCCATGGCTGTTGCAACACAACCCGTGAATGTTCTTCCGCAGGGACCGCTGGCGTCGACAGGGCACATGGCATTATATCCGCACCCCTGGCTCCATTTTGTCATGAGTAATGGGTTAATGTCCTTGCTTCCAGAAAATCCGGGGTCCTCGCCGCTTTCAAGCTTCTTCCACATTGCTGAAATTGTCAGTGTGGTTTCAAGGTTGTAATCGCGTATATATCGGATCTGGTCTATCCAGTTGTTAATCATCTCCTTAAAGGCAGGAGGCCACTCCGAACCGCTGACAGAAAATGTTCCTGACTCACCCCAGCCCAACAACGGATAAGCTCTTTTATCGGCTGAAATGATCATGAAGCTGCCTTTGCTTTCCTGAAAGAGATAGAGAGCTGCTTCATGTTTATTATCATTAATCGCTGAATCTCCAACGATATTGCCTGTAAATCCTCCCTTTCCAATAGATGAAAAGGTCTTTTCGGCTATTTTTTTGGCATCAGCCATTGTAACGGGCTGACTGTACGAAACAGAGGTGATGATCAGAAATCCTGTAAGAAGCAGACAGAGAAACCTCATTTTCATGAAGGTGCAGTATTAAGTGGAATAGTTGCGTACCAGACAGAACACTTTTTAGACTAAAAAGAGTAACAATATGTTGCTTCTGCGAATTAAAATTATCATTCGCACAGATGCATTATTTTATGTCTATTTCACCAGTGAGAAGAATATCTTCTGAACTTCTGCCGATTTCCAGGCGAACCTTGCCTGATTCAAGCTTCCATTTACCGGTATTTGTATCCCAGTATGTGAGGTCAGATGCTTTAACCGGGATTGTAACGTATACAGACTCACCCTTTCTGACAGGAACGCGCTTGAACCCTTTAAGGGCCTTTGCTGGTCTTTCAACCTTGGAATCAGGAAATGCTGCATATAGCTGTGCCACCTCATCACTGTCAAAATTGCCGGTGTTCTGAAGAGTGAAGGATACATTTACAACATCATCCTTACCGATCGTTTTCTTATCTGTTTTTAAACCTGAATACCTGAAATTAGTGTACGTCAGTCCATAACCGAACGGGAACAGAGGAACATTCTTAAAGTACATATATGTCCTTCCGTTCCTGATATTATAATCGAGCATAGGAGGAAGCTGGTCTATCGACGTGACCCATGTCTGTACAAGACGTCCTGCCGGGCTTACATTTCCGAAAATAACATCAGCTATACCATTGCCAAGCTCCTGGCTCGACTGGCTTACCTGCAAAATTGCCGGAACATGCTCCTTCGACCAGTTGATGGAATAAGGAAAACTGCAGACCATCACAAGAATAGTTCTCGGGTTAGCAGTCATCACCAGCTTCACGAGATCTTCCTGCTCAATGGAAATTGCCTGGCGGTCGACATCTTCGCGTCCATCGCTTGGAACATGGTTTTGCCCCCATCCGAGACCGTAACTTAATGGATGGTTGCCGATGCAAACAATCGCGACATCGCACTGCTTTGCAGCAATAATTGCCGAATCGGCTTTATTGCTCAATGCAAATTTTACTATTATATTTTCGCCAAGGGCGCTCTTAATCCCTTTGAGTATTGAGATTTTGTATGGAGGGTAACCTGCATACCAGTCCGAAATAACCGAATTTGCCGATGGACCAATCACAGCAATAGATTTTATTTTTTCTTTCTGAAGAGGGAGAAGCTGGTTTTCATTCTTCAGCAAAACAATCGATTCAGCTGTTACTTTTCTTACCAGCTCTTTTGCTTCCTGTTTTGTCCATGGCGGAATTGTATCGGAGATGCCTATTGCCGTATAAGGATTCTTTGGCGAGTCGTCCATCATTCCAAGCTTCAGCATGACTCTCAGGTTGCCGTAAATAGCCTCCTCTATATCTTTTTCAGATATTAAGCCCTTATCCAGAGCTTCCTTCACTGATGCCCTGTAATCATCAAGGAACATGGTAATGCCTGCCTTCAGACATTCTGCAGCAGCAACAGCCAGAGAAGAATAATATGCATGGGTAGTAAGCAGCTGCTTGAAAGCTCCACCGTCAGTCGAGATAATTCCCCTCAGGCCCCAATCGTTCATTGTGACGTTCCTGAGCACCGGGTTAACAGTACAGGGAATGCCATTATACTTATTATAGGCAGCCATGAAAGCCTGCGATCCGCCTTCTGTCACTCCTTTATAAAATGCATATGAATAATACTCGCGAAAGAGCCGCTCATCGAAATCTGAGCTGTTATATGCACGATTATTCTCATTACTGTTTGCAAGGAAATGCTTCATCAGGGAAGCTGTTTTCCAGTAGGTCTTGTCATTTCCCTGGAGTCCCTTTACATAGGCTGCCACAAGGGTGCCATTCAGGAAAGGATCCTCCCCATAGCACTCTTCCGTCCTGCCCCACCGGATATCCCTTCCCATGTCGGCATTGGGAGCAAAAACAATGAGTCCTGCTGTACCAAATTTTTTATTCTGTGCCAGATAACGGCACTCAGTCGCCTCCTGGTCAGCAACCTTCTGAAGCAGTTCCGGGTCCCAGGTTGCAGCAAGTCCTATTGACTGTGGAAATGTGGTTGTCGCTGAAGCCTTGGAACCTCTGACTCCCCAGTTGGCAGGGCCGCTATAGGCAAGGCCATGCAGACCCTCGATAGTGTGAGTTCCTGCTACACCAAGACGGGGAATTGAGATTCTGGTGGAGAGACAGTTTATTTTCTCATCTGTTGTCATCAGCGAGATGAGGTTTTTAATACGCTCCCCTTCCGAAAGATTGGTATCGCGGAATGGATAAGACTGGCCGCATGAAATCAACTGGAATAACACCAGTATAACCGACAAGTTAATTTTCTTCATATATAATTGCGTTTTATAGTCTGAAACCTGTTTATGCATGCATGGCGATAATCAGCCGTACTGTACAAATCAAATTTAACATTTTCCCGGGAACAAATCCGGAGGAGATTATTTAACGGAAATTTTCTTTCTCAGAGAGACTATCTTTCCGTCACCTGTCACGCCTTCTATTTTAATCAGATAATCTGAAGAAATATCGGAACTCCAGAATTCAACAATGTATTTGCCGTTTTTGTCGGGTTGAAGGGAGGGGTTCCAGTAAAGGGTATTCCTGAAGTCGGGAATCCTGCTGTTCTTAAAGCCTTCAGTTGAATAATCAGGAGAAGTGAAAGAAGCCACCGGTTCCGCTACTACATAAGGAATCCTGACTGCATTTAAGGGGACAGGCATATTTTTGTAATCTGTCGATTTAGTTATTACGTTGACAATGCCGGGAAAATAATAATCGCCAACGACATATTTTTCACGGATAACATCAATTTTTTCCACGAGGGCAGGGTCCATGCTGCCAATGACAGCAGGGTCATTAAAAATAACTCCATTGACCATCATTACGGGAGGTTCATCATAAAGCCTGACCCTGAGAGGATCGACAATATATAACTCGTATGACGACTTATCGTTCTTCATGATAACGCGCGGCACAAGCTCGAAAAAGACCTCCTCCATTACCGGCAGCTTAATATAATCGTCCAGTCTGATCTCCAGTTCCGGTTTACCATAAAATCTTCTTTCATGCGGTGTCGAAGAGAAAGGTTTAAGGAAACCGGCGGTTGATGGTATACCGTATATTCTGGCCACCTGAAAATTGGAACTCCATTCTGAAATATACGAAGGAGGAGCATAACTTGCGATATTATCATTCCTTTCAACTGCGGGAATAAGGTCCGAAAAAGAGGTCTCCATGACCATTTTATATTTACCGGCATTGTTGCCAGGCAGAATCACCAGGTCCCTCGTCTCTTCGTCAATCGGAAGCGGGAAGCTGAAATTTCCCTCATCATCTGTCAGGGCATACTGAAATACTGCAGTTTTGCCGGGGATTGACAATAAAACAGTTTCTCCATAAGGCGCAGGCTGCTGATCATTTTTTATCAGCTTACCCGACAGGTAATGATCTTCTGATTCGTGCCGGTACCTGAATTGAGGCTCTTTGTTAGCAAAAACAGCAGGCCATCTTATCCAGTTGCTTTCGAGGCTTTCAAGCAGGCTGTCAGCAATATCTGCATTAAGTTCACCAATAGTTCTCCCTTTCAGCAATTCCCATGGCAATTCGCCAAATTCTGATCCGAAAATCAGATACCTTCCAAGTTCCTGTGAAGCTTTTATATCGGTCAGTGGAGAGACTGAAATGCTCAGGTTTCCTCCTGCAAGGGTAATGTTCTCTGCTTCATTATCAATTTCAAGAGATACCCTGCTCCTGTTTTTGTAATTATCTGCCGAATGAATTGCAATCTTCTGCTTTTCCTCTTTGCCGGCGGAATAGATGAACCGTTCACAAACCGGAAGGATATTCTTATCAAATAAAGTGATATGGTTAATTCCGGGCATCAGAAGCGAGCGCGAAACGGTTATTCTGGTATTTTCTCCTGCCAGCTTTTCCTGACGGATAAGGTTGATGTTTCCCCGTGTCTCGATGAAGAGACAGATAGTTTCGTTGCCCGAATTTATGAATTCCTTATCGGCGTTTATCCCTATTTCAAGGCTGTCCGGGTCATGGTTATTTACACTGAATGAGATCTTTCCTGGTTTAGAACCACTCCCACCGCCCCTGACAATTCTGCTCTGCCTGGAAGCGCCTCTGAACGGTTTGCTGCTTATTGCGTTATAGATCCTGATATCCTTTGTGAAGCAGTTATCGGGAAGAAAATTCTTCATCCATCCGGTGTACGCTCTTATAGTATATAATCCTGAGCTTAAGGTATCAGGCAGCAGTATCTGTCCCGGACCATATCCTTTATCTAATGCAAAGCGTTCCTTTATCAGGGGTCTGTTGTCGGGCGTAACCACTTCGACATAAACCAGGCGGCTGTTCCGGGAGGGTGTTAAGGTTTGCCTGTCAAATGCATAGACAGTAAACCATAGTTCTTCACCGGCAATATACTCATCCCTGTCGGTATGCAGAAATATCTCCTCCCTGGGAACTGAATTGCAGTAACTGATGAATTTCCTGCTGATATAATCGGGCACATTTATCCTTGCCTGTCCGAATGAGCTTTGCGGGATCATCAGAAAGAGCCAAATAAAAAGGGCCGGTATATTATTCTTTTTCATTCAGCTGAAGTGAAAAATCTTCATTTATCATCATTCCAGAAATCCGGTTTATAAATAGTTCCCCTTGTTGTACAATCAGCGCAACCTTTATTCCATGTTATTATTTTTACCGGCGGTACAGACAATGGATAATTATATAGCGCCCAATAGCTGATATCCTCACCGGATATTGTATCATTCCTGTGAGTTATATAGTTATATTTCAACCAAATGTTGCCACTTTTATGAATGGTATCTGCTATACAGTTAAAATACATCATATTATTTTCAACAAAATTATCCTTAATGAAGATTCTTTTTGATTTCACGGCAGAAACACTGAAATAGCCCAGCACCTTTCTGGTAATGTCGTCGGGGCAATAAACATTACTTGAGATTGAAGCCGGTACAACATCGTAAAACCCGCCTGTTGCCTCTGTCATGTTTTTTATTTTCTCCCAGTAATAAAATTCACCCTCATTGAGTGAAAACTGGTTGACAAGCAGGCTGTATTTCATGCTCAGCCTGTCGACAGGATTTGAAATTGTAAGAAGAGGGAAACGTGTTATTTTCTCATTTTCAAGGGATGAAGAGTTCTTGATCAAAATCCCTCCTGAATTCTCTGATCTCCAGCATGTCTTATTAAGAACCATATAATCACCGGGGAGGTCGAATTCCCATGTTTCATTGTACTCCCACCTGTAAAACCTGCATTCACCTGCCGGATCATGAGTGTTGAGGAATATCTGGCACCCTTCCACAGTTCCAAAACCCGCCTGATTATATGTTCTTTTCTCATAGTAAACCGAGTCTACAGGAGGCGCCGCTATCATCTTCGTAGGATATGATTCATAATATATGTCACCTAAACGATCGTTGGTAATTAAATGCAGTGTATAGGTCCTTCCGGCTTCACCTTTGAAAGTTGCAGGATCTGTCAGATATGTTCCAATCTTCTCCCCTTCCTTCAGATCAAATTTACCGCCATTATCATCAGTGATCCAGACAGTGAAGCCTGACAACTTTACAGGCTTATAGATACTCCAGAGTTGTGTCGATAAGGATATATTAATTGTATAAACTCCGGGCTGGTCTGTTATGAGACCTTCGACTACAAGTGCCTGTTCATCCTCAATATTTCCGGGAGTATAACTGGTAACGCAACCTGCCAGGATCAGCAGGAATAATAATATGGCGGGTCTTATACAATTCATGTCAGTTAAAAGTCAAAATTAAAGGTCAGCGTAGGTATCGGGCTTCCGAATACGGAAAGCTTATAGCCCTTGATAATTTCCTGCTCTCTCTTGAAATAAACGGAATAGACATTATCTTTTCCTAAAACGTTATAAACGGAAAGAGTAAGATCAGGGTGCGCAATTTTCTTCGATTTCAGGTTTCCGCTGATTTTACATGACAGATCTAGCCTTGAGTAATCCGGTATCCGGTATTTGTTCCTTTCTGAATATTGCACAACAAGAATATCCCTTATCCTGTAGGTTCCCACAGGATATGTTATAGGCCGTCCTGTGCTATAGGTGTACGCTGCCGAGAAACTCAGACGGTGTGAATAGAGATAGTTATATGTCACCACAAGGTCATTGGGCTTGTCGTAATTTGCAGGGTACCATTTACCCGAATTGATCAGCTCCCCGCTGAATTTACTGAGGCTTTTAATAAATGTTCTGGCAAACGTATAGCTGATGCTGAAGCGGACCTTCCCTTCAGTCTCTTTCAGCGCAAGTTCCATTCCATAGGATTTCCCCTTTACAGGGACGGTTTCCTGCTCGATGTTCTCAATAAGCGAAAGTGTTGTACCCCCCTTATAATCAATCATGTTCCTGATCGTTTTATAATAAACTTCCACCGATGTTTCAAGTTTCCTGCTGAACAGGAACTTGTAAAAGCCTGCAGCATACTGGTCACCCGCCTGGGGCTTGAGGTAATAGTCGGATAGCTTCCATGTATCGGTCGGCGAGATCGACATCGAGTTTGTAAGGAGATGAATATACTGCCGGGTCCTGTTATAATTTATTTTCAGGGAACTGGTTCCTGATAACCTGAAATTCAAAGATAATCTTGGTTCAAGCCCCGGATAACTTTCTGATATTTCGCCGTTCCGGTAATATAGTGTATCATATATTGTAGAGCTGCTTTTAGGTACGGCCGGATCATACAGGTAAACCGTCTGAGGACCTAATGAGAAAAAGGAGGATACTCTCAGCCCGGCATTTAATGAAAGGTAATCGGTGAGGCTTATTTTGTCCTCAAAATAAAGAGCGCCTTCGAGAGCCCTTTCACCTTCGATTGAATGTGCAATAATTGCGGAAGAAACGCTGGCAGGCTTATAGGTGCCCGGAAGAACTGAATAATTCGTCATATTGAGCCCGAAATTGAAATCATTCCTGCCTCTGAACAAGCTAAAATCAGCGATAAACTCGGTACTATTGAGTCTGTGAGAATGGTAATATTCCTCGTTTTCCACTTCCCTGTTTGTGACATCGTATTTATAAAAGCTATTATTTAATGAAAAGTTGGATATGAACCTGCTGGTGAAGAAGTGCTGCCATTTCATTACAGCCGTGCTGTTCGTGAAATCATAAATTGCCAAAGTGTTAAATCTGCTGTTGTCGTGGCTGTAATATGATGATATTTCAAATTTGTTTTTCTTATCGGGATTCCAGGTGACGGACCCGTTCATGTCATAGAATGAGGCAAGGCTCTCCCGGATATCCGGATTATTTATCATGCCAAATATCCAGTTTGAATACGTAGTTCTTGCAGCAAGAACATACGTAAGTGTATCCTTTTTCAGGGGGCCCTGAATCATCAGCCGGGTAGTTATCGGGCTTATTCCGGCGCTGCCTGAAAACTTATTCGGATCGCCTTCGATAGTCGTTATATCGAGTACCGATGATATCCTTCCTCCATATCTGCCGGGAATCCCTCCCTTGTAAAGAGTCACGTCATTGATTACGTCGGGATTTATTGCAGAGAAAAACCCGAAGAAATGGGATGTGTTATATACCGGGGCACCGTCAAGCAGTATAAGATTCTGATCGGCCGACCCTCCCCTGACGTTAAAGCCTGCAGAACCTTCACCGGCCGATTGTACTCCTGAAATGAGCAGGATATTCTTCATCAGGTCTGGTTCTCCGAAGGAGGTGGGAGCTAACCTGAATGAAGAGAGGTTTATCTTTTCGGCACCTGCCTCAAAGCGCTGGAGAGTTGTATTCTTTTCAGCTGAGATAAAAGTTTCCTTAAGAGGAATCAGCATTCCCTTCAGATCCACATTCAATTCACCAGTCCCGAAGAGATTCAGGTTGATCTTTTTTTCCTTCATCCCTACAAATGAAAACTGAACCTCATAGGTCCCGCGCGGAAGGGTAATTGAATAAAAACCATATTCATTGGATATTGTTCCCTTCGACAGTTTCGGCAGGGAAACGGTTGCCCCTCCTACTTTTTCGCGGGTATCGGTGTTAGTGACATATCCTGAAACAGTGACATTACCCGGTCTGTTTCTGTCGACCCTGCTGCCAATCTCAACAAACATGTTTTCCGTCTTTTGCCGTGTATCACCCGATTCCGCAAAATATGTTGTCGGTATATACAGCTTCACATCTTCAGTTACAACATTGGGTCGTTTGACAGCAAAATCCCTCGTTATAACAACATTCCCCGCATTATCAATAAAAAAATGAAGCGGAATATCCCTGAACAGATTGCTCAGAACAGCCTGCAGGGTCACGCAACCGGGATAATCTGAAAGTCTAAGGCCGGCCACCCACTCTTCCTTAAAGTAGAATTTTACGGGAAGGATGCTTTCAGCCTTTGTCACAAATTCACGGAACGACTGCGTTTTATAATCCCAGTCAACAGGATATTTCTCCTGGGCAACCAGCCGGGATGACAGCAGCAGAGTTAAAATAGCGATATACAACTTGAGCCGCATAAAGTGGCATTAGTATTTAAGTGAGTCATAATACCTTATAACCGGAACAAAGGTTTCCGGATTTTTGATCGTCACCNNTCAGTTTGATGATCTTATAAGCTTTACCGTCCAATACCAGAAAAAGGTGCATTGTCTGATTGAAATAGCCGTTGCTCTTATCAGTAATAACAGTAGTTATACTCTTGATGTATTTGACATAGAGAGCTGATTTACCTTCATACAGTACATTGAAATAACCTCCTGAACCCAGCAGCGAATCATTCCTGAAATTTAAGAACCTGTACTTTTTTTTCTCAAAGACCAGGGTAAAACTGTCGACCATCTCCTTATTCAGCTGAACTATAACATCGAGGTTCCGGGGAATCATTATCTCATCTGATAAGATATCGTACCTTATATCCAGTTTTCTGAAAAGATGGTCGTTGAATGACAATGAGCCTGGTAAAAAAATGTCAGAAAAAAGGTACTGGTCGCCTTCAAATTTATGGTATTTATTAGTCCAGAGAATACCGTTGTAAAGGATCTGTCTTTCTTTAAGTGTATCCTGTACACTTATTGGATTGTGTGACAGTATTGGATATCCTGTGTTGCATGGATAAGAGAAAACCGACACAGCGAGTAAAGATGCAAATAAGGCAATGATCCTTTTCATAACTAATAGGCTTTAGCTATGTAATTCTTCACAATTTAGATAATATTTTTTTATTTATCCATGTGGCTTTTTAAGGTTCGTACCAACCCCCTTCCTATCCTTCCCCCAGGGGGGAAGGAACAAAACCTTTCCCCCTTGGGGGAAAATGAAAGGGGGTAAAAAGTCTCATAAAACTGAATAATTACGTTACCAAAATACTGAGGTTTTACACAGCTATAGAAGCAGTCAACTACTCCACTTTAATAATTTTTTTGACAGATACACACCTGCTGTCATTCGTAACTCCCTGAATATTAATAACATAATCTGAAGCAAAATCGGAACTCCAGAATTCAATGATGTATTTGCCGGTTTTGTCGGGTTGAAGTGAAGGGTTCCAGTAAAGGGTGTTCCTGAAGTCGGGGATGTGATTGTTCTTTAGAACTGCTGCAGGGTATTCAGGTGATGTAAATGTATATACCGGGTCAGCCACTCTCCATTGAAGACGGACAGCATAATCGGGAAGGCCTATACAACTGAAGTCACCCGACCTGGTTACGACGTTTACCAGGCCATAGATCAGGTAATCGCCAACCATATATTTGTCCCGCACAGTTTCTATTTTTTGAACCAGTTCGGGCTCGAGATTTGCAATCAATGATGCATCATTAACAACCACACCGTCGATCATGAGAAGCGGAGGGGTTGAATATATACTGAAGTCAACAGGGTCGGCAATTGTCATTTCCCATTCTGATTTTCTGCTCTTGAGAAAGACTCCGGGAACCAGTTCAAAAAATACTTCCTGCATTACAGGCAGCTTTATATAATTATCCATGAGAAGCGAATGATCAGGTTTGCCATAAAACCTCCCTGGTTCAACTTCTGTTAACTGGCGCTTTATCATACTGCCTATCGAAGAAGTGTTATATATCTTGCCTACCTGGTAGTTCACACTAAACTGTCCGTAATAATCAGAATGATCAAAAACCGGTGATTCTGCTTTACGGCCTACTGGATAATATACCTCCGGAAAAGAAGACTCGATCCTGATAATATCCTTTCTTCCCGGATCACCTGGTTGTAAAATGATATCCCTGCCGGTAAGCCCGGCCGGAATTGCAAAGCTGAATTTTCCGTCACTGCCGGTTTTTGCATACTGAAAGTAGGCCTCTTTACCAGGCCTTGAAAGAAAGACATATTGCCCCGTATCGGGTGTCAGTGTGCTCTTTCCGATAAGATGACCCGACAGGTTATGATACTCATTCTCCATGTTGTATTTCAGGTCAGGAAGTTTGCCGGAAAGAATAACCTTCCAGTCAATCCAGTTGCTCTTTGCAGTGGCCAGAAAATTGTTTATGGTTTCAGCTGGAAGAGAACTGATTTTCTTTCCCCTGATCGCTTCGGGCAGTGTACCGAACTCAGTTCCGAAAATCATGTAATCGTCAATACCTCCGCTGTTATTATTTTTTATAGCAGCAACCGAAACGCTGATGTTAGAATTTTGGCTTATGCCTGCATCAACTTCAACCAGTACTTTGCTTCTTTTCTTTACCGACTCAGGCGCGTTTACAGAAAAGAGCCCCGGCGATGATGCCGGCGTATAGATATATTTTTCGAAAACAGGTTCTCCGGCTGAATTAAACAGAGTTATCTGGTTAATCCCGGGGATAAGGATATTCCTGGGAACAGGTATCATGGTTGTTGCACCATAAAGTCTCACCGGTTCATTAAAATTAATCACTCCGTGAGTCTGAATGAAAAGATAACATGTGCTTCCGTTTCCAAGCCTGAAACTTTCATTGGCGCTGATTACAATATCAACCGTATCCCGNNCCCATGACAGCTGCGCCAGTACCGGCTTCCCCGGTCAGTCTTCGCGAACTGATAGAATTATATATGTTTATCTCTTTCATGAAGCAATTGACCGGCAGAAAGTTCTTCATCCAGTTTGTATATGCCCTGAGAAGATATTTACCTGTAGTCAATGTGTCAGGCAGGGATATGATACCCGGACCGGAACCTTTTTCAATGCTTATTTTTTTCTGTATAACGGGCAGATTGACAGCGTTCAGAAGTTCCACGTAAATAACGCTGCTCCCATCAGAGAGACGAGAGCTCAGCCTGTCAAAGAGATATGCATTGAACCAGACTGGCTCACCTGCAATGTAATCGTCCCTGTCGGTATGCAGATATACTTCTTCTCCCGGCACGCTGCTGCAGTATCCCCTGAATTTTTCAGCAATCTCCTCATTAATCTTTGCCTTACCCTGTCCATCTGCAGTAAAGGGCATGAGTGAAAGAAAAATTAATAATATCGATCCTGCGTACCTAATCATCATTATTCAGTCATTATTTACTATCATCCCACCAGGAGGGTTTAATATTTGTTCCCCGGACTGTACAATCGGCACAACCTTTTGTTATGGTAAGGATATAAATCGGGGGCCGCACCAGGAAGTTTGTTTCAATAACCCATATTTTCCTGTTAAGGTCCGGAACGTCTACAAGGCTATTTACCGTATCGGAAGCGCACCCGTTATAAAGATTTATCAATCCTGTGAAGTGATCGGTTACATACAATCTCTTTGATTTCTTTGCCGAGACGCTGAAATATCCCAGCACTGTTTGTGAATTATCTTCAAGGCAGGTCACATTGCCGGGAATGAATGAAGGTGTGACATCATAGAGAGAACCTACCTCTTCAGTTACCTTTTTAAGTTTTTCCCAGTAATTAAACTCATCCTCACTAAGTGAATACTGGTTCAGAAGCAAACTGTATTTTTTGCTCAACTTATCACTCTCGGGTGTAACATAGTTCAACGGGTACTTTGAAATCCTGTTCTCTGAAAGTATAGATGCATTTTTAATATCTATTGTACTTGAATTAGCTGAAATCCAGCACGTATTGTTTGAAACCACATATGGAAGCTGGAAAAGCCAGGTCTCAGTGTAATCCCACCTGTAGAACTTGCATTCATTATCGGGGTCGTGACTGTCGAACCAGATCTGACAACTCTCTCTCAAGTTTCCTGAACCATCGTTATACCGTTCTTTTTCATAATATATTGAGTCGACAGGGGGAACAGGAATCATTTTAACCGGCAGAGATTCGTATGTAAAATCATCCGATACAACATTGTTGGTACGTACAGTGAGTTTATATGTTCTTCCCACGGTGCCGAGGAATTGAGCGGAGTCGGTTACATAGGTTCCGGCACTCTTTTCCTTGAGTATTGAAACATTTCCCAGGTTATCGGTGATGGTTACAAGGCATCCCCTGTACGGACTGCCCTTGGTTTTGCTTGAAAGAAGCTGCGATTTTGAGAGTCTGACAGTATTAATGCCTGGCTGATCAGTTATGAGGCCTTCAACAACAAGCATCTCGTTGTTCTCTTCCGTTTCGGGAATGAACTCCGAGATACAGCCTCCCGTCAGGATTGCAATGATCAGATATATAATATACTTTGCCTGTCTCATAGCTCTTAAAAATCAAAACTAAGTGTTACTGATGGTATTGCTTTGCCGAACACCGAGAGTTTATATCCCACAACCTGGTTATTTATATTATTGAAATACTCCGAATATACATTTTGCCTGCCAAGCAGATTATAAACTGAGAATGTCCAGTTTGGATTGGCAATCTTGTGAGATTTGAGGTTCCCGCTAAGCCTGACTGAAAGATCAAGCCTCGAATAATCAGGTATCCGGTATTTATTCCTGTCCGAATAATAGATTATATAAATATCATTCAGATAATATGATGAAACAGGATAAGTAACGGGCCGTCCGGTACTGTAGGTGTAATTAGCCGATAAGCTGAACCTTCGGGAAAAAAGGTAATTAAAAGTGAACACCAGGTCGTTTGGCCTGTCAAAATTTGCAGGAAACCATTTCCCCTTGTTTATGATCTCATCTTTGAAGGTACCGGTGCTTTTGAGGAATGTCCTGGCATAAGTATATCCCAGACTCCAGCGCACCCTCCCTTCCGACTTTTTGATCATCATTTCAAGCCCGTAGGCTTTCCCATTTACTCCTGCGAGATCCTGTTCAATGTTATTGTTCATTATAAGGGATGTCCCTCCCTTATAATCAACCATATTATTTATTGATTTATAATATAATTCTGCCGACACTTCAACGCTCTTCCCATAGAGCATCTGGTAAAACCCGATAGCGTACTGATCTCCTGTCTGCGGCTTCAGGTAATAATCGGACAATTTCCACGTATCTGTCGGAGCTATTGATGCTGAATTTGAAAGGAGGTGCAGGTATTGCCTGGTCCGGTTATAGTTTATCTTTAAGGAACTGCTGTTCGACAGCTTGAAATTCACTGAAAACCTTAACTCAGGGCCGCCATATAATTTTAAAATATGACCTGCTTTGTACGAAACAGAGTCAGTTACCGACGACCTGCTCCTGGTAAAATCAGGATCATAGAGAAGAATAGTCTCCGGACCAAATACAAAAAACGATGAAAACCTTATGCCGGCATTTATTGAAACATACTCATTCAGTACAAACTTATCATCTATATAAAGAGCAGCTTCCAGGGCTCTCTCCTTTGCCAGGCTTACAGGTTTAACAAGCGATGAATCACTTGCAGGTTTATAGCTTCCGGGGATCACTCCATACCATGTGAGGTCGGTGCCGAAATTAATTTCATTCCTTCCCAGGAAATAGTTAAAATCGCCTTTAAGCCCGGTGCTGTTTATCCGGTGTGAGAGGATAAATGCTTCTGCTGTTCCGCTTTCACCTGTAACATCATACCTGTAATTGCTGTTATTCAGAGTTACAAGAGATAAAAGCCTGCTGCTGAAAAAATGTCGCCATCTTGCAGTAACGATGCTATTATCATATGAGTAAACAGTATCGGAATTGAACCTGAAGGAATCATGGCTCAGGTATGATGAGAAATCAAGCTTGTTGTTCTTATTAAGGTCGTAAGTGAACTTGGCGTTAATATCATAGAATGAAGCTCTGCTTCTTTTAAGCGACGGGTCATCGATAAGCTTGAATATCCAGTTCGAATAGGTTGTACGGCCAGTGATTAAAAATGAGCTGGTATCCTTCTTTAATGGCCCCTCAGCCGCAAAATGGGCTGTGATCGGACTTATCCCTGCGCTTCCCTTGAATTCCTTCCTGCTTCCCTCCCTTGTCCCTATATCGAGTATGGAAGAAATCCTTCCTCCATACCGCGATGGAATACCACCTTTGTAAAGTGTGACATCCTTGATGATGTCGGAATTGACTGCAGAAAAGAAACCGAAGAAATGAGATGTATTATAGAGCGGCGATCCATCCATCAGGATAAGGTTCTGATCTGCTGATCCCCCTCTCACATTGAATCCGGCTGATCCCTCACCGACTGTCTGAACACCGGGAAGGAGCAGGACACTTTTAATAATATCTGACTCTCCCATAGAGGTGGGTAAAAGCCGGAATGAAGTGATATTGATCTTTTCTGCTCCCACTTCATACCTTTTCAGAACCATATTCTTATTGGCCGAAACGACTGTTTCCTTAAGCGGGATCAGAGTGCTGTTCATTTCTATATTCATTTCACCCGGGCCGTTAAGGTTGATATTCACTGTTTTCTCCTTCATCCCGACAAAGGTGAACTGAAGTTGCTGAGGTCCCCTGGGCATGGAGAGTGAATAAAAACCGTACTGGTTAGAGATGGTTCCTGATGAGAATTTCTGGTTAAAAACTGTCACACCAGCAACCGGCTCTTTGGTATCCATGCTGTTAATGTACCCTGATAAAATAACATTTCCGGGTTTGTTTCTCTCGGCCGGATTTCCAATATCAATGAAAGCAGATGCCCTTGACTGCTGGTTCTCCTGTTCCATATTACCCGTGGAAGGAATGAAATTAAGTCCGGGCGAGGCTTCCCTGCCGGTGACTTTAACAGCAAAATTCCTTGTTATAATTATATTGCGGGCGTCATCGATATAATAATAGAGAGATTTACCACGGAAAAGATTATCAAGTAACTCTGAAAGCAAAACAGCACCCTTGAATTCACCGAGCTTAAGATCGCTGACCCACTCGTCCATGTAAAAAAACCTCAGGCTGTCATTACTTTCTGCTTTTGCCGTAAAATCGGAAAAACCAAGACCCGAATAATCCCACCCTATTTTAATCTCCTGCTGGGCTTCAGCTATCCCGAAAGGGAAGAGAGCAAGAATAATGCACAATATTTTAAGTTTCACTCTCATATTCCTAATGTCCGAGTTTATCGCAATATTCAATTAAGGGCACAAAACTTTCCGGACTCTTCCTTGATATCTTAACCTTATTGATCCTGATATAATTTTTAATTTGCTGCTTATAGCTGCTGTAAAGAGCAATTACATCATTCTGGTTACCGACAGGATATATTTTTCCGTCTTTCATCAGGTACATTTTCTGTGATTGTTCAAATTCATCATATTTATTATCAACAGCCAGCATAAGAATTACTTTCCGGTACTTGACATATAGCGAAACATTTCCCTGGTAAAGAAGGTTGACATAGCCGGTCAGGTCGTTAAGGCTGTCTTTTTGAAACTTCAGGAAACGCCATGTTTTGAAATTATAGTTAAAGGTGAAACCTTCAACCATCTCCTTATTTAACTGAATGATGATATTCTGTCCTGCTTTTGTCAGCAGTTCATCATTGAGGATGTCGTACCATATGCTGCAGTCAGGAAATGTTTTTCCATTTATTACTATTGTGCCCGGAATGAAGGAATCGGAAAAAAGAAACTGGTTGCCCCTTACCTTATAGAACAGGTTTCTCCACACTCTGCCATTGAAGAGAAGCTGCTTATCAAGTGTATCTTGTATCCCCGGGTAGTTCCCGGTTGCCAGGCGACAATCATTTGATCTTCCGTACAGAGCTGGTGATAAGAATATAACCAGTAAAAAAAATAATAATAAACGAATACTCCTCATGAAAAAAAATCATAAGCAGGAAATTTTGCCGTAAAAAGCAGGATTAATGATAGAAGAACCTGGCTCCCGGTAAAGATCTTGCTGAAATCAAAAAACCGGACGAATTTAATGAATATTTTAGACTATTAAACAGATAATAAGTTAAATTAAAATGAGATTCTTCGCTTCACTTCGTTCCTCTCAGAATGACAAACACTTGTGTTTTTGAGAAAGGGGGCAGTCCCGTTCCACTTTTGAGGAACGGGACGGGGGCCATGAAAAATCCGGTCACCGGTCACCGGTTACCGGATTTTACTCCTCCGGTTTTTTCAATCCTCTGACCGGCCTGTCAATTTTCTCAATATCGGGAAGTGCATTTTTTTCTTCTGTGGCTTTGAGCTGTTCGAGCTTCCTTCCTGCAGGGATGATTCTGCTTTCCCACGAACCTATGGCATCATTGTAACTCTTCAGGGCGTTTTTCAATCCTCCTCCTACCTTCTCGAGATGATCAGCAAAGGTCGTTACGCGAGCAGAAAAATCATCAGCAGCATTCATGATCTCCATGGCATTCTCAGTTATTGTATGCTGCTGCCACGACATTGCCACCGATTTAAGAATGACGATCAAGGTGGTAGGAGTTGCAAGAATTATTTTATCGTTCATTGCATCCTGGAGAAGTGTGGGGTCAGTCATCAGAGCAACATTAAATGCCGATTCAACTTCCATATATAACACCACAAAATCGGGAGTATTCGGGAACTGGGACCAGTACTGCTTCCTGCTGAGTTTTGTGATATGGTCTCTCAGCATCCTGGCATGCTTCTTAAAAAGAAGATTCCTGGCTGCTTCGTCATCTGTTTCGAGTGCTTCCAGGTAAGCATCAAGAGGAAGCTTTGAATCGACGACAACATGGCTGTTACCCGGAAGATTAATTATCATGTCAGGCTTCAGAATTGAATCATCATCGCCGGTATAAGCCTGTTCAATGAAATCGCAGTGAGCAGACATACCTGAAAATTCAACTGCCCGCCGTAGTCCTATCTCTCCCCATCTTCCTCTTACCCTTGGATTCCGCAGGGCATTTACCAGAGCTCCAGTCTCCTTCTGGAGAGAAGCATTCGTGGCCTGTATATTTGACAGCATAGCAGTAACCTGTCCGAAAGTCTTTTCAGAACCCTTCTCAAGCTCCTCTATTCTTTTTTTATAACTGTCGATCGACTCCTTAACGGGCTTTAGCATCTCCTCGATTGCACTTTTGCGCTGGTCAAGATCACCTTTAGAGGCATTTACCTGGGCTTCGAGCTGCGGTTTAGCAAGGTCCATAAACTGTTTGTTATTCTGAAGCAGAGCATCTGATGCAGCCGATTTGAAAGTGTCGAGCATCGTTTTCTTCACCTCGTCGAGACTTTTATCCTGGGCCTCGAGGTTGGCCTGAAGGACACTGTTCCTGTTTTTTATCTCATTGAGCTCTTCAGATTTCTTCAGCAGGAAATCGCGGTGCCTGGAATTTAAAATGAGCCAGGTAACCAATATCCCTACTACACATCCCGCTGCAACATATAACACGACTTCCATATTAAACTAAATTTTGCTGATCCTCAAATTTAAAAGTTTTCGCCTTACAATGCCGATTAAAATTGCCATTTTATTAACTTCGTCACTCTAAATCATAAATTATGAAAAAAGTATCCCTTATCCTCGTAATTGCCATAATCATTCCATTCCTTTGGTCCTGCACCACAAAACAGGAGAAAATGGAGAAGAGGCTTAAATCCTTCATTTCAGCTTATGAAGCAAAAGTCATTCCTCTTTATAAAGAGTCAGCTCTAACCTCGTGGAATGCCAACATCACAGGTACGGATGAAGATTTGAAAATCAGTGAGAAAGCAGCATTTGCTCTCGAGAAAGTCTATACAGACTCCAAATCCTTCAACGAGCTGAAGGAGATCAGGGATTCCAAAGTGGTCGCCGACCCTCTCCTTGCACGCCAGCTCGAACTCATATATAGTTTGTACCTGGGAGGTCAGGTTGATACAGCCTTGATTGCCGAAAGATTGCGGATGGAGACTGAAATAAATAAGAAGTATCTCAACTTCAGGGCCAGGGTAAATGATAAGGAGGTAACCGATAACCAGGTCGAGGAGATTCTCAGGACTTCAGTATCTGGCCCTGAACTGCAGGCTGCCTGGGAAGCTCACAAGTTGATCGGTCCTGTTGTGGCTGAAGATATCATTAAGCTTGTCAAACAGCGTAACCTTATCGCGCAGAAGCTTGGATTCAACAACTTTCATGAGATGAGCCTGAAACTCTCAGGTCAGGATCCTGCTGAAGTAACTGCAATCTTTGATGAGCTCGATAACCTGACAAAGGATGCATTTGCCGGACTAAAAGGCGATATTGACACATATTATGCAAAACGATACAAAATCAAGGCTGCCGACCTTCGTCCATGGCATTATCAGAACAGGTACTTCCAGGAAGCTCCGGAAATATATACTATTGAATTTGATAATTATTATAAGAACCAGGACCCGGTGAAGCTCGCAGCAACCTATTATGATGGCCTCGGCCTCAATGTCGCTGCAATCCTTGCAAAGAGCGATCTTTATGGGAAACCAGGTAAAAACCAGCATGCGTTCAGTACCGATATCGACCGCGAAGGCGATGTACGTACACTTGATAATATAACATCAAGCTCTGAGTGGATGGGCACTATTCTTCATGAGCTCGGACACGGTGTTTATGCATATTACAACGACAGGTCGCTGCCTTTCACACTAAGGACAGAAGCTCATACCTTCACAACCGAGGCAATAGCAGAAATGTTCGGACGATTTGCTACCAACCCTGCATGGATGCAAAGCATGGGCATCATTGACGAAAAAGAAGCCGGAAAGATATCGGAAAACGCGCATAAGGCACTACGTCTTCAGATGCTCGTCTTCAGCCGCTGGGCACAGGTAATGTACCGTTTCGAAAAATCAATGTACGAAAATCCTGACCAGGACCTGAATCAGCTTTGGTGGACTCTGGTTGAAAAATACCAGATGCTTGCGAAACCGGAAGGACGTAATATGCCGGACTGGGCAACTAAGATACACGTCGCTCTCTACCCCTGCTACTATCATAATTACCTGCTTGGCGAGGTATTGGCATCACAACTCTACAATTATCTTGAGACCAACGTGACAAAGAACCCTGCCTTCACGGGTGATAAGGCTGTCGGTGCATGGCTCCGAGTTAACGTCTTTATGCCGGGATCAAGGTATTACTGGAACGATATGATAGAAAAGGCTACCGGCGAAAAGCTTACTGCAAAATATTATGCAAAACAGTTTGTAGAATAGACTTTTATTTGTTGTAATTATAGGATTGCTTCGTCACGTTAGCACGTGACTCGCAATGACTGGTGTTTTACATAGAATCCCCTCCTGGGAGGGGTCAGGGGTGGGTTTATGAAGACTAAGACAAAACTTAATCATATGAAAAAAATAATCTTTTTACTATTTGTTACAATCCTGACAGCCTGCACTTCAACGGAAACTAAAAAAGAGACATCCAACGCTGCAGTCTTCATAGGTGAAACTATAATAGCTGCTGCAGTTGACAGTGTAAAATCCCTTCAGCCAGCTGCTGATCCTGCTCTTCTTGAAAAGGGCGTGAAGCATGCTGCATCTCTCTGGAGGGCTGAAGATGGCACGCCTCCAGAGTTTGCTGACTTTGTGAAGACAAATTACGTATCCGATCCGGCAAAACGCAAGGTTGTGTTCAATAAGATCAGCGGGTATTTTGAGTCGCTCAACGGCAATTTTAATGAGATAACACTTGACCTGAAGAAAGTGCTTGACGAAAACATCGGCGATGTTGATGATATAGATCAGATGTTCGGTAATTACTCGGTAGGCTCCCACGTTTCTGATGATTTCTACTCAAATAAAATTGCATTCTGTATAGCTCTCAACTTTCCTTATTTCACCCTTGCCGAGAAAGAAAAGCTTGGTCCGGGATGGAGCCGCGAAGATTGGGCCATGGCTCGTCTTGGCGATTATTTTGTATCGCGTGTGCCTGCAAACCTTGACCAGGCGGTTACTACAGCTATCGGCAATGCCGAGATGTACATAGCTGAATATAATATCTGCATGGGTCATCTCCGTACCGATGATGGCCGCCAGCTATTCCCCGAGAACATGGTTCTCCTGTCACACTGGAACCTTCGCGATGAGCTGAAGGCTGACTATGCCGATAAGGAGAAGGGTGCCGAAAAACAGGATATGATCTATAATGTAATGCTTCATATTATCAACCAGGATATCCCGAAAGCCGTCATTAACTCAAAGGACTATGAGTGGGCCCCATACCTGAATAAAGTTACAAAGGGCGGATTGGTTGTTGAAGCCCCTGCAGAGGGTGATGCCCGTTATGGACATATCGTAAGCATTTTCAATGCCATGAAGGCTATCGATGCCTACAACCCTGAAATGAACACTGCTATCCTCCGCAAGTTCTCGCGGGAGATGGAGATAGCCCAGGATGAGGTGGAAGCGCTTTTCGATTCATATCTCAGCTCTCCGCAGCTTGCAAAAGTGGGAGCGCTCATAAAGGAGAAACTTGGACGCGACCTCAAGCCGTATGACATCTGGTTCGATGGCTTCAAATCGCGCAGCAGCATCCCTGAAGATCTTCTTACATCAAAGACTTCAAAGCTGTATCCCAATCCTGAAGCATTTCATGCAGGCATGCCGGCGATGCTCAGGACTCTTGGCTGGACTCCTGAAAGGGCAAAATACCTTGCCGACAAGATAGTTGTCGATCCGGCCCGCGGCTCAGGCCATGCATGGGGTGCTTCGATGAAAGGAGCTGTTTCGCACCTCCGCACCCGCATCCAGGAGACAGGGATGGACTATAAAGGTTATAATATTGCTGTTCATGAATTCGGACATAATGTCGAGCAGACAATCTCACTTTATGATGTCGATAACTACATGATGTCAGGTGTACCCAACACTGCTATAACAGAGGCAATGGCATTTGTATTCCAGAGCCGCGACCTGATGCTGCTTGGCATGAAGGAGCAGAACCCCGACAAGCATAAGCTTGAGACTCTCGATGCAGCATGGTCGCTGATGGAGATAATGGGTGTTGGAATGGTTGATATGAAAACATGGAAATGGCTGTATGAGAATCCGGGTGCAACGCCGGCACAGCTTAAGGAAAGCGTGATAAATATCGCAAAAGAGATCTGGAATAAATATTTTGCCCCTGTTATCGGAGTAAAAGACTCGCCGATTCTTGCAATATATTCGCACATGGTTGATTCGCCTCTTTACCTGGCAAATTACTCATATGGACATATTGTTCAGTTCCAGCTCGAGGAGTTCCTGAAAGGTAAGGACTTTCCTAAGGAGATTGACCGTATTTACAGCCAGGGACATCTTACACCACAGCAATGGATGATAGGCGCAGTCGGTTCGAAGATTTCGACACAACCGCTGCTTAATGCACTAGATGAAGCACTGAAATAGGAAACCCCCGTCCTGTTCCGCAAAAGCGGAACAGGACTGCCCCCTGAAGGGGGCCTGATTCGGTTGAATTAAAAATATTTCAACTGAGTTAGCCC
>PMBC01000196.1:0-7445 GCA_003152835.1 Bacteroidales bacterium | reverse complement strand
GGTTTGGGTATATACAGTTTCAAAAAACCGACCGAAGAAGAGTATGCCCATGATTTTTTGTGGAGGGTCCATAATGTCTGTCCGCGTAAAGGTGAGACCAAGGTATTCATCAGGTCCCACTATGAAGATATACTTGTGCCATCAGTCGAGAAATTCATCCCTCCTAAAGTAATTGCTAAGAGGTATGGGCTGATTAACGATTTCGAAAGGATAGTTGAGCACAATGAAACAAGGATCCTCAAGTTCTTCCTGAATGTATCAAAGGAAGCTCAGAAAGAGAGGCTTATGGAGCGGATTGAAATTAAAGAGAAGAACTGGAAGCATAAGGACAGTGACTGGGACACCAGGAAAAAATTTGATGACTATATTGCAGTCTACGAGAAGATAATAAACACCTGCAACGAGGTTCCGTGGCACATAATTCCGTCTGACCAAAACTGGCAGAAGCTTTATGTAGTAGCAGAAGTTGTGCTAAAAACCCTGAGGGAACTTGACCTCAAATGGCCGGACCTTGTCAGCGAGAAGTTTAAAAAGCCGGTTACCTGAAACCGTTGACTGGTAACCGGAATAAAAAAATTGTTTTGTTTCAATCTAATGCTTAATTTCGTCAACAAATTAACTCGCAGGTTTTATAACTGGTTATTTTTGATCCGGACTTCCGGATTATGACTGGCAATTAAAATCGTTAAACCTGATCCATGACTGGATTGAAAACAATTCTGTCAGAACCAGACAAAAAAATCCTGGCAGGGTTCCTGCTTCTTATTGCTTCTACCGTTTATTCGCAGTCTCCAATGATTGTTAATAAATTAACAGAATCCATTATTTTCGACGGAGTACCGGATGAAGCTGCCTGGCAGACGGTGCCGGAACTGACGATGGTAATGCTTTCTCCAATAGCAGGGAACAAGCCAACGGAAGAGTCGATAATTAAAATTGCCTATGATGACGAATACTTTTATGTGTCGGGTATTTTAAACTATCAGGATCCGTCAGGTATGCGGGCATTCAGCAAAAAGAGAGATTATGCAATGCCTACCACGGATTGGCTTGGAATAATTATCGATTCATTTGACGACAGAAAGAATGCTCTCGCATTCTGGACCAATCCCAACGGTCTCAGAACTGACGGGACCGTGAAGAACGACTATAACGATTCAAATACCGACCTCAGTTTCAGCTGGAATACTTTCTGGGATGTCAAAACTAATATCTCAGCAAAAGGGTGGTCTGCGGAAATGAGGATCCCTTTCTCAAGCCTCAGGTTCCAGGTGAAGGACGAAAAAACAATAATGGGGATCATTGTCACAAGATATGATGTTGCCAAATCCGAAATCAGTACTTTCCCTGAAGTTTCCAATAGTTTCAGCAACGCTTTCTGGAGACCATCCCTCTCATATCGTATGGAATTCAGTGGATTGAATCCTAAAAAGCCGGTTTATGTTGCACCATATGTAACTGCAGGAGTGGCAAGGGTCAGTGAGCTTAATGAAGCCGGAACAAATTATGACAAGAAAAACTCTTTGAAATATGATGCCGGTATTGATGCCAAGTATAGCATTACTAATAACATGACCCTTGATCTCACGGTCAATACCGATTTTGCCCAGGTCGAAGCCGATGATCAGAAGATCAACCTGACAAGATTTTCCCTGTATTTTCCTGAAAAGAGGTCTTTTTTTCAGGAAAAAACCGATGTCTTTGATTTTAATTTCATCGGCGATAATAACCTATTCTACAGTAGGAGAATAGGTCTTTACGACGGAAACCCGGTCAGGATACTGGGAGGAGCACGAATGACAGGCCGGGTGAACAAATGGGACATAGGGCTGCTTGATCTTCAGACAGCAAAATTTGACGAAAACCCCGGAGCAAATTTTGGTGTCATCAGGGCAAAACGAACACTTTTTAACCAGAACTCCTATGCAGGTGGTATAGTTACAAGCAAACTGGGAACGGATGGAACTTACAATCTTGCCTATGGGCTCGATGGTCAGTTCAGGGTAAAAGGCAATGATTACCTGACAATAAGAATGGCCCAAACATTTGAGAATGATTCATCCAGCAAAATCTTTGACAAATCGCCGACCAGGTTCCTGATTTACTGGGAAAAAAGGAATATAAAAGGATTCGGGTATGATTTTCTTTATACTTATTCGGGTACCAGGTATAATCCCGGATTAGGTTTTGAGTTGCTTGATAATTACCAGGGGGTAAGAGGAAACATATTGTACGGATGGTTCCCCGGCGAAAAGAACCCGATCCGATACCATAGCATAACCTTTACCGCAAGTAACATATGGAGCACTTCAACCGGTCTCCAGGAATCATTCCTTGGCAGGTTAATGTGGTCCTTTGAAGCCAAGAAAGGTTCCTACGGATATGCATATATCACATGGTCAGGCGAAAAATTGACTGACACACTGACCCTCGGAAACAACCAGGCATATGTATCTCCCGGGAATTATTCATTTCCTGATTTATTAGCCTTTTACTCCACGAGCAGTGGCCATATACTTTCCGCAAGTTTCTATGGTGAAGCAGGCAAGTTTTATGATGGTTCAAAAATCTCATTATTCGCTTCCCCCCTGTTAAACATTGGAAGCGGTGTCAGCCTTGGTCTCACATATTATCTTGATTATGTGAACTTTTCTTCAAGGTCAGTGAAATTCACAAATCATATTGCCGGACTGAAGGGACTAATAACGCTGACAACAAAAACTTACCTTCTGGCTTATATTCAGTACAATACAGGTGCGCGGAAGATAATGACAAATGTCCGGCTCAGATACAGTCCACGTGAAGGGAACGATTTCTATATTGTTTATGATGAGGGGCTCAATACCCTCATCCATAGCGAAACACCAACACTCCCGGTCTCCTCGGGGAGAACACTCCTGCTCAAGTACACCTATACATTCAGGTTCTGAGTAACATTTTTATTAGCCTTTTCAATTTATTCAATATACTTCCTATATTTACCCGAACCAAACCATTTAATATGGTCTATGATTACATTGTTATAGGTTCGGGTTTCGGGGGAAGCGTGGCGAGTCTGCGCCTTGTTGAAAAAGGATATAAGGTGCTTACTATTGAGCAGGGAAAGCGCTTCAACCCTTCCGATTTTCCGAAAACAAACTGGAATCTGGCAAAATACCTGTGGATTCCTTCACTGAGATTCTTTGGGTTTCAGAAACTATCATTTTATTTTACGGCAAGTATACTCAGCGGAACGGGGGTGGGCGGTGGAAGCCTTGTTTATGCCAATACCCTTTATATACCGACTGATGAGTTCTTCAGCAATGCCTCATGGGCCAGGTTTGGCAAATGGAAAGAGATACTTGAACCTTTCTATGATAAGGCTTCGTTCATGCTCGGTCGAAACAAATATGATAAGCTCAATACTGAAGACATTCTGCTTGAAGAAGTCTCAAAGGAGATGAATGCGCACAATACATTTGAGACTGTTAATGTCGGGGTCAACTTAAAGGGAGAAGACGATACAGATCCCTATTTTAATTCGCTCGGACCTCTCCGTAAAAAATGTACTGAATGCGGCGGATGCATGGTCGGATGCAGGGAAAATGCAAAAAACACATTAGACAGGAATTATCTCTGGTTTGCGGAAAAAATGGGACTGGAGATACTTCCTGAGACAAAAGCTGAAGAGATTTCGTTCGTCGATGGTATTTACACTGTCAGTACAAAAAAGATCACCTCATTATTTCATAAGAAAAGAAGCGAGTTCAAGGCCAGGGGGATAATTGTTGCAGCCGGGACACTCGGTACTCTTGAACTTCTGCTCAAGCAGAAATATAAATATAATAACCTCCCGTTACTATCGGATATGCTTGGCCATGAACTTAGAACCAATGCCGAAACTTTATGCGCAGTTTCGGGGGCTAAGGGAAAAATGAATAACGGACTGGCAATAACTTCTGTATTCAGTCCCAACCCTCACACCCATGTTGAGATTGTGAAATATCCCGACAACTCGAACGCTATGAAATGGTTCTTCGGTCTTTCTGTTCCTGGTGCAAGATCTTCGGCAGGGAGATCACTCGGGCTTATAAAGAAAACTTTTACTCATCCGATCCAATTTCTGAAGACTGTTTTCAACTTCAAATGGTCAACAGGGACAGTGATATTCCTGGTCATGCAGACAATCGATAATGCCATGAAGATGGTATGGAAGAGAACCATTTTCGGGGGAAAGATGAAGATCGACAACAGCGGTCAGAAAAGAGTGCCTGCATATATACCTGTCGGGCAGGAGGTTATGGAACGATATGCCAGAAAAGTTGCCGGCATACCTCAGAATATCCTTCTTGAAATTTTCTTTGACCGGCCTACTACTGCTCATATACTTGGAGGATGCCCGATGTCGGAATCCACAGCCACAGGTATTATAGATAAAGAATTGAAGGTATTTGGATATCCTGACTTCTATATAATGGACGGGTCGGTGGTTCAGGGTAATATTGGTGTAAACCCAAGCTTCACGATAACTGCAATGTCAGAATATGCAATGAGCAAAATCCCTTCAAAGGAGGGATCAAGAGAAAATGAAATATCTGGACAACTTTTACAACTGGAAAAAGAATGGAAAAGGAAGATATCGGAATAATACTGGAAAATCAGAGAAAATTCTTTGCAACAGGCAAAACCCTTGATATCAGATACCGGACCGATATCCTGAAGAGATTACGTTCACTGATAATAGAGTATAAAAAAGAGATAATAGACTCTATGTGGAAAGACTTTCATAAACCGGAGTCTGAAGTAATTTCTTCTGAAATACATTTCGTATTAACGGAGATTAATCTGACAATCAGGAAACTCAGGAAGTGGGCAGGGAAGAAGAGAGTCAGGACTCCGATCATACACTTTATCGCAAACAGCTATATTGAACCTCAGCCTTACGGGCAGGTCCTTATTCTTTCGCCGTGGAATTTTCCATTCCAGCTATCTTTAGTGCCTGTTCTGGGTGCGCTTGCTGCCGGTAACTGTGTTGTGCTCAAAGTCTCGCAACAGGTGCCGGAAACAAGTGCTGTAATAGAGAAGATAATCAGTAATTTCAATGATGAATTGATTACTGTGATAAATGGGGATCATTCAATAAGTGAGTATCTCCTCAACAACAAGTTTGATTATATCTTTTTCACAGGAAGCTGTAATGTTGGCAGATACGTAATGGGAAAAGCTGCTGTAAACTTAACCCCTCTGTCTCTTGAGATGGGGGGTAAAAGCCCTTGTATAGTTGCATCTGATGCCAGGCTTGATTTCGCGGCGAAAAGGATAACCTGGGGAAAATTTTACAATGCAGGACAGACATGTGTATGTCCTGATTACATACTCATTGACAGGAAAGTAAAAGATCGTTTCCTTGAACTTATCACAAAGGAAATAAAAGCTTTTTATGGTGATAATCCTGAACAAAGCAACGATTTTCCTCATGTGATAAATTCAGCAAGTGCAGTAAGACTGGCTTCACTCATGAAAGAAGGCCAGATCGTAACAGGAGGAAAAACCGATCCGGAAACTTGTTACGTCGCTCCTACAGTATTAAAAGATGTAAAGCCCGGCGACCCTGTTATGCAGGAAGAAATATTCGGACCTGTACTTCCTGTTATCGATTATGAGAATTTCAGTGAGGTATATGAAATAATCGGTCGTAATCCCAAACCCTTGTCGATCTATATTTTCACTCGGAATATGAAACTTGCACGCGAGTTCCTTTCGAAAACGCAGAGCGGATCTTCAGCAATCAATGATACGGTGACTCAGTATGCCTCTCCATATTTACCATTCGGAGGGGTCGGATCCAGCGGGATGGGAAGGTACCATGGCAGGAAATCGTTCGAGACTTTCTCAAATATGAGGTCTGTGCTTGTGAAGTCGAACCTTATCGATATTTTTATCCGTTACCCTCCATATACTAAACTGAAAGTAAAGATATTAGAGTGGCTGATGAGATAAAACGGTTGACCGGCTCCGTTTTATTAATTTATTACAGGTAGTAAAATATAAAAAGCATACTTAATGAAATACGCCTTATTCTTAATCCCGCTCCTATTCTTAACATCTTGTAATTCAAACAAAACCTTCGACATAATTGGGGTTGGTGAGAGGATCCATCATGACGATTTTGAATATTCGGTTTCGAATTATATGGTAACCAGGTTCCTGAAGAATGGCACTGATACGCTTAAAGCAAAGGGAATGTTTTACCTGGTGACGTTCAAGGTTGAAAACAGGGCAATGAGGGTTGGACATAACTGGGATAACAACATAGGATATATTGTTGATGGCTCCGGCGGAAAATATGAAAACCTTCCGCAGGTTCAGAAGTTTTTTGAAAAATCTCATCCCTTCGGGTATAATGAGAAATACAATACACCGGCAGGAACTTCAGATTCGACTTATCTGGCTTTTGATCTCCCCTTCACAGTAACAAAACCTTATTTCATGGTAAAAGGGGAAACCCTGATGGGAGATATGTTCGACAGGGGAAAATTCAGGAGAATGATGATCAGGTTATTCTGAGAATTAAAGATTATTAGATAATAGGTAAATTTCAACCCGATGATAAAAAATTATATTTTAATTCCGCTTTTACTACTCTTTGCATGCAGCGGACAGCAGCCAAAACAAGTTACTTCCGGAGCTCCTTTCGATTCATTTAAAACTGATGGAAAAAGGGTAATTGTATATTCAACGAACGATAGTTGTAATTACCACATCTCCCCGGCCGATACTATTCTTTTTGCGACACCGGAAAAGACATCCGAAAAGCACATTTACCTTTTTGCCGATCCGGAAAAAACATTCCAGTCTTTCCTCGGTATTGGTGGTGCGCTTACCGACGCAGCTGCCGAGACATTTGCGAAGCTTCCTGAAGCAAAACAGCAGGAGCTGCTTACAGCCTATTATGATCAGCAAAAAGGAATCGGTTATTCCCTTGGCAGAACAAACATCAACAGCTGTGATTTTTCCAGCGACAGCTATACTTACGTTGATGAAGGCGATAAGGATTTAAAATCGTTCACACTTGCTCATGACGAAAAGTTCAAGATGCCGCTCATCAGAAAAGCAATTGCAGCGGCTGGCGGTAAGCTTACACTGTTCGCCAGCCCCTGGAGCCCACCGGCATTCATGAAGGATAATAACAATATGCTTCATGGCGGAAAGCTTATGCCTGAGTTTTTCCAGTCATGGGCTACCTATTATACAAAATTTATCAAAGGCTACGAGAAAGCCGGTATACCCATTTGGGGAATAAGCATTCAGAACGAAGCGATGGCTGTTCAGATCTGGGAGTCATGCATATATTATGCCGAAGACGAAAGGGATTTCCTGAAAAATTATCTTGGCCCTACAATGGCAAAAGAGGGTCTCGGCGACAAGAAAATAATTATATGGGATCATAACCGTGACCTGATTGC
>PMBC01000141.1:1491-18032 GCA_003152835.1 Bacteroidales bacterium | reverse complement strand
ATCAGGTGATCGTCGACAATATTTGCGAGATGATATGTGGGCATGCCGTCCGATTTGAAAAGTACTTTGTCATCAAGAGTGCTCGTATTCACTACAATATGACCCCGTATCATGTCGTCAAAATGAATTTCCTCATTTAATGGCATCCTGTAACGTATGACATAAGGCGTGCCATCTTTCAGCAGCTTCTTCCATTCAGCCTCTGGCAACGACAAGGAATTCTGAAGCTTATTTCTTACCGATGCGTTGTAAATGAAAGTCCTTCCCTCATTTTCAGATTCCTTCCTTAATTTTTCGAGCTGGTCGGCCGGATCAAAGGCATAATAGGCATCATTTTTATCAATCAGAAGATCGGCGTATTGCCTGAAAATATCTTTTTTGTCGCTCTGACGATAAGGACCATATTTACCGCCTTCATTAATACCTTCATCAACTGTAATTCCGCACCATTTAAGGGATTCCATAATATACTCCTCTGCACCCTCTGCAAACCGGGTCTGATCAGTATCTTCGATCCTTAAAATAAACGTCCCGTTGTTCTTCCTGGCAAAGAGATAGTTATAAAGAGCAGTCCTTACACCACCAATATGCAGTGGACCTGTGGGGCTTGGGGCAAAACGTACTCGTACTTGCTGCATAACGCAAAATTCTTATTAAAATAAGTGCAAAGATAGGCAAACGCTCATATAAATAACAGATATGGCGTTAATCAGGTTTTGGACTTCAGATTTGTATTAAATTTGTGGCAACTGAAAACATTCAGCCATTTAAAAATTTCCAGGCATGAAAAAGATGATAGCCCTTGTTAAAGCACGTCCGGAAAAAGGTTTGTGGATGCAGGAGGTGCCTGTTCCTGAACCCGGACTCAATGATGTGATAATCAAGGTAAAGAAATCTGCTATATGCGGTACTGACCTTCATATTTACGAATGGGATGAATGGTCGCAGAAAACCATAAAGACGCCAATGGTAATAGGCCATGAATATATGGGCTATATTGAAAAGATGGGTGCTGGCGTCAAAAATCTCCATATCGGCGACAGGGTTACCGGTGAAGGGCATATTGCATGCGGCCACTGNNAATGCCACTCATACAGCATTATCTTTTCCGCTTATTGGCGAAGATGTTTTAGTCACAGGTTCGGGATTGATCGGCAGCATGGCAATAGCGATCGCCAAATTTGCGGGAGCAAGGTTTATTGTAGCCAGCGACCTGAGCGATTACAGGCTCGCAATAGCAAAAAAAATGGGTGCGACGCTAACTGTTAACCCGTCGAAGGGAGAAAAGATATCTGATGCAGTTAAGAAACTGGGGATGAGGGGTTTTGATATTGGTTTCGAAATGTCAGGATCGCCAAAGGCTTTTATCGAAATGATAAGCAACATGTACAACGGGTCAAGCATCTCACTGCTTGGACTTCTCCCCTCTAACTTTGAAGCGCCATGGACAGATATCATCTTCAAGGCAATTACTTTGAAAGGCATATATGGAAGAGAGATGTGGGAGACCTGGTACAAAATGGAACAGATGATCATCGGAGGCATCAACCTCGAACCAATCATCACTCATCGTTTTCCCATTAATGACTTCCAGAAGGGATTTGATGCCATGGAAGAGGGCAACTGCGGAAAGGTCATCCTCAACTGGGATTGAAATTTCATTTAAGCCCTTTATGAGCCTTAGTGATAACCTTTGAGCGCCTTTGTGGTTAAATTTTTTACCACGAAGGGACACAAAGGATACTCAAAGGGGCACAAAGGGCGGTTTAAAATAGAATATCATGTACGGAAATTATCAAAAACACCTCGTTGGCATCATTAACGAGATTAAGGAAAACGGTTTATACAAGAACGAAAGAGTGATTGTGTCTCCCCAGGGGGCTGAGATAACTCTCGAGAGCGGGCAGAAGGTCCTTAACTTCTGCGCAAACAATTACCTTGGTCTTTCCGATAACCCTCAGCTTATCGAAGCTGCCAAGTCAGCTCTCGACCAACATGGCTATGGAATGTCGTCTGTACGGTTTATCTGCGGGACAACTGATCTTCACAAGGAGCTGGAAAAAAAGATCGCAAATTTCTTCAATACTGAGGATACCATTTTATATGCAGCATGCTTTGATGCAAATGGCGGTGTATTTGAACCTCTTCTATCCGAAGAAGATGCAATTATTTCAGATGCACTGAACCATGCCTCCATAATTGACGGAGTTCGTCTTTGCAAGGCCCAGAGATACCGTTACGAAAATGCCAACATGGACGATCTGGAAATACAGCTTAAGCTTGCACAGGCTCAGCGTTTCAGGCTTATCGTTACTGATGGTGTATTCTCAATGGACGGGAATGTTGCTCCATTGAAAAAAATTGCGGAGTTGGCACACCTTTATAATGCAATGGTTATGGTTGATGAATCTCATTCGGCCGGCGTTGTTGGCGAAAGAGGAAGAGGCGTCACCGAACTTTATAACATTATGGGACAGGTAGAAATTATTACCGGCACCCTTGGAAAAGCATTTGGCGGGGCCATTGGCGGGTTTACAACAGGCCGGAAGGAGATAATTGAGCTCCTTCGCCAGAGATCACGCCCTTATTTGTTTTCAAATTCGATACCCCCTCTGGTTGCTGCTGCAGGCATCAAAGTGATTGATATGATGACCGAGACTAACGAGCTCCAGGACAAACTACATGCGAATGCTGAGTACTTTATAAGCAGGATGACTAATCTCGGGTTTGATATTAAGCCCACAAAATCAGCAATATGCGCAGTGATGCTGTACGATGCGCGATTATCACAGGATTTTGCCGCAAAACTTCTGAAAGAAGGGATTTATGTTACAGGATTCTACTATCCTGTTGTTCCAAAGGGGCAGGCAAGGATACGGGTTCAGCTTTCAGCAGCTCATGAAAAGGAGCATCTTGATAAAGCAATAAGTGCATTTGAAAAGATCGGCATGGAACTTGGCATCCTGAAGAAATGAATAAATATTTCTTCCCCATATACCGTGCATTGGTTCCTAAACCATTAAGGACCTTTTTTCTCAAAAGGAAGCTAAGGAAGAAAATAATCAGTCATTTTTCCGGGCTTCCACCTGACCAGGTCAATGATGAACATAGGGAAGTGCTTGGTTATCTTGAAAATAATCCCGTTTCACTTTTCCCTTATCCATTTGATTCAGGGTATCTGCCGGAAGATATAGAAGTGTTCCTGGATAAATCGAATGGGATGCGTTACGTGTTCCAGTCCGGCAAGAAGCTATATTTTAAAAAAGGCTGGAGCAGCGCCAAAGTCAGAAGAGCTTATGCAGCACTTGCAAAAGAACAGGATCCTGCCAGTCCTCACTGCTATCTGTCGCATGACTTCATGGTTGGAAGCGATGATGTTATTGCTGATATAGGAGCCTCGGAGGGCAACTTCTCCTTATCACAGATCGAGAAAGTGAAAAAGATCTATCTCATTGATTATGACAGTGAATGGATAAAGGCGCTAAAAGCCACCTTTGCTCCATGGAAGGAGAAGGTGGAAATCATAACAAAATACGTTTCTGATACCAATAATGACAACCATATCAGTCTCGACACTCTGCTCTCCATAAAGAAAGACATCACTTTTCTGAAAATTGATGTTGAGGGCTTTGAGCAGAAAGTTCTTGACGGTGCTGAGAAATTCCTGTCGGGGAATATGCCATTAAAGATTGCATTATGTACCTATCATAAGCATACCGATGAAGAGATATTTATTCCCCAGCTGGAGAAAAAGGGGTTTGAGATAAAAACCTCACATGGCTATATGATCCCGTTGTTTGATAAGAAAATAAAGAAGCCGTGGTTGCGGCGGGTGCTTATCAGAGCTGCCAGGAATAAATAAAAAGGATGCTGTTTACCGGCACCCCTTTTCTCTACTGTATTAATCCAGTTCCTATTTATTATCCGCACTTGGACGAGCCACAGTCTTTGCAGATCAGGCAACCCTCTTCGTAAACCAGGTTGTCAGAACCGCATTCACATTTGCCCTTTGCCTTTGTTCCGTTTGGAATATATTTCTTGAGAGCCCTTTCCACGCCGTTTTTCCAGTTATTGATCGATTCACTGTCGAGATTCAGAGACTGAATGAGTGTTACGACATCAGCAATAGGCATCTCGTGCCTTAGCACCCCGGAGATAAGCTTGGCATAGTTCCAGAACTCGGGCTTGAACATATGGGATAAGCCTCCGATGGTTTTTTTATATCCATATTTGTCTGTATACTGAAAATCGTATCGTGTTTTCCCGTCGTCATTCTTCATTTTGATGATCTGCCCTTTCAAGATGCTTTTGGGGATTGGGAAAATCTCTTCATCGGCAAGACCTGTAAATATTTCGTATGGCCTGCTGTCTTTCAGCCCAACGAAGGCAACCCATTTTTCCTCACTTATGTTGAACCTGATCACGTCGCAATCGAGGATTTTTGGGCGTTTTGGTCTTTCTGCCCTGGCTTCCGGCTTCCCGGTGATAAGAACCCCGTCCCTTGATCCGTCGCGGTATACAGTCGCTCCCTTGCATCCCGATTTCCAGGCAGTCATATATAGTTCACTGACCAGTTCTTCCTTAACATCGGCTGGTAAGTTTATTGTGCTGCTTATTGAATGGTCTACCCATTTCTGGATTGCACCCTGCATCCTGACCTTTGCGACCCAGTCGACATCATTTGCCGTTGCTTTATAATATGGTGATTTTGCAATTATCTTTTCGATTTCATCATCATTCATCCTTGTGACAGCATTCGGATCATAATCATTGAGCTTCAGCCAATCGACAAACTTATGATGGAATACGTTAAATTCTTCCCATGAATCGCCAACTTCATCCCTGAATGTAACTCTGACATCCTGGTCGTTGGGGTTTACTTTTCTTCTGCGCTTATAGAATACGGAAAAGATTGGTTCAATACCGGAGGTGGTCTGGGTCATCAGGCTTGTGGTTCCGGTTGGGGCGATGGTAAGCAGTGCAATATTCCTTCTTCCAAACTTAACCATGTTGTTATACATTACCGGGTCTGCCTCTTTCATCCTCAGGATGAATGGATTATTTTTTTCCCTTTCGGCGTCATAAATTGTAAATGATCCCCTTTCCTTTGCAAGATAGGTAGATGATTTATATGCTTCAAGTGCAAGAGTTTTGTGCACTTCAACAGAGAAGTCTGTGGCTTCGGTTGTCCCGTATCTTAATCCGAGTGCGGCAAGCATATCTCCTTCAGCTGTTATCCCAATACCTGTTCTTCTTCCCTCTTCTGATTTCTTTCTTATGTTTTTCCAGAGGTTTCGTTCAACTCTCTTCAGCTCGTCATTTTCCGGATCGCCGTTTATTTTGTTGATTATAACGTCTATCTTTTCAAGTTCAAGGTCGATGATATCATCCATCATTCGCTGAGCGAGGCCGACATGTTCCTTATAGAGTTCGAAATCAAATCCGGCAGTTGCAGTAAACGGATCCTTTACATAGCTGAAAAGATTGATCGCAAGAAGACGGCAGCTGTCGTACGGACATAATGGTATTTCACCGCAGGGGTTTGTTGAGATGGTGGCAAATCCAAGGTCGGAATAACAATCAGGAACGCTTTCCCGTATAATTGTATCCCAGAAGAGGACACCGGGTTCAGCCGATTTCCATGCATTATGGATTATCTTATCCCAGAGACTGCCGGCGTCAATGTCGTTAACGAACTTCGGGTTATCAGAAACTATCGGATACTGCTGTCTGAAGATCGTCTTTCCCTCGACAGCCTTCATAAATTCATCTGTCATCTTGACCGACACGTTAGCTCCGGTCACTTTGCCGCTTTCAAGCTTGGCATCGATGAATTTTCCGGAATCAGGATGTTTGATTGATATTGAAAGCATCAGTGCCCCCCGCCTGCCGTCCTGAGCAACTTCGCGGGTTGAATTCGAATATCTTTCCATGAAAGGAACTACACCGGTAGATGTCAGGGCACTGTTGAGCACCGGCGTTCCTTTTGGTCGGATATGAGACAGGTCGTGGCCTACACCGCCGCGTCTTTTCATCAGCTGAACCTGTTCCTGGTCGATCTTCATTATGCCACCATAAGAGTCGGATGTTCCTTCGTTGCCGATAACAAAACAATTTGACAGTGAGGCTATCTGGTAATCATTACCAATACCGGTCATTGGCCCTCCCTGGGGTACAATGTACCTGAAATCCTTAAGTACTCCGTAAATAAGCTCCTCGGGAAGTGGGTTCTTGTATTTAAGCTCGATCCTGTGAATCTCCCGTGCAATACGATGATGCATATCGTCCGGACTCTTTTCAAATAGATTTCCATATGAGTCTTTCAGCGCATATTTGTTTGCCCATACTCTGGCAGCAAGTTCATCGCCCCTGAAATATTCAATACTTGCCTCAACCGCCTCGTCGTGAGAATAAGTTTTGGTATTGGTTTTCCCACCAACTATTTTCTGAGAACCTGCGGTTTGTTGTTCATCTTTTGCTTTCTCAGATGCAATAGTTGATTCCTGGACAAAAAGTTCTCCCATATATTGAAATATAATTCTGTTATTCTCTGATTATAATGAGATTAAACGGCCACTGATTTTTAAAGCGGGTAGATGCTAAATTAGGTAAGCATTATTCTTGATGCAAGACAATATTTTTAAGTTTATCAACATTTGCAGATATAGTTATTAACCATGCGTTACGCCATGGATATCAGCACATTACAAATTCCGGGATAAAATCCGACAGAGTAACTGTCTGTAAAGTAGTTAGTAATCTGATGATTAAAAATGGGCAAAATAAATTAACCTTTAAATGCCATTTCTAAAAAAAGAGGCTATTAAATAATTAACAGCCTCTTCAACATTGATTTTTAATATAGTTAGTTAAAAAGATAACGCACTCCGACCTGAAGTGCCCAGGTTCCAGCAACGGTGCTTGGATCCTGATATGATTTAGTTACATAATTTGCCCCTATTTTCGTCATGCTGACTTTTAGCTTGCCGGTTGTGGCATCGCGTCCAACCACTTTAAGAGGTGAAGTTGTAATGAAACTCTTATTAAGGCCCCAATGTGAATTAAGCATGTTCATCAGATTAATAATATCAACGCTAAGTTGAATTTTATTTTGTGATCCGCCAACCTTCACTTTGAAGTCCTGTAACAGACGCATATCTAAACGTTGATTCCATGGAGTATAAACTGCATTTCGCAGAGCGTATTCACCAGCATGTTTTGAAAGATATGGATCCTGGTATGCATATATGAAATAAGCGACAGCATCCTCTGGAGTGTTCCATATTAATTCGCTTGCATCGCGAGGAATATACATCAAATCGTTTGTGGTACCATCATTGTTTGCATCTCCATTGTAATAATATGAAGCTGCATTACCAACGTATCCATTATAGAATAAAGAAATGGACGTGCCAAATATTTTTGCATATTCAATGGAGTAATTCAAAGAAGCAATAAAACGGTGGGGCGTATTGTTCATAGACAATCCTAGTTCATCAGAATTAGATGCCCCGGACATATACCTGTACTGCCATGCTGAAAATGGGTCTGAACCCGATTTGCCAGTCAATTCTTCTGCCCAGTTACGTGAATAAGCAATCATCCCACTAAACCCGGCAATACGGGGAAGTTCAAGTTCTGCCGATAATGAATAACCCTGACCCTTGTTTGTGTTGCGCATAATAACAACGTTCTGATAGGTGACAGTACCACCAGCATTAACTGAAGTTATGTATTTGGTGGCATTTGTGTTATTTGACCACCATGGGCGGACAAGTGTACCTTCAGTAACAGTCGAAGCAGCATCAGCCAGGTTAATATTGTCAAATTTTATTGCATTAATATCTTTAGTGTAAATTCCTTCAAGAGATAACAACATATTCAGCGGAAGCTTAATATCTGCGCCAAGGCTGGTACGCCAAACCTGAGGTAATTTAAAATTCTTGTCGATTGCCGCGATCTTTCCTCCAACGGGATTAGATTGAGGAAATATATCGGCTAATTTTGTATCATTCAACAATTCTGAAGCATCTGCGAGTAAGGGAAGTCTTGCCAGTTGTGCCTGGCTGGCTGCACCACCACTTTGGTTTATCACTAATTGATACTGAATCATCCCGCTATTTGTCGGCTGGTTTGTAAACCATACAAATGGAATACGGCCTGTAAAAATACCTGTTCCGCCACGAATCTTCAAAGACTTATCATTAAATACATCATATGTGAATCCTATACGGGGAGACCATAGAATTTTAGCCTTAGGCCAGGTTGAAAGATCTACCTTTTCCCCATCCCTGAAAGAGTATGTTGCCACAGCCGGGTTATCGACTGCTCCCGAAAAATACATTGGAAGGTCGATACGTACTCCACCGGTAATTTTCAGGTTATCCAATGTACTCCATTCATCCTGAAGATAAGTGGAAAACTGTCCAAAACTTAATTCAGCCACTGGATTTGTGTGTCCATTAATAGGATAGGTATATGCGAAGTTAATCGGATCGTAGTCAGCGCTATATGCTTTATTAGTCCCATCAGGATTAAGACCATTACCATTTGCAAAATTCTGAAATGCGGTTAAATCCCTGAATCTGTAATACCCGGTGCCCTGACGAAGATAACTGTTGGCAAAGTACTGATGTTCAAATGACGCACCAACTGTAATATTGTGCCTTTCCAATTGATAAGTCACATTGTCAGTAGCAATAAATGTATTATTATCAACATTATTCTTGTACGAAAATAACTCATACCCTGCTGACATCATGACAAGTCCGTTTGCTACATTACCAGACATAATATCAATAAACGGGAATACCTGACTGTCGCTGGCACGAGGTTGCTTATACAATGTATATGCTACAAGAAGTTTATTTGAAATCTGACCAAAACGACTATTCAATTCACCGGTAATTGAATGTAATGTATTGGAATTGTAATAGTCGGCATTTTCAAATGAAAGACCACCTAGCCGGCTCTGACGACCAGTACCTGAAGGAGATATAGATGGTGTTGCATCTCCGCTGGCACTTGGTGCAAACCTTGCAGAACTTGCCGAATAATTGTAACGAAATGAAAATTTATGGTTTTTATTGATGTTCCAGTCTATTCTTGCCAGGAATTTATTGTTAAATTCATTATCTCCTCCCCAGCTTTCGTAAGGGCCGGTGTCGTAATTATATTTACTCTTAAGAAGGTTGGAGAAAGTCTGTAAATCTGCAGCCTGTACTCTTGAATTTACGTTTGGATCTGCCGCATCACGCCCTGTCTGCATAGCCAGAAGAGTGTTGCCAGGCGTTAAAGTACTCTCCTTTTCGGCACTTAAGAAAAAGAATAGTTTGTTTTTAATTATCGGGCCACCAATTGTAAAGCCATAGACCTGTTTTGATGATTGAGAAACCTTAAGTCTTGTATCCCTGATTTTTTTCCCGACCATACTTGTATCACGATAAAAGCCATATAAAGAAGCTTTAAACTGGTTTGTACCACTCTTGGTAATTGCATTTACGCCGGCACCTGTAAAATTAGATTGAGTAACATCGAATGGAGCAACGGCAACCTGAATCTCCTCAATTGCCTCTGTTGAAATAGGTTCTCCGGAAACACCGGGCATACTGCCAGAAGACAAGCCGAAGTTGTTGTTGAAGTTAGCTCCATCAACAGTGATATTTGTATTATAGGCTTCGCGTCCAACATATCCTGCACCAGTTGAATATGGAGAAAGTTTGGTGTAGTCACTAAGGCTTCTGTTCAGTGAAGGGATCAATAGCATATCCTGTTTGCTTACATTGGTTGAAGCTCCCATTTTTTCAGTGCCAAAAGCAGATGGTCTTGCTCCAACCACAACAACTTCCCCTAATTGAGAGGCGCTCTCAGTCAAATTAGTTTTGAGATTATACGATTCACCAAGTAAGAGACTAATATCGGTAAATGTTTTTGTCGAATAACCAACAAATGATACTTCAATTTTGTAAGGTCCTCCAGGGCGCATCCCCTGAATTGTGAAGAAGCCTTCATTATTGGTAATAGCACCATACTGTGTCCCAGAAGGAACATGAACAGCAAGAATAGTTGCTCCGGGTAATGCCTGTCCATTAGTATCAACTATTCTTCCAGCCAGTCCAGATGTTGTAGCTCCCTGTCCAAACATTAAAATGGGGATGAACAGAAACAACAGCATTGTAAACATGTGTCTTATTTGTTTCATAATAGAGATAGGATTAAGGATTAATAAATGGGTTTCATATTTATCGTAACTTTTTGATTTTAAGGTTATACGGAAATATATCCTGGGATTATTCCGGGACAACAATTTACAGCTTCTTAAGATGATAAAAGATAACTTTAAATGGATTAGTTATTAACAAGATATGAGCTTCCGGTTGTTAATATATTTCACACGATTTCTTTCATGATCAGGTCCGTGGCACCCCTGTTTTTATTAACATAGTCTCCTGCCCGGGTTGCAGCTTTTCGATATTCCGTTTCATCAGAAATCCATAGGTTAAGGATCTCCTCAAAATCATCATAATCATTAAAAGATTTTGCGCCTTCCATGGCTATCAGATCAACGGCTTCACGAAATTTTCCGAAGTTGGGGCCAAACAAAACCGGGATGCTCCAGCAGGCTGGTTCCAGGATATTGTGAATGCCTTTGCCGAATCCTCCGCCAACTGCCGCAATACTGGCATAACGATAAGCTGATGAGAGCATCCCGATATTATCCATAATCATAACTCTGGCATCGGCTGAATTATCAGTGAATTCAGTGAACCTGACACTTTTCACGGTAAATAATTTTTCAAGTCTCTCTATGTTTTCATTGTCGATTTCATGAGGTGCAAAAACCCACTTCATGATTCCCGGATAGGAATTGATGTATTTTGCAATTATCTCCTCATCCGGTTTCCAGCTGCTGCCGGCAAGAAACAGTTTTTCACTTCCCCTGAATCGTCCCATCTGCGGTATCTCTTTAGTTTGTCCGGCTATCTCTGCAACCCTGTCAAACCTGGTATCGCCTGCAACAGATACATTAATTATTCCTATTGCTTTAAGAAGTTCCAAAGATTCCTGGTCCTGAACAAAGATCCTGGTAAACTTCCCGAGTATCTTCCTGAAAAAACCACCGTACCACCTGAAGAAAAGCTGCTCCTTTCTGAATATACCTGAGATAAGATAGAGCGGAATCATTTTCCTGTTCAATCCGGAAATGAAATTATCCCAGAATTCATACTTCACAAAAATGGCAATGGCCGGATTTACCAGCGAGATGAATTTTTCTGCATTCCCTGGAGTGTCGTAAGGCAGATAACAAATAATATCTGCCAGGCGATAATTCTTCCTTATTTCATAACCTGATGGCGAAAAGAAAGTAAGCAGAATACGGTATGCGGGTTTCTCTTTTTTTATTGATTCAATTACAGGTCTGCCCTGTTCAAATTCGCCAAGCGATGCGCAGTGTATCCAGATATATTTTTCTCCCGCGACAATTTTTCCCTTTAACGAATCATACCAGTTCTTCCGTCCGTTTACCCATGCGCGAGCTTTTCGATTAAATGGGGCAATGATCCATGCAATGGCACTGTACAGAAAAATTCCGGCATTATATAATAACCGCATTGCTTATTTATTAAGTGTCAAAGGTAATAAAAAGCCGTATTTTTGTAAAAATCCCTGAGGTTATGATTAGACTTATTGCCCTGGTAATTTCAATTGTACTGCAGATAATTGCAGCTTCAGTTGCACTTAGTTTCATGAAACTGACAAAATACAGGCTCTCATGGATACTTTTATCACTTGCTTTTGTATTTATGGCAGTGCAGAAAATAATCGAGTTCTTTGAATTTTTCAAAGGGACTCCTTCAGAGACCTGGCAGATGATAGACAAGTGGACCGGCGTTTTTATATCCTTTCTTATTATTTTTGGCGTAATCCTGATCAGGGAAATCTTCTACTCATTAAAACGCGCTGAGACAGACCGTGCCAGAACAGAAAAGAGAGTGCTGAATGCCATCATCAATACCGAGGAAAATGAAAGACGGAGATTTGCAAACGACCTTCATGATGGTCTCGGACCGATACTTTCGACAGTCAAAATGTCCCTTTCATCCCTTGGTAGCCGCATTAGTGATTCGTCAGGCTTTGTGATTTTGAATAATACCAGTCACCTGGTAAATGAGGCTATAAATACAATAAAGGATATTTCAAATAACCTCAGCCCTCATGTCCTTTCAAACTTCGGACTTACAAGTGCAATAAGCGCTTTCACAACGAAGATTAACCAGACAAAAGCCATAGAGATTGACTTTAAATCAAATATGGAAAACATGCGGCTTGAAAATGACAAAGAGGTGGTTATTTACCGGGCAGTGTGTGAATTAATTAACAATTCCATCCGCCATTCCGGTGCATCAAGGATAGAAATCGAATTAAACAAACATGAAAAAATTGTTACCTTGCAGTTTTATGACAATGGCAGAGGGTTTGAGACATCAAAGCTAAACGCTGAGGATAACGAGGGAATGGGGCTGTCGAACATTGAAACGCGTGTAAAAACTGTAGAGGGGGTCTTCATCCTGGAAAGCACTCCCGGAAAAGGGACAAGCGCACTGATTAAAGTGACTGAGTGACAAAGATTTCTGAAAACAGATTAAATGGATAAGATACGGATCATAATTGCTGACGATCATCAGCTCTTCAGAAACGGATTAAAGATTCTCCTTAATTCGTTCCCCGATTTTGAAGTTACCGGGGAGGCATCCAATGGCGAGGAATTTTTGAAATTGCTGAAATCAGTAACTGCTGACATTGCGCTTATGGATATCAATATGCCGGAAATGGATGGTATCGAAGCAACCAGGAAAGGAATCAAGATGTCTCCCGATATCAATATCATTGCACTCTCCATGTATGACGAAGAGGAATACTATTATAAAATGGTTGATGCAGGAGCCAAAGGATTTATCCTGAAGGATTCGGATATCTCTGAAGTCAGGGATGCAATCCTGACTGTTGTAAAGGGAGGAAGCTATTTCTCGCAGGAACTGCTTTATCATGTCATCCAAAAGATCAAGCACCGGGAACATGAAAGCAAATCTGCAAACCTTTCGAAGCGGGAAAAGGAAATACTGTTTAAAATTTGCGAAGGTCTTTCGAACCAGGAAATTGCAGAGACTCTGTTTATAAGCAAGCGGACAGTTGATAAGCACCGGGCAAACCTTCTTGGGAAAACCAATTCAAAGAACACGGCAAGCCTTATCCTGTTTGCCATCCGTAACAAACTGATAGAGATATAATATGGCCGAATCACATAATCTCGGGCGGAAAGGCGAGGATAAAGCTGCCGAACATCTCGAAAGTGAGGGTTACAAAATCCTGAAACGCAACTGGACGACAGGAAAACTTGAAGTCGATATCATTGCCGAGAATAAAGATTATATAGTGTTTGTTGAAGTAAAAACCAGGTCGGAGGACTTCCTTATGTCTCCGGCATCTGCGATAACCCCTAAAAAACAACAGTCCATAGTGTTTTGTGCCGACAGATATATTCAGCGATATGGCATACATAAGGAGTGTCGTTTTGATGTCATCACCGTTTTAGCATCCGGAGAATCATTACAGGTTGAACATATTGAGAATGCGTTTTACCCGACATTAAGATAATTTATTGAATAAGGTAGATATAACTGTTTATGAAACCCCCATCCCATCCTTCCCCCACGGGGGAAGGTGTGAAAGAATCATTTCCCCCTTGGGGGAAATAAGAAAGGGGGTAAATTAGTAATTATGAATATTGAAATTCTTCACGAATATTGTCTTTCAAAAAAGGATGTCACAGAAAGCTTCCCGTTTGGCGACGACACCCTGGTTTTCAAGAGATCAGGAAAGATATTCCTGCTTGCAAATCTTGACGGCGACCTGTCCGTAAACATTAAATGCGACCCGGCGCTTGCAATTGAATTAAGGGAAAGATACAGTTCGGTAGTCCCGGGATACCATATGAATAAAAAACACTGGAATACAGTCATGCTTGACGGATCAATTCCAGACAGCGAAGTGTTTGAATGGATAGATCATTCATATGATATTGTCAAAACGGGTAAATAGAATTTACCTTCATATTAAATCACTTTTAAACGGATAATATGTAAAAATAAAAAGAGATTCTTTGCTTCGCTCAGAATCTCGCAATTTTAGTTGGCAAGTACCCATATTAAATCATGTATTTCCCTGACAGATCATTGTGTAAATATTTTTGTAGCTTGGCATTTATTTTATTTTAAAATACCTCTGACTAATTAAAAACTGTTTAATAATTCCACACTATGAAAAAACTGATTTCCATTGTTGTTTCACTGATAATTTTAATACTTCCTTCACTTGCTCAGAACGTTACGGCTCCGCCTGCTCCGGTTTCAAAANNGAGATGTTTATTATAAGGTATAATTATATCGACAGGCTTAAGGACAACTATCTTAGAAGGGGAAAAGGCAATACAGGCCCAGGGAGTCTTGCACATGACTGGCTGAGGGTTTTTTCGGAGGATGGGATAGTGCCAGACGAGGTCTATACCGGCCTTAATTATGGATCACCAACACATAATCACGGAGAGTTGCAGGAGTTTATAAATGCTGTCGCCGCAGTCCCTGTTCAGCTAAAAAAAGAGAGCCCCCAGTATTACCAGATTGTTAACGGCATTCTTGATACCTATCTTGGAAAAGTCCCAGAGAGTTTTACTTACAAAGGAGTTTCATATACTCCAAAAAGCTTTGCTGCGAGCCTTGGCATCAATCCGGATGATTATGTTGAGATTACATCATTCACACATTTTCCTTTTTATACCCAGGGTATTCTGGAAGTGTTTGATAACTGGACAATGGCAAAGTTTTACAATGTGCCGCTTGATGAATTGATCCAGATTATGGATTACTCATTTAGTAATGGTTATACGGTTGCCTGGGACGGCGATGTAAGTGAAAGCGGGTTCTCGCGTCAGAACGGGTATGCAATTGTTCCTCTGAATCCCGCACCCGACAGAGGACCGATGACTGACAGGGCGAGATTTGAGAGAGAACCGGGGCAGGGTCCGTCAAACGGGACACAGCCAGCGTCAGCCGGTCCCGGTCCCGAAATGAACATCACGCAGGATATCCGCCAGGCAGGCTATGAAGGCTTTACCACCACTGATGATCACCTGATGCATCTCACCGGGATTGCCAAAGACCAGAATGGCACTAAATACTACAAGACAAAAAATTCATGGGGAACCGACAGAAGCACCTATAATGGTTACTGGTATATGTCTGAAAGCTATGTCAGGGCAAAAACGATCTACATAATGGTTAACAAAAAAGCAATCCCTCCTGCTATCAAGACTAAACTCGGATTATAGAAATCTACTTCCATTTCCCCACAGTTGCCGGTTACCGGTAGCCGGTAGCCATTTCTTTGTACCCTTGCACCTTTGTATCGCTGCACCTTACTCAATGAGCAGGTTACAGCCGCGGATGTCGCTGCTGCCGAACCTGCCAAGAACCTCGAATCCGCCGCTCTCATGGACCCTTCCCAGATCTCCTGTAGCAATAAAGGAGCAGGAGTTGACATTTGCCAGGTCGATAATATTAATTCCGCCGGTTTTGTAAGGTTCTTCCAGGAGTGATAACGGATCCTGCGGGTCCCTGATCATTATCTTCATCCATGGCGGACAATTAAAAACACCTTCACCTTTTGAGTATGCCTGGCTTAGAAGTTCTGTCATTCCATATTCAGAATGAACTTCCGGAATATTGAATTTTTCTTTAAGTATACTATGCAGTTCTTCGCGGGTGATCTCTTTTCTTCTGCCTTTCATTCCTCCCGTCTCCATGACAATGACTCCAAAGAGGTCGGGTGACTGCTTTTCTGCCAGGTCAAGAAGCGCAAAGCTGACACCGACAAGGAGAATCTTCCTTTTCTCTGCCTTCCATCTCTTCATCTCTGTCAGCAAATCATCAGTATTATTGATATAGAATCCGCCTGAGTCATTCCTGCTTTGGTTAATCAGTCCGTTCATCATGTAAACCAGAGAGGAGTTTTCACGCTCAGTGTATGAAGGCAGTAAAGCAGCAATGACATAATCGGAAGGCTCCCCGTAAAAAAGCCTGAAAGCTCCTGAAAAACTTTCTTCATATAAACCTAAATCGGTCACATGGTGCCTGCTGGTTGAATTACCCGTTATGCCGCTGCTCTCAAATATCTTCACCGGTGATCGCTCCCCGGTAATTATCATATGGTTTTTGAATAGCTCGACAGGAAGGAACGGGATCTCTTCAATCTTTTTAACATCTCCTTTTGAGATCTTCAATCCGCACAGAAAGTCGGAATATATTTTATTATTATCAGCCTGGTATTCAAATATTCTCATGGCCAGATCATGGAAGGATTCCTGGTCAGCAATATTGAATATCATTTTTGTGAAACCCGGTTTCATTTGCCGGGAAAAGTTAATGAGCCATCGGGCTGGTAGACCCATTCAAAGTTACATTCTGCATAATTCCTGCTGTCTCTGA
>PMBC01000141.1:550-1424 GCA_003152835.1 Bacteroidales bacterium | reverse complement strand
AGATTATCCGCCTCAAGTATTAAATTCTGAAGTGTCCCGTCATTGATCAAAGTTATATCGGGAGGAGGTGTACCAAGGATGGAAACAAGCTTCCCTGCAGAAAATAAAAAGCCATCATAAGTATATGTCTGAAGGGTTTGATCAAGATGTGAGTTATTGTTAATAGTTGCTGTACCTGAGGTAGGGATATCATTCACTTTCCTGCAGGAGGGCAGCAAAAAAACCGCAAATAACAGTATCAGGATGTTTCTCTTCATCTTCTTTGCAAAGATAACGCATTTTAAGGTGCCTTATTTCAGGATTCGGAAATATACATTAACCACGGAGTTTCACGGAGTTAAGACGGAGTAACACAGTAAAATGCTCCTTGTTCTTACTCAGTGTAACTCAGTGTCACTCCGTGGTTAAAAAAAGAGGCTGCATTTTCATACAACCTCTTTAAAATATATATCAAAATATAGCNNCCGCCAATAAGGCTGTAGGCTCCTTTTTCAGTTGCTGCTGCGATAGCTTTGGCAATAGCGGTAGTCCCTTTTGAGAATTTCTCCATCTCAAAAACACCCATAGGTCCGTTCCAGAGGATTGTCTTTGACTTGCCAATCACATCGCAAAACTCTTTTATAGTCTTGTCGGCAATATCGAGCCCTAGCCATCCGTCAGGAACAGCATCAACAGCAGTGACATTAGTATTTGCATCATTTTCAAATTTGTCTGCATTAAGGCTGTCAACAGGAAGATACAGGTTGACTTTTTTCTCCTTTGCTTTTTCGATGATCTTCAGAGCCAGTTCCAGTTTATCTTCTTCGCACAGCGACTTCCCTATTTTCCCTCCTTGTGCCTTGATGAAAGTATAGGTCATTCCTCCGCCGATAAT
>PMBC01000141.1:0-453 GCA_003152835.1 Bacteroidales bacterium | reverse complement strand
ATCATTGACATAAACCTCGGCATAACCGGCCAGTTTCTTTGCAAGCTCTTTCTGCTTCAGCTTCATCTCGGCCTTGGCGGCTTTCTTCTCCTCCTCCGTTGCAGTCTCCGGAAGTATCGGTTTGCCTTCCTCTTCAGGATAGAACCTTACATTCTCAAGAAGAAGAACCTCGCCTGGTTTCAGAGCTGCAGTCATTTTAACTGCTGATTCGCCGAGACAGTCGTCGGCAAAAAGGACCTTCTGCCCGAGATACTTTTCCAGAACAGGCAAAACCGGTTTAAGTGAATATTTTTCCATCCTGCCCTCGGGTCTGCCAAGATGCGACATGAGAATGACAGAACCGCCGTCCTTCAGTATTTTATTGATTGTCGGCAATGCACCCCTGATGCGGGTATCGTCAGTAACAACGAAAGTCTTTTTATCAAGCGGGACATTGAAATCAACCCTTACGAT
>PMBC01000180.1 GCA_003152835.1 Bacteroidales bacterium | reverse complement strand
TTTAATTTCTTCCAGTCGATCTCCGAAATATGAAGAAGCCCGTCTTTGTTTGGAAGTATCTCAACGAATGCTCCGAATTGAACTATAGTCTTTACTTTCCCTTTATAAACCTGTCCTACCTCAGGGATAGTGACGATTTTCTTTATCCAATCAACTGCAGCTGTAATGATCTCTTTGTTTTCGCCGAAGACGTTTACATCGCCGCGGCCATCAATCTCTTCGACTATGATCGTAGCGCCGGTTGTACGCTGGATTTCCTGAATTACTTTTCCTCCAGGGCCGATCAGAGCTCCGATCATATCCTTCGGAATTGAAAGCATTTCAATCCTCGGGGCATGAGGTTTCAGCTCCGGACGAGGCTCTGAAATTGTCTTGCTCATGATGTCAAGTATATGCATTCTTCCGGCATTGGCCTGTGCCAGGGCTTTGGTCAGGATTTCAAATGAAAGTCCTTCCACTTTTATATCCATCTGGGTTGCAGTTATCCCGTCGCGTGTACCTGCTACTTTAAAATCCATATCTCCGAGATGGTCCTCGTCGCCGAGAATATCAGACAATATTGCATATTTCTTTGTATCCTTGTCGGTTATAAGTCCCATTGCAATTCCTGAAACAGGTTTGCGGAGTTTTATTCCGGCATCCATAAGAGCAAGTGTTCCTGCACAAACCGTAGCCATTGATGATGAACCGTTAGATTCAAGGATATCAGAAACAACCCTGATGGCATAAGGATTCTCGGTATCTGGCGGCATCATATTCTTGAGTGCCCTGTGAGCAAGGTTTCCATGACCTATTTCTCTCCTGCTTAAACCACGGGCTGCTTTTGCCTCCCCGGTTGCAAACGGCGGGAAATTGTAATGAAGCGTGAATTTTTCCGTTCCCTTGTTCAGAACATCGTCGATTATTTTCTCATCCAGCTTGGTTCCAAGAGTAACTGTCGTAAGGGACTGGGTCTCACCCCTTGTAAAAAGGGCCGAACCATGGGTGGCAGGAAGGGGATCTATTTCGCACTCGATAGCTCTAATCTCATCAGGCTTTCTCCCGTCAAGGCGGATCTGCTCATCAAGAACAAGACGTCTTGAAGCTTCCTTGAGTACATCGTGATAATATTTCTTTACGAGTACTTCGTTTACCTCTTCTCCTTCAGGATACTGTGCGAGGAAATTCAATACTACCTCATCAAAAGTCTCATAACGGTGATGCTTATTTGCTGTTGATGCCTTTGCAGCCTGGTAGCATTTCCCGTAAGTCTCGTCCCACACCTTTTTCCTGAGCTCTTCATCATTCACTTCATGGGAATAAACACGCTTTACCGTTGTTCCAAGCTCTTCGGCAAATTCCATCTGAGCCTTGCAATGTACTTTGATGGCATCATGAGCAACTTTAAGGGCATCAAGCATTTCAGCTTCCGAAACCTCTTTCATTTCACCTTCCACCATCAGAATGTTTTCGTATGTTGCCCCGACCATCAGGTCAATATCTGCTTCTTTAAGCTGAGTAGCAGTAGGGTTAACGACGAACTGTTTGTTTACCCTTGCAACCCTCACCTCTGACATAGGACCGTTAAAAGGCACATCTGAAACTGCCAGTGCAGCAGAGGCTGCCAGACCGGCAAGAGCATCAGGAATTATATCAGTGTCGGCTGAAATAAGGTTTATTGTGACAAATGTTTCTGCGTGAAAATCGGCAGGGAAAAGCGGGCGTAATGCCCTGTCGACCATTCTGGATATCAGTATCTCATAATCTGAAGGCCGTGCCTCTCTTTTCATAAATCCGCCTGGTATGCGCCCCGATGATGCATATTTTTCCTTATATTCTACCGAAAGAGGCATGAAATCAGTATCCTCTTTTGCTTCTTTAGCTGAGACAACTGTTGCCAGCAGCATTGTTTTTCCCATTTTTAATAGAACAGCCCCGTCAGCCTGTCTGGCGAGCTTCCCTGTTTCCAATACTATCTGCCTCCCGTCGCCGAGATCAATAGTTTTCTGTTTTACTTTAAACATATTTATAAATTGATTTGTGATTGCTGAAATTATCAGTTATAAAAATAATATGAAAAAAGGCAATTTAATTGCCTTTCTCCCCTACTTACGTAATTTCAACGCTTTTATGATTTCACGATATCTGTTGATATCTTTAACTTTCAGGTAATCAAGAAGCCTTCTCCTTTTCCCAACAAGTTTGATAAGAGACTGCTGGGTACTGAAATCATTCTTATTCTTCTTAAGATGTTCAGTAAGATGATTAATCCGGTACGAAAAAAGCGCTATCTGCCCTTCAGTTGTCCCTGTATCAGCCTCAGACGTCCCGAATGACTTGAAAAACTCCTGTTTTTTTTCTGCTGTTAAATACATGTCTCTAATTAAAATATTGTTCGTCCACAAATAAATTGAGTCTCCAATTTTGGAACGCAAAAATAAGGCTTTTTTATGTAAATTATCAAACAATTGAGAATTTTTTTTAAAAATTATTCTGTTTTATATGCTTTTTCTAAAACGGTTATAGGCTTTCAAAATTGCACCGCTTCATAATAAAGACGTGAAAGCAGGGTCAGCCGTTGCGTACAGTCAAATAATTATTCGGCTGTTTATCAAACAAATTCAATAATTTGTCAAAAGAATTATTGAAACCCACCCCTTTCCCCACTCTGGAGGGGATCTTTTCATCTTCTCTACATCTCCCGCTCACCCACTCATCCCTTCATTCTTCTCATGGTTCAAGCATCAGGTCTTCGCTCCTCTTCAGGTTCCTGCCCAACATTAAAAGCTTGTTCCCAATCCCGCAATCAAGACATCTTCTTTTTTTACAATAGCTGTTTCTCAGCTGGATCAGTCCCTGCGTAATGAATGCTGTGTCGGCATCAATTCCGGCAGATTGCCACTCTTTAATTATTATATTTTCTTCGGGATCGATATTCTCAAGAAACGTGATTGCCTTTTCACATATCTCATTTGAATCGCGGTATTTTCCAAAAACAAATATCGATGGTATAATGGCGTTTATCAGCAGTATATCAGTTGCCTGCGATCCGGTATTCTTAGGATAACTCCGGCTCACCTTTCCAAAAACAAAATGGTTGTCCCAGTACTCTGAGGCGGTTACTTCAAACAAATTCCTTAGATCATGAATGGTTCCCGCTTCAAGAGTTCTTGAAAAAATACCACCGGCAACCGAAAGCATCGCAGCAAGCTGCGATATCCTTAATGTAGGGAAATTGGCTGGCCTCAGCCTTGAGAACTTCCATATCCAGCCGTGAACAGGTCTGAGAGAGTACTTGGCAGAAAGGATCTTATACTCTTTAATGAGGTCAGTATAATACCGGTCATTAAGGGCCTCTTTGAATAACCCCTCATCCAGCATGCCGGCAGTGCCATATAATAATGCTTCAATCTGAAAACGGCTGTCAGAATGTTTCCTGATAATCCTGAAGGGAAGAGCGGAGGCAAGCATTTCAAATGGTTCTGTATTCACCCTGAATCCGAAATAACGCGAAAGCAGACGGTAAAATGTCTCTTCCCAGTCATTACCGGTTACTGACAATATTTTCATAATATGCTCCGATTTCTCACGTAATCTTTCAATTACAATCGAGCCAAGCCAGTGCCTGATATAAAAAGCATCCAGCTTATTTACCTCCCCCTGGCATGCAATAATAAAAGGATTGTTGACAAGCTCAATATACTTTTCATAAAGCTCCGGGTTATAAACCAGGCTGGAAGTGAGTATCTCTTCGCCCCTGCTATTAAAGACTTTCTTATCGTTCTCGGCAACAACGTGGAGAATAATATTATCAAATGCCGGATCAATATTATGACTGTGAATGTCAAAATCTGATGATCTGATGTGTATTTCAACATTCCCGGCCCACTCAGTATTATCAATTATGAGCCTGGCATTGAAGAAATCGGGACCGGAATCATGGTTATATTCACCCGGATTAATGACAATGATCAGTTTGCCTTCACTGTCAAACAGTTTCTCAGGATCATATAAGCTGTATTTCCACAGGTAATGGAGAAATTCCTCTTTCATAGCACATTAATTACAGTCAGCGAGACTATAAATTTATAAATAAACTAGCTATAATCAAATAGTTTTGATCATCAAGATTGCTCCATCCTCCTTTGTCGGACTCGCAATGACGCTATAATATATACAATTCCGTATTCAGTTATCAGTGTATTTAATTGAAAGCATAGTCATTGCGAGGAGCTCCACGACGAAGTAATCCTAAAAGATACTTTGAATGTCAGCCTCTGTTTAGATCAGGTTCCTCTCAGACAGGTACTGTGCCATCTCCTGCTGCATCTCCCTGGCTTTCTCTCCCGCAGTTTTTGCAAAATTTCCGGTATTGTCAGCAAAGATTATTCCCCGTGATGAATTGACGAGAAGGCCGCATTTATTTGTCATTCCGTATTTAGCTACAGCTTCAAGCGTACCACCCTGGGCTCCCACGCCGGGCACCAGAAGGAAATGTTCCGGAACTATTTGCCGGATGTCCTTTAGCATTTCGGCACGGGTTGCTCCGACAACATACATCATATTATTTATGTTTCCCCATTTCTGAGAAACGGAAAGTACTCTTTCAAAAAGCTTGATACCATCTTCATTATGGTACTGAAAATCATCTGCGCCTTTATTGGACGTCAGGGCAAGAAGTAAAACCCATTTCCCCCCGACTGAAAGAAAGGGCGTGACGGAATCCTCGCCCATATAGGGAGCAACGGTAATTGCATCAAAAGGCAGGTTCTCTAGAAATGCCCTGGCATACATTCTCGAAGTGTTTCCTATGTCGCCTCGCTTTGCATCGGCGATGACAAAAATATCCGGGTAATTCTCTTTTATGTATCTGACAGTCGCTTCAAGGGAGTTCCATCCTTTCGCTCCGTTCGATTCATAAAATGCCACATTTGGTTTATATGCAACAGCATATTTATTAGTAGTGTCAATTATACACTTATTGAATTCGAATACAGGATCTTTGGTCTTAAGAAGGAATGTGGGGATCTTATCGATTTCGGAATCGAGCCCGACACAAAGAAATGACTTCTTCTTTACTATATTATTGAAAAGCTGTAAGTGGTTCATAATCAGATCTAAAAATTACTTTCTTTAAGTCTTTCAGTATTCTCGGCCATTTGAAGCTTATCTATTATCTCCTGTATATTACCGTCAAGGATCGAAGGCAGGTTATATATCGTCAGGTTTATCCTGTGATCGGTCATTCTTCCCTGCGGGTAGTTATAAGTCCTGATCTTTGCGGACCTGTCACCTGTTGAGACCATTGTTTTCCTACGATGCGAAACCTCATCGAGGTATTTCTGATACTCAAGGTTATAGAGACGTGTCCGCAGTTCTGCAAGAGCCTTTTCGTAGTTCTTAATCTGTGATTTCTCGTCCTGGCAGGTGACTACAATGCCCGTGGGCACGTGTGTCAGCCTGATGGCTGAATATGTTGTATTGACGGATTGCCCGCCGGGACCTGACGAGCAATAAGTATCCTTCCTGACATCCTCGCTTTTGATGACTACGTCAAATTCGTCGGCTTCCGGAAGTACAACAACTGAAGCTGCCGATGTGTGAATGCGGCCCTGTGTTTCTGTTTGGGGGACACGCTGAACGCGGTGAACTCCTGATTCATATTTCAGGATCCCATAAACACCTTCCCCTGATACGCTTAAAACAATTTCTTTATATCCGCCCGCAGTTCCTTCCGAGCACCTGTTTATCTCGGTTTTCCATCCTTTCTGCTCAAAATATTTGCTGTACATGCGGAAAAGATCGCCTGCAAAAATGCTTGCCTCATCGCCTCCTGTTCCTGCCCTGATCTCCATGACAGCATTTTTCTCGTCTTCAGGATCGACAGGAATAAGCAGCATCTTAATCTCTTCCTCCATTTCGGGGATACGGGAGTTTAGATCCTCGAGTTCAATCTTAGCCATTTCTCTCATCTCCTCGTCTTTTTCTGTTCCCAGGAGCTCTTTTGTGCTGGTTATATTGCTGAGCGCCAGTTTATATTTCTCATAAGATTCGATAATCGGCTGAAGGTCCTTATATTCTTTGTTCAATTTGACATACCTTTCCATATCCGAGAGAATATCGGGTTTGGTAAGCAGCTCTCCCACCTCGATGAAATGTGTTTTCACACCCTCCAGCCTCTCAAGAATCATGTTGTTCGCCATACCATTATAATTTTCAGGGTGCAAAGATAGGAAAAAAGGCACAAAGAATGAAATGGAGAGGGGGAGATGGGGGGGATATAATATTAGTATTCAAATGTCCCGTATTCTGATCTTATTGTCAGTTTCCTGCCGTCAGCCGCTTCACAATGCCCAATAATTTTTGCTTCAAGATTGAATTCTGCAGCTATGGATATGATTTCAGCGGCATTCTTATGATCAGTATATATTTCGAACCTGTGACCCATATTGAACACCTGGTACATCTCTCTCCAGTCCGTCTCTGATTGTTCATGAATGATCCTGAAAAGTGGCGGAAGCGGAAAGAGATTATCTTTCACAACATGCAGATTATCGAGAAAATGCAGGATCTTGGTTTGTCCTCCTCCGGAACAGTGCACCATACCATGTATTTCAGAATGCTTTGTCTCAATTATCTTTTTCACAACCGGCGCATAGGTGCGTGTCGGTGACAGAACAAGTTTCCCCATATCAGTATTCAGACCATTAACTGGTTCTGTAAGCTTCAGCCGGCCGGCATAAAAAAGATCATACGGGAGTGAAGAGTCGAAGCTTTCGGGGTATTTGCATGCAAGATAGGGTCCGAAAACATCATGGCGGGCAGAGGTGAGACCATTGCTGCCCATNNTGGTTGGAGATCACATTCTTCCTTTTCATTCTTGTGGAGACTGTGGAATCAACGATAATTGTGCGAACAAGGTCTCCAATATCTGCGGTTTCTCCTCCTGTCGACCGGATGCCTATCCCCAGATTTCTCAGCTCCTGCAGTATCTCCTCTGTTCCGTTAATAATTGCTGAAATTACCTCGCCAGGAATAAGGTTCTTATTTCGTCCGATTGTTGACGAAAGAAGAATATTTTCATAAGCCCCCACGCAAAGAAGGTCGTCGAGATTCATAACAATAGCGTCTTGTGCTATTCCTTTCCAGACCGATAAGTCGCCTGTCTCCCTCCAGTATATATATGCAAGTGATGATTTTGTCCCGGCGCCGTCGGCATGCATAATATTGCAATAGTCAGGATCGCCTCCGAGAAGATCGGGGACTATTTTACAGAATGCTTTGGGATACAGACCTTTATCGATGTTTTTAATTGCTGAATGAACATCTTCTTTTAGTGATGAAACACCGCGCTTGGAATATTTGGATTCGCCAGGCATAGAAAAATAATATAGGGTAAAGATAGAAAAAAGTAAAAAAGGAATTTATGACACTTTCCGAAGCATTACTTCTCTGTGGAACTCCGTGCCTCTCTGTGTTTCTCTGTGTAACTTTTTTAATTTAAGAACTTACTCAGAGTTCCACTGAGGACCACAGAGTAACACAGAGGTTTATTTTTTGGAGACCCAGACAATTGCCTGCCTCAGCAGTTTCCTGAAATTTGGGTTTTCGAATGTCGGAACGTCGTGACCGCTCTGAAGCACCACAATCCTGGACTTACCATATTTTTTGGCCCAGCCGATAAGAGATGTGCTGCTGGGTTCATCGGTTGAAAGCAAAGGTGTCACACCCTTTTCTACATAATACCCTTTGTATGTTTCGTCAAAGACCGGAAAGTCAGAAACCCCTTTTGTTACAGGATGTTTTGCATTGACAACTTTTACATTAAAGTGAAGATCGTGAATATACGAGCAGGGCTGGTACTCCTTCCCTTTAAAGGTTGTGGTTTTGTGAAAATATTTGCCGCCGATTATGTTCCAGTACTCAGGCCAGTCGTCGAAAGCGCAGATGCTGTGATGAAGTGCAACCAGCGGTTTTCCGCTTTTTATGCAATCGGCAAAGATTCTTTCCTGTTCATCAGTTATTGTCTGCCACATATGATAGAACACCAGGACATCATACTTGTTCCTGTTTTCAGGAAGAAACATATTGAAGGCGGCTGGCAATTCGGCAACCTGAAAGACAATTTCAGGAGCCAGGCTGGCAAGCATCTTATTAAATTGCTCCTTCTTGTAATCGTGGCCACCGGTGATAACCAGTATGCGAATGGGTTTGGCAGCTGAAAGTGTCAAGTTTGTCGCAAGGATCAGGAGTAAGGAGGAAATCAGGCTTTTCATATGGAGGTTTGGGGAGAGGCTATTTCTTCGGAGCCACATAATCTATCCGCAGTACCATGAACTCGGTTCTCCTGTTAATCTGGTGCGCAATCTCTTTCTGCTCATCATTCGCCAGGGAATTGATATACTGTTCCGATAGTGTAGTGCCAAGCTTCAGGAACGGATCCAGAGCCACTATTGCAGCATCAACCACTTTTGGCTTCGATTCGCCATAACCTTTTGCTGTGAGACGATCCAGCTCGATCCCCTTGCCTATAAGGTAATCCACAACTGACTGTGCACGCTTTTGCGAAAGTGCCAGGTTATATTCTTCAGTGTCACGTGAGTCTGTGTGCGACATAAGTTCAATTGTGATTTTTGGGTTATCATTCAAAGTTTCAACCAGTTTGTCAAGCGAAACCATGGATTCAGGTCTTAGGTCCCATTTTCCAAAATCGTAGAAGATATTAGGCAACTCAATAGGCTTATCTATAGGAGTAAGCTGAATAGTTACAAGGAAATCGCGGCTCTTCTCCTGCCCTTTTGTCGATTCTTTCTCCTTACCATTAAGGTATCCCTGCTTTGAAGCAAGGAATATATAATCCACATCGGGTTTAAGGGCAAATTTAAAATCGCCCCCCGAACCAGTTTCAGCCTGCAGGTTTGAACCATCACTTGCAATTAGTCTGACAATAGACGCAGAAATTGCTGCTCCAGTTTTTTCATCCTTCACCAGTCCGGTTATGTTGAATTTCAAAGGAGGGAATTCAAATGAGTAGAGCTCGTCGTTCCCTTTTCCTTTCCTGGTTGAGCTGAATATCCCGATCTCATTCCCGTCTTCAAAAGTGATTCCAAAATCATCTGCAGAACTGTTTATCGGAGCCTTCATATTCTGAACTACCCATGATCCATCAGGCTGAGGTACAGCTTTAAAAATATCGAGTCCTCCCATACCTATAAGTCCGTCGGAAGAAAAATAGAGTGTGCCGTCGCTCCTTACAAAAGGAAAAAGTTCGTTGCCGCTTGTATTGATATCAGGTCCCAGGTTTCTCGGTTTTGACCATTGATCGCCTTCCGAATTGCGGGTGACCATCCATAAATCCTTGCCGCCGGAGCCTCCCGCCATATCTGAAACAAAGTAAAGTGTTCTGCCATCAGGTGAGAGCGCCGGGTGAGCAGCAACTATTGAATCGGGTAGTATACCGATGTTTTTAGGCTCGCTCCATTTGTCCCCGGACTTTTTGGAGTACATTATCATGCAGCCTTTTTTCTCACGTTTTCCAGCTTCACATCTTGTGAAATACATTTCTTTGTAACTGCCAAAAATAAACGGAGTCCCGTCTTCCGCTTCACTGTTTATCCCCTCAACAGGGACCGGGGTGCTCCACTTTGCTTTTTTATCAATCCTGCTTTCAAAAATATCGGTAAATCCCTGTCCGGTAGCGCCATGAGTTTTATTTCCTGTTGCATCGTCCCTCGATGATGTGAAATAAATAACACCAAAATCATCTCTGGCGTACGCCGGGCTGAAATCAGACTCTTTGGAATTAATATCCTTTAATTCATCTATTTTATATGCCTCGGGGTTTCGCAGCCATTCCTGTGCCAGTTCGCAGGCCCTTATCTCCTGATCAGCCTTGGCATCAGACGGGGCAACCTGCTTGTATTTTTTCAGCTCATCGATGGCATTCTGGTACCTGCCGTTTTTCTTAAGAGACTCTGCAAGCCAGAATTCAGCCTCCGGCCGTGGATATGAGGATTTAACTGCAAGCTTATACCATGTTTCAGCATTCTTCGGATCGTTTGTAAGACGATAGCACTCTCCGATCATGAATACTATTTCGGTACGCGATGTTTTATCAGCCTTCTTTGTTTTGGAATATGCATCTTTAAACTCGTCAATGGCATTATAATATTCTCCGGCATTAAAAGCTGCATATGCTCTTTCTGTCTTTCTCTTCTGGGCCTGAGATTCCTGGAAAGTGATTATTATCAATAAAATAATGAGGAATGAAATCCTTCTCATGTTGTCCGTCTCGATTTGATCGTAAATTTAATTAATTTAATGAAATTGGGTTTACTTACAAACGATTGCAAGAAAGAAATATTATAAAAAGGGATGCCCGTCAGGACATCCCTTTAAACAATGAAAAACGATTGTAACCTTTTTACCTGGTGAATAGCAGCTCCCTGTATTTAGGAAGTGGCCACATTTCATTATCAACAACCAGTTCTAATCTATCGATATGACTTCGTATCTCGTCCAGATATGGTTTGACATTACTTTCATAAGCTATTGCCTTTTTGTAATTGTCTTCGATTATATTAGCTTTTCTTCGTTCATCGACCATCTCATTTACAAGCTTTTTGATTTTAGATATGTGGTCGGAAATTGAGATTATCACTTCTTTGCGCGCTCCTGCAAGTCTTTCAAATTCAGTATCATTAAAGACTTCCTTCAGACCTTTTACATTATCTATCAGAGATGTCATGTACTTTATAGCTGTAGGAACAATATGATTAATTGCCAGATCACCCAAAACTCTTGATTCTATCTGAACTTTCTTTGTGAACTTTTCATACTCGACTTCAACGCGACTTTCAAGTTCTTTATCTGTAAAAACTCCTGATCCTACAAGCATTTCTCTTGATTGCTTGGTCAGATATAGCCTTATAGATTCCGGTACGCTGGCAAGATTGCATAATTTTCTTTTTTTAGCTTCCGAGTGCCATTCTTTACTATAGTTATCACCTTCAAATAGTACTCTCTCAGATTCGAGAATATACTTTTTCAAGACTTGGAAAATAGCTTCATCCTTGTTTACTCCCTTTTTAATGATCCCATCTACATCTTTCTTAAACTGAGTCAACTGATATGCAACTGCAGCATTGAGGACTATCATTGCGGGACTGCAATTTGCTGAAGAACCTACAGCTCTAAACTCGAACTTATTGCCAGTAAAAGCGAATGGAGATGTTCTGTTNNATTTCAGGTATTTTACCGATTCCAAGTTTAAGTTCGGTTTTTTGAGCAGGTGTCATCTTCTTATCAGTTACTTTCAGTGATATATTCTCAAGCATATTTATCAGATAAGTACCCAGGAAAACTGATATTATTGCCGGGGGAGCTTCATGACCTCCAAGTCTGTAAGAGTTTGATTCATTCATTACAGATGCTCTTAAAACGTCATTGCTGTCATTCACAGCTTTAATAACATTTACAAGGAAAGTAAGAAACTGTAAGTTGGTTTTTGGATTTTTCCCCGGAGATAAAAGGTTGACCCCTGTATTTGTTGCCATTGACCAGTTATTATGTTTTCCTGAACCGTTGATCCCCGCAAATGGTTTTTCATGAAATAAAACTCTGAATTTATGTTTGCGCGCAACTCTTCTCATAATATCCATCAGCAAAAGATTGTGGTCAACTGCCAGGTTTACCTCCTCAAAAATGGGGGCACTTTCGAACTGATTTGGAGCCACTTCATTATGACGGGTCTTAACCGGAATTCCGAGTTTATAGGCCTCACATTCGAAATCTTCAATAAAAGCCATAACTCTTTCTGTAATAGACCCAAAATAGTGGTCAGATAACTGCTGATCCTTTGCAGATGGGTGGCCCATTAGTGTTCTTTCGGCCAGTACAATATCAGGTCTTGCATAATATAAAGCATCATCAATCAAAAAATATTCCTGTTCACATCCGAGTGTACCGATTACCTTGGTCACGTCCTTATCGAAATACTGACATACATCTACTGCGGCCTTGTCAAGTTCTGAAAGGGCTTTCAGAAGGGGAGCTTTATAATCAAGAGCTTCACCTGTCCATGATACGAATATCGTCGGTATACAAAGTGTGGTTCCCACAATAAATACAGGTGACGAAACATCCCATGCAGTATATCCTCTTGCCTCAAATGTATTTCGGAGACCACCGCTTGGAAAACTGGAAGCGTCCGGTTCAGACTGCACCAGGACTTCACCTGAGAATTTCTCAACTACTTGTCCGTTTTCAACAATCTCAATGAAGCCGTCATGCTTTTCAGCAGTTCCATCTGTAAGAGGGTGAAACCAGTGAGTATAGTGTGTAGCGCCTCTCCCGGTAGCCCAGGCTTTTAGCCCTGTGGCTACCTGATCAGCTTCCTGTCGGGTTAAAGATTTCCCTTCATTAATTGCACGTTTCACTACCTTGTAAGCCTCTTTGGAAAGGTAGCGTTCCATTTTAGGAAGATCAAAAACATTTTCTCCGTAGTATTCGGATACGATTTTTGATGGGGTTGTCACTTCAACAGGTTCCCTGCTGAATACTTCTCTTAAAGCACTAAATCTTAATTCTGCCATTTTTGTATATTTTGTACAAAAATATGTTTTTTATTATATCACCCCCCATTTTTTATATATATTTTATATATTCCATATGTTTTTTTTGTTTAAACCCCCATTTTTTAACATTTTTCTGAAATATTCCACATTAGATCATAAAATAACATAATAATCTATCACCTGAAATTATATCTCTTATTTTTTCAGGGACCAGTTTCGTTTAAACCATTTATGGATTATTCTCAATCCTGTTTTTTGTCGGAAATTTGTTATATTTGTCGCCTGTATAAAAAAACTATTTCAATTAATCATTTAACAGCATAACTAAATGTCAGCTATTCAATTTTTAAGGGAAAAAGCAGGAATATTTGTTGCAGGCCTTATCGGATTTTCTCTGTTTCTTTTCGTTGTCAGCGATTTTTTCGGAAGAGGAAGGGGAGAGAGACTGAAACAAAAGAAATATTATGAGATCGGGCAGATAGCCGGTGAATATGTGGGTTACCAGGAATTTGAAGAAAGGGTTCAGAATCTCCAGGAGATATACAAGCTTTCAGGGAATAATTCAGTTGATGAGTCAACTTCGGAAAACATAAGGGAACAGGTGTGGCAGCAAATGGTCAGGGAAAAAATACAGGAGAAGCAATATAAAGATCTTGGCATTGCAGTAAGCAGCGATGAGCTTGACGAACTGGTTCTTGGTGATGATCCTCATCCGATAGTGAGACAGCTTTTCACGGATCGCAATACAGGCGTCTTCAATAAATCTGCCAGGGTAAACTTCCTGAAGCAGATTGAAACTGATGAAACTGCAAAAAAATACTGGCTCTTCTTTGAAAACCAGATTCTTGACGACAGGAATAATACTAAATATAATAGTCTGGTTTCCAAAGGATTATATGTCACATCAAAGCAGGCTGAATTTGATCTTAACCTGAATAAAAGCAGTGTTGATTTCAGTTATATCATGAAGAATTATGCTTCCGTGTCTGATTCTTCTGTCGCTGTTTCAAAGGCAGATGAAGAAGCATACTTTTCAACTCATAAGAATAATTTCAAAAGAAGCCCATTAAGGGATATTGAATATGTCACATTTGATGTTACTCCTTCTGATGAAGATATAAAGGATTCGGAACAATGGATATTGAACACAAAGACAGAATTCGAAACTATAACCGATCCGGTCCAGTTTATTAACCTCACAGCCGATACTCATTATACAGGATATTATGTTCCGTTGAATGAAGTTCCTGAAAATCTCAGGGATTTCGTGAAAAAGGAGGATAAATCGACTGTTTTCGGTCCTTACCAGGAGAATGGCTCGTTTAAAATTGCGAAACTTCTTAATGTTTCCGACAGGCCTGATTCAGTTCATGTAAGGCATATTCTTCTTGCTCCCGGTCAGAACAGGTCCCTTGAAAAAACCCGAGCCCTTGCTGATAGTCTTGTCAGTCTCATTAAGGCCGGTTCATCATTTGAAGCTTTAGCAAAAACAAATTCAGATGATCAGGGATCTGCCCAGGTCGGAGGCGATCTTGGATGGTTCCAGGAAGGTAAAATGATCCTTCCTTTCAACAATGCCTGCTTTAATGCAAAGAATGGCGAGATAGTAAAGACCGAGACTAATTACGGAATACATATAATAGAGGTGCTGGCTCAGTCAAAGAGTGTTCGCAAATACGATGTTGGTCTGATTGACAGGAAAATACTTGCGAGTTCAGCCACTAACCAGAAATACTATAGTGAGGCAAGCCAGTTTGCCGGAACAAACACTACTTATGAAAAATTCAACAGTGCCATCGCAGCTCAGCATCTGAATAAAAGAGTGGCCAACGATGTTGCACCGCAGCAAAAGACACTTCCGGGTATCGATAATCCCAGGACATTGATAATTTCGTTATTCTCAGCTTCCCTTGGAAAGATAATTCTTGACAACAGTCAGCAGGCCGTTTTTGAAGTAGGCGGAAAATACGTGATTGCATATTGTACAAAGATCCAGCAGGAAGGGATTGCACCTTTGAAGGATGTTGCAAACGACATTAGATTCGCTCTTCTGAAAGACAAAAAAGCTGATATCATTTCTGTAGAATTTGCAAAGAATAATCAGCCCGGGAAATCCCTTGACGAAATAGGCAGGACGATGGGTCTCTCTGTGCAGGAAGCCAGCCAGGTGAATTTCAGATCATATGCTATCCCCGGAGCAGGAACAGAACCTGCCCTTATTGCTGCTGCCTCGTCTGCCAGTCAGGGAATTATTTCCGGGCCGGTAAAAGGGAATAATGGAGTATTCATGCTCACGGTCAACAATATTACATCAACTGACAAACAGGATCTCAAGCTTCTTCAGAATCGTCTGCTTGCGACCTTCCAGATGAGAGGCAATTACGAAGCTTATGATGCTCTTCGCAAGGGAGCGAATATAATTGACAAGAGGTATAAGTTTTATTAATAGATATACTTAATGCTTAGCAAAAGGTGCCATCAGGCACCTTTTTTTTTGAAGGAACCCACTTTGTCGCTCCGCGGTATTTGTCCGGGAAATTGCTAATGATATTGCTGACAATGAGATAAAGATTGCTTCGTCGCAACGCTCCTCGCAATGACAGTGCATTTAGTTTAATTTGTTTATGGATTGTATGTGAATCTGGTAAAGAATACAGTCATTGCGAGGAGCCCAACGCAAGCAGGGCGACGAAGCAATCTTCATTAATAACCACTTTATGGTTTAAAAAAAGCCCTCCAGTTTCCTGAAGGGCTTCTTGATTAAAGTCGGCGACGATCCCGCTTTTTGAAAATCAAAAAGCGGGATTTCGCTTCGCTCAACCTCCTTCTCCCACTGGGGAAAGACATAAAAAAAAGTCCCGGATTTCTCCGGGACTCATTAAAGTCGGCGACGACCTACTCTCCCACGTTTGCAGTACCATCGGCGCTGTCGGGCTTAA
>PMBC01000016.1:636-45317 GCA_003152835.1 Bacteroidales bacterium | reverse complement strand
CGATGACCAATTTTGCTTTTTTGTCTTTATCAGTTCTGGCTGCAGGTACAGCACCTGGCCAGGGTAATGCACTTGTGACTTTGCTTCCTCTGGTCCTTGTCTTTGTTGTTTTTTATTTTTTCATGATCAGGCCGCAGATGAANNGACGCAGGCGGGGATGTTAAGCTCAAGGTTGATAAGAACGCCGTAATAAAGGATCCGTCAACTGACGAGCACAGCTAATATCCTTTTAATTTACATCCGTTGGACACGAAGGATGGAAAAGAACCGGCAACCCTGATAAAAAAGGGAGTCAGCTCAATCAATAAGAATATTATTGTTTTTGCTTTCTTCCTTTTTTTCTCTTTCATCTTCTGGTATCTTAATTCCCTTGGAAAAGAACTTGAAGCTGATATCAGGTACCCGGTAAAATACACGAATATCCCGTCAAAGAAGAGTCTGACACCAGAAATACCTTCACGATTGAATATTCTCATGAAGGGGTCAGGCTATTCAATACTTAAGCTTAAGATTTCAGGGAATTCTTCGCCACTGGTAATTGACTTTTCAAAGGTCAGCTACTGGCATGCGCAAAGCAATAAATCAGCAGATTATTATATTCTGACTTCTGCCCTGCTTCAAAATTTTAATTCACAGATTAAAAGCGCCTGCAGGATGACTTCGGTAAAACCCGATACCCTCTTTTTCTCATTCAGACCAGCTGCCAAATAATAAATTATCTTTGCATATTTGAAAATATGCATAGGTTTGAATATGCGTTGTCATTTTAGTTTTTTAGGGTAGTATCAGGGAAAGATGAAGCAGGGGACAAAAAAAATCATGAAGCTAGGTGTAACCGGTGGGATTGGCAGCGGGAAGACTTCCGTGTGCAAGGTATTCAGCGTGCTTGGCATCCCTGTATTCTATGCTGATCCTGAAGCAAACATAGTGATGAACAGCGATGAGAATATAATCGGGGAGATTAATAAGCTTGCTGGTGATGATCTTTATACGGAGGGAACGCTGGATAGGCGGAAACTGGCATCCCTGATTTTTAATGATCAGGATCTTCTTAAAAAAGTCAATTCCCTGGTGCATCCGGTCGTCTTTGAAAATTTTAAACGCTGGACGGCGCTTCAGAACACTCCATATGTGATCATGGAGGCTGCTATACTTTTCGAAAGCGGCGCATCAGAACTGGTCGACAGGATTGCTACTGTAATTGCTCCTGTTGAGGAGAGAATTTCACGGGTAACTCAGAGGAACACTCTTTCGAGGGAACAGGTAATAGGGAGAATTAATAACCAGATCAGTGATTCAGAAAGAATTAAAAGATCGGATTATGTTATCAATAATTCCGAAAATGAAATGATTATACCAGTAATTCTTAAGATTCACGAAGATATTTTAGAACATTTATATTCCTGATCGATGGGAAAGTTTGGAAAATGGCTCGGAGGAGGCCTCGGATTTGTGATGGGAGGGCCTATTGGCGGACTTCTGGGGTTCCTGGTTGGTTCGATGGTTGATAGCACCTCAGTATATACATCATCATATTCACCCGGACAGGTCAGGACAACGCAGGGCGACTTTGGAGTGAGCCTTCTGGTGCTCATAGCTGCAGTCATGAAGGCTGATGGAAAAGTTGTGAAATCGGAGCTTGATTATGTAAAGCGATTCTTTATTAAGCAATTCGGCCCCGAATCTGCTGCTGAGGCTTCAATAATGCTGCGCGACCTTCTTAAAAAGGATATTCCTCTGATGGATATATGCCAGCAGATCGGAAGAAATATGGATTATTCATCACGGCTTCAGCTGCTCCACCTGCTATTCAACATATCACTTGCAGACGGAAGCATTCAACCTTCCGAACAGAATATTATTGAAAGAATTTCTGGTTCCCTGGGGATATCTGCCACTGATTTTACCTCAATTAAGAATATGTTTGTTCCAGAGACTGATTCGGCATTTAAAATTCTCGAAATTGAGCGGTCTGCTTCTGATGAAAAAGTAAAGAAAGCCTACAGGAAAATGGCCATGAAATATCATCCTGATAAGGTCAGCAACCTTGGTGAAGATTATAGAAAAACAGCAGAGGAGAAGTTCAAAAAAGTCAATGAGGCATATGAAAAGATCAAAAAAGAGAGAAATATGCCCTGATACCTTATAAATTTTGCATTATTGAATCTGACATTTGAATTCAAGAGTTAAATTTGCAACAAAATAAATATTATGATTTTAAAGGACATACTTTCGATATCAGGTGAACCGGGACTTTTCAAATTTATCGCCCAGGGCAAAAATGCTATGATTGTTGAACATCTTGAAACGAAAAGACGAAGCAGCGCATTCGGTTCAGCGAAGGTAAGCTCCCTTGAGGAGATTACAGTATATACTGAAAAGGAAGATATACCTCTGGGAAAAATATTCGATCTTATTTCCGACAAGAATAACGGCGGTCCCGCCATTGATTATAAATCAGATCCCGAAAAGCTTAAAGCGTGGTTCAGTGAAATCCTTCCGGAATACGACAAGGATAAGGTATATACAAGCGATATAAAGAAAATTGCTCACTGGTACAATATTCTCCATGAACTGAATCTTCTGGTGAAGGATGAACCTGAGAAAGAAGCCGCACCTGTTTCTGAGAAAAAGCAAGATAAGAAGCCAAAGAAGGAACAGGCAGAGAAAAAGAAGGAACCATCTGCTTCAAAAGATGGGCAGGCAGCCCCCAGAAAGCCTTCAAAACCAAAGACCAAATAAACCAGCACTACCTGAAATGAATTTCGGAGGCGCCGAAGTAGTTTATGATTATGCCGGATCCGGCATTATCATTGTTCCCGTGCCATATGATGCGACCAGTACCTGGATGAAAGGTTCCGATAAGGGGCCTGATGCGATCATGGAGGCATCGGTAAACCTTGAATTCTATGATGTTGAAACAGGCACCGAAGCTCACAAGAAGGGCATCCATACCATTGATCCAATAATTGAGAATAGCTCCCCTGAAGAACTTGTAAAAGCAGTATATGAAAAAGCACTTCATCTCCTGTCTGACAAAAAATTCCCGGTGATAGTAGGAGGGAACCATACTGTAAGCATCGGATCGATAAAAGCTTTTTCTGAAAAATTTGAGAACATTACAATTCTTCAGCTTGATGCTCATTCCGACCTCCGGCCGGAATATGAAGGATCAAGGTTTAATCATGCCTGCGCCATGGCCCGGGCAAAAGAATATGCACCTCTGGTCCAGGTTGGCATTCGAAGCATGTCGGCAGAGGAACTGGAATTTGCTGATAATGAGCGGATATTTTACTCCCATGATCTCTATTATAACAAGCAATTGTACAGGAGCGCCATCGATAAGCTTTCGGAAAATGTCTATATAACAATCGACCTGGATGTTTTTGATCCCTCATTAATGCCATCGACAGGGACACCAGAACCGGGCGGTCCGGATTATTTTGAGATTATGCATTTCCTAAGGGATGTCGCAAGGGATAGAAATGTTCTTGGTTTCGATGTTGTTGAACTTTGCCCTTCACCTGCCAATAAATTCCCCGATTTTGTAGCAGCNNATTCATCTCATCGAGGCTCATATCATGAAGTGATTTGCCTTTCCTCATTGTCTGATCCTCGAGGTAGTTGAAACGCCTGATGAATTTCCTGTTGGTTTTCTCAAGCGCGGCTTCGGGATCGATGCCATAAAGCCTGCAGGCGTTTATTATAGAAAAGAAGACATCACCAAACTCTGATTCAATATTCTCCTGATTGCTGTTCTCTATCTCATTTTTAAGTTCACCTATCTCCTCGGCAACTTTATCCCAGATTTGTTCCCGTTTTTCCCAGTCAAATCCCACACCCCTGACTTTCTCCTGAATCCTGTTGGCTTTAATGGTTGCAGGCAGAGATGATGGCACGCCTGAAAGCACAGGCTTATATCCGTTGTTTTCCTTTATCTTCAGATGTTCCCAGTTCTTTTCGACTTCCGAAGCACCTGAAACTATGACATCACCAAATACATGAGGGTGCCTGTAAACGAGCTTCTCATTTATACCTTTCAGGACATCTGTCATTGTGAACTTACCATTATCCGATCCGATTTTTGCATAAAATACTATGTGAAGCATCAGATCCCCAAGCTCATTTCTTATGCCGTCGTCATCCTTTAAGAAAATTGCCTCAGCAAGTTCGTATGTCTCCTCTATAGTCAGTTTTCGCAGACTATCGTTGGTCTGCTTCATATCCCAGGGGCAGGTTGTACGCAGTTTATCAATAATATTAAGGAGTTTTTCGAACTCCTCCTTGCTTCTATCTTTATCGTTCATAAGTAAATAGGTTTAGAACAAGTGGTTGGGCGCAACCGGTTTGGAAGACAGGTCAATGCGAACCACAGATCCAATCGACAGGCTTAGCAGTTCGGAGACATTGGCGCCGTTAATGGCAATTTCAAGAAGATCGAGGGAATTGAATCTGGCAAGCATTTCACCCACCGCGACGTCGCTGTATTTTTCCAGGATATTGTCAGTATAATTCTTATTGCTTTGTATAAGAATCCGGTATTCCCTTCCTTCAAAGACCCTGTAAAACACCTCCCTGGTAATATTGGAAATGGCGTTTCCATAAGAATCGATGAAAATAATACTCCCGATTATAACATCCTTGTCGATAGTTGCCCTGAGAGGGATTCTCTCACTTATGTTACTGAAAGGAGTGCCAATATCAGCAGGTTTTTTCCCGGAGATCAGGTCCGAGGCTGCTTTTGCAAATATTTCAAGCTCATCGGTGCCTGAACCATGTTTGATTTTAACGACTTCATCCGGATCGGCATTTAGAATAAGATTAAAGATGCCGTTATCAGTTCCAATGAAGTAGTGATCTTTTGCCCTGACTATGAGATAATCCTGCCCTTTTACCGCCTCAGAATGGACGCAGATTATATGAATCGTTCCTGCGGGGTAATTGCTGTAGGTATTCCTGATTACAAATGAAGCATGTGATATATTAAAAGCCGGAATATTATACGCATTGTCAATTATTGTGACACCAGGGCAAAGCCTGCAGAGCTTGCCTTTTATGATCCCGTGGTAAATGTCATCGGGCTTCCATTCAGTTGTCAGAGTAATAACCGGCATTTGGAAAAAACTTAAGACAAAGATAATCTTCTAAAGAAAAATAAGCTTACTTTGTACAAATCCCTGAGTCATTTTTTTAAACTTTTATTTGATAAAGGTTGATAATGAAGGGAACTTACCGCGTCAGAAAGGTTATTTATTAATGACAGAGATAGTTATTTTTCTTGAGGATGTTGACCCTGTCGTATTCTTCGGCACAAACAATTTATTGCTTGATAAAATCCGCAGCTTTTTCCCGAAAATAAAGATTCATTCCCGCGGCAACGAAATAAAATGCAAGGGTGAGGAAGCTGAGATAACTGCGTTTGCCGAGAAATTCAACGGACTTCTTGAATATTACCAGAAATATAACCGGCTTGATGAACAGGACATCGAGAAATATTTTTTTGATGACGACCACATGAGATCCGCATCAAACGGTGAGTTTGAACAGGTTCTGGTGTTCGGTACAAGCGGGAAACCTGTCAGGGCAAGAACAGTGAATCAGCTTTTACTTGTAAATGATTATAAGATCAATGATCTGATAATTGCCGAAGGACCAGCTGGCACTGGCAAGACATATACATCAATAGCCCTGGCAGTCAGGGCGCTGAAGGAGCGGGAAGTGAAAAAGATAATCCTCACAAGGCCTGCGGTTGAAGCAGGAGAAAAGCTTGGCTTTCTTCCGGGCGATATGAAGGACAAACTCGATCCTTATCTTCAGCCTCTCTATGACGCGCTGCATGATATGCTGCCATTCAAGAAACTGGAGACATGGCTTGAGGACGGGACTATTCAGATAGCTCCGCTTGCCTTTATGCGGGGCAGGACACTTGAAAATGCATTCGTAATCCTCGATGAGGCGCAAAACGCGACTGTCGGCCAGATAAAAATGTTCCTCACGAGAATGGGTGTCTCCTCCAGGTTCATAATGACAGGCGATTCAACACAGATTGATCTGCCAAAAAGAAACGATTCAGGGCTTTTTCAGGCTATGCGAATACTTGCTGGTATAGAAGGCGTATCAATTATAAGATTCGATGAACGCGATATTGTAAGGCATAAGCTTGTGAAGAGAATCGTAAGGGCTTATGAGAATGAAGAAAACGGAACTGAGAAATAATTTTAATAACTAACTCCGTGGCTCTCTATGAACGCTCTGTGTTTCTCTTTGTAACAAAAAGAACTTACACAGAGTTCCACTGAGAAGGCACAGAGTTGCACAAAAAAAATAAAGAATATTATCATGGACAAGACAATTTTAAGATCAGATTTTAAGTTTCCGGGACAAAAGAGTATTTATAAGGGAAAGGTCCGCGATGTATATAACATTAACGACAAGTACCTGCTGATGATTGTCTCCGACAGGATATCGGCATTTGATGTAGTCCTCCCCAAAGGAATTCCTTATAAAGGGCAGGTGCTAAATCAGATAGCTGCAAAATTTCTTGATGCTACCAGCGATATTGTTCCAAACTGGAAAATAGCTACTCCTGACCCTACAGTGACAATAGGTCATATTTGCAAACCCTATCCGGTCGAGATGATTGTAAGAGCTTATCTGACGGGCAGCTCGTGGCGGACATATAAATCGGGTACAAGAGAAATATGCGGGATCCGCCTGCCTGACGGGATGAAGGAACACCAGCGGTTTGAAAAGCCCATAATAACCCCTACTACAAAAGCCGAACACGGAAAACATGATGAAGATATTTCTCGTGAAGAGATAATCAGCCTGGGCCTGATCCCTGAACATGAGTACGATCTGATCGAAAAATATACGATGGGGGTCTTCATGAGAGGTTCTGAAATTGCTGCCGAACATGGCCTGATTCTTGTTGACACAAAATATGAATTTGGCAACAGGGATGGGAAGGTGTACCTTATAGATGAGATCAATACGCCTGATTCTTCGCGCTATTTTTATGCTGATGGCTACCAGGAGAGATTCGATAAAGATCTTCCTCAGAAACAGTTGTCAAAAGAGTTCGTGAGGGAGTGGTTGATGGCGAATGGCTTCCAGGGACAGACCGGACAAAAGATTCCGGAGATGACTGATAAGTTTGTAAATGAGATATCGGAACGGTATATCGAACTTTATGAAAACATTACAGGCGAAAAATTCATTAAAGCCGATATATCAAATGTGGACGAAAGAATAGAGAAAAATTGCAAGGCTTTCCTTACTACGTTGTAAACAAGTTTGTGATGAATATAAACAGATCATATAAGGCTTGTCTTCAGGTAATTATAATGCTGTCCATTCTCTGTCCTCTGAAAGCACAGGTTGCAGTTGAGAGGTCAAAGGATAAGGTAATTATTTCAGGCACGCCATATTACATTCACCAGGTTAAGAAAGGAGAGACAGCTTATTCAATATCAAAAGCTTACGGAGTTACGGTTGAAGAGCTGACAAAAGAGAATCCCCCGGCAGTATATGGCATAAATGAAGGACAGGCATTAAGGATCCCTGTCAGAGAGGTCACTGACAAGGCTCCGGAGGTGACAGAACAGCCTAAGCTAAAACATGATGAGGCAAGATTTATTTATCATAAGCTTCAGCCGGGAGAAACAATTTATTCCCTTTCCAAAGCATATGGCGTTTCGGATAATGAAATTATTTCAAGTAATCCCGGTATTGAAATCTCAAGGCTTCCGGTAGGCTCCGAGATTGCTGTCCCCAGAAAGGATTTTATGACTGAAAGGCAGGAATTTGCGACACAGGAACCAAATTACCTTTTCCATAAGGTTGAAAATGGAGAATCGCTTTCTTCCATTGCCAGCCTGTACGGCCTTACAGTCAGGGAGCTAAGAAAAGAGAACAGGAATATACGATTCCCGCAGGTCGGAGATTACATTAGAGTTCCGGTTACAAAAGTTGCGGAAGCGAACCCGGTTTCAGCAGTTACAGAGAAGGATAGTGTGAAAGTCGTTACCGAACAACCAGTAATTGAAGTTGCCAGGCCGGTCGGATATACTCCTGTCAGGAACCTGAAAGGCTCATATGATATAGCAGTTCTGCTTCCATTCTATTTAAGGGAGAACGCTGTGAGAAAAGATTTTGATTCTACGATGGTTAAAGGCAGGAAGATATTCAAAGCCATAAACAGATCGGATGAATGGATATACCCAAGAAGCCTTGGATTTGTGGAGATGTACGAGGGGATTCTTATGGCCTGCGACACGCTGCGTTCTTTAGGTCTTGATATTACTATTCATGCATTTGATATAAAGAGTGATACAATAGAACTGACCAGGCTTATCAGGAATGGGCTCCTTGATGAAATGGATCTGATAATCGGTCCGGTTAATTCTTCGAACCTGGTGAAGCTGGCTTCATACGCAGGTAAACTTGGAATTCCAGTTGTATCGCCTGTCTCTCTCTTTAATAATTCGGTGCTTACAAATAACCCGAATCTGTTTATGGCTAATGCCTCACTCGAAGTTGCACAGAATACTATTACAAAGAAAGTAAGCGAATACTATGACAAGAATTTTGTTTTTATTCATACTGATACTGCAGGCGTTGACCCTGATGTTAAAAATTTCAAGGAAAAAATAGTACAGGAATTAAGCAACCATCTCCCTTATGAGGAGATTAAATTCAAGGAATTCATTTTTTACAGCAGATCGGCATTTAATAATGATTCAATTAACAGGCTGGAACATGCGCTTTCGAATAAAACTGATAATGTTGTGATCATTGCTTCTGATGAAGCTCCCGTGGTAAGCGAAACGCTCCAGGATCTTCAGGGCCTTTCGAAGAAATATGTATTGAAAGTATTTGGTTATCCTGGCATGAGAGGAATAGATAATCTTGACCCCCGTTACTTTTTTGATCTCGATATCCTGATGTATTCTCCCTTCTGGATTGATTACAACGCGAGGGATGTGAAGCAGTTCAATGCGGATTTCAGGAATAAATTCCTTATTGAACCGAATGAGATGAGTTATGCCTGGCTCGGATATGACATCACATATTATTTTCTGAGCGGGCTGGCAATCCATGGAAACGACTTTATTGCTCATCCTGAAATGCACAACCCAAAACTGCTTCAGACTGAATTTGATTTCAAAAGGGACAGTCTTAATGACGGGTTTGAAAATCAAAAATTGTACCCCATGAGGTATACTAAAGAATATGAAGTAAAGCTTTCTTTAGAAGATATGCCGGGGAAGTAAAAAACCTCTGAAATATTGTAACGGAGCACACCGGATAATTTGTGTTAATAAAAATTAACAATCAGGGAATATTTAGGTTATTGTTATTGTCTATTAATTGAATAATGAAGGAATCGTACAGGCAGACTGACGAAAATGAACTTATCAAAGCTTCAATCAATGGAGACAAGTTCGCATTCAGCGAAATTATGGACCGTTACCGGAAGCTGGTCGCACGGACAGTCAAAGGGATGCTTGGAGATTCGGTTTTTGCAGAGGATATAGGGCAGGAGGTTTTTATAAAGCTTTATCATTCACTACCGGAATTCAGGGGAGAGGCAAAATTATCTACATATATTCAGAAGATAGCCATAAACCTTACCCTGAACGAGATTAAAAGAAGAAAGAGGTTCTTTTCCATGTTTTCACAAAAGGGTAACAGTGAAATGTATGAATTTGAAGTTGCTGATGTTGACAACCAGGAGAAGAGGGAAGCAACAGATATTGTAAACAGAGCCCTGATGAGCCTGGATCCGAAGTTCAGGATAATAGTCTCGATGAGGATGCTCCAGGGCTACTCTACAAAAGAGACTGCTGAAATACTGAATCTTCCGCTCGGAACCGTACTTTCAAGGTTATCCAGAGCACAGGAACAACTAAAGGAAATTATTGGAAAATTATAAACGAATATGAAATCAGAAGAGGTAAAGAATTTAATCATAAAGTCGCTTGACGCCGACTCATCTCCTCAGGAGATGGCAGGTAAGCTCGAAAATGCCGGAGTATCATATGATTTCAGCAGGGGATTTGGCGACAAGGTGATAGAGAAATTATTTTCCGCATCGCTCTCGGTGAACCGTGAGGTGGAATTCGTAAGGAGCATGAGCTATGTTTTCAACCGGATCGCCCTTACAGGGATCGCAGCCATAATAATCCTGATGATATCTATTTTCTTAATGGAAGGATCGTTCTCGCTGAATTCAATTTTAGGTCTGGGAAACAACTATGATGAAAGCATTATATGCATGCTAACCGGTAAATAATAATCAAACAAATGAAAGCAAAACCTGTATTACTAGTAATAATAACCCTCGTTATAGGATTCTTTCTGGGGATGCTTACCTCAGCCCAGGTGAGGTTTCACAAACTAAAGCCGGTACGCATGTACTTCTCCGAGGAGAGGTTCAGGGAGGGTTTTTTTGATGCTATTCAACCTGATGAAAAACAGAAAGCCGAGATCGTGGAGATTCTCGATAAATATGCAAAACTAAATAGCAACCTGCAGACAGATGTGCGCAGAGAGCTCGATTCAAATATAAGGGAAATGCGTAAGGAGCTCGACTCAAAGCTTACAAAAGATCAGCTCCTAAGGCTTAAGGAAATGGACGAACGTCGTCAGGAAATGATCAGGCAAAACAGGAGAAACCGTAACGATTCAGTTAATCAGCACAACAGACCGGATGGACCACAAGACCATCGCTTCCAGGATAGAGGTCCGATGCCGCCCCCTGACAGGCCTCCGTTTCCACCCAGCGATACCTCAAAGGTTAACCGGTAATAAAAAGCAGGTAGTCGAGAAGGATCGGCAAATCATCATTATTTACTCCTAACGAGAGCAGAAGATTTCGGTCTCCGGCGAATATTGCCATGAACTTATCACACGTAATTTCGCCTGTCATTATGCTTTGCCTGTAATAATCGATCGCCTCTTTCTTCTTTCCGCGGCATAACGCCAGGTGACCCATATTGATCAGGTCGTGAGCATTCAGTTTGCCTGCCGACAACCGTTCATAATATTTTTCCGATTCATCAAACCGGCCAAGAGCAAAATAACAATAGGCTATCGGTCTCAATATCTTAAGATTGCCCGGATCATTATATTCTATCCTGAAGTAGTGCTTGAGAGCAAGCTCGTACTCTTTAAGATCAAGATAACAGTGACCTGAGATTATTGCGGTATGCATGTTGTCGGGTTCAATGTTCCCGGCTTGCAGGTAATACTCAAGGGCCTCATCATTCCTTCCAAGCCGGCGGAGACAAAAGCCTATTTTTTTTATTGTCCATAACTTCCTGTCTATCAGTTCAGCAAGCTTGTAATATTTAAGCGCCTCTTCGAAATCGGAATTCTGCTGGAAGCAGTAACCTATTTTTTCATATAGCTGGGCATCATCGGTTTTTTCCTTCAGTTGCTTCATAAAAAGATCAAGAGCATCATCATAAAAGTCCTTGCTGAAGAAGTAGTCAGCAAGCCCGGCCTCCGCTTCAGCGGCATTGCAGGTGAGCCTGAAAAATTCTGAATTATATATGTCAAGTTTGCCAAGGAAAATATCCTCAAACTCTTTTCTATATGGCGAAAGTTTGAAAAATCTGTATATATCCTGGAGATACTGGGTTATATTGGTTCTGAATTTTTTATTGGGATCGGTAACCAGATCGTCTTCCTCAAGTTGCTGCAAACCCTCAAGCTCCATACGGAATACTTTAAGCATCATGGTTTTCTGAGCTGAAGGAAGGTATTTCAAGTTCAGGATAAGAGAGTATTTATCCGAATTGCAGATAAATGGTGTCTTGTACATGGCTTCCGCCATCTCATTAGTTCCCGGACCAAGGATCTCATCCCTGAATATCTCGTCAACAGCTTCATGGTCNNGGATAAAATGGAACAAACCAGTTCTGGAAATCTTTGAAAAAATCAAAATGCTTCAGGTTAGCGAAGGCAGACATGTAAACATCAGCTCCTTCCATCTGGAGCCTGGTAAGCTCTTCCATCGTCTTGAAGATCTCTTCGGAGTCGCTGAACATTTCGGACCAGTCAGGATTCTTTTCTTCATTTATATCTTTTGGAAGGATATTATCGAGGTCGAGCTTCTCTTCAATCCTGGGCTGAAGCTTTGCCACCTGCGGAAGAATCTCATCATGCATCTTCCTGCCAAGTTTTTCAGTTTCTCTCGACCTGATTGTCTGTAATACAATTATCCTGCAATGCTCCTTAAAAGCTGGTCTTTTTGACAGCTTGCTTATCCTTGAACTTATATCAGGGTAAAGCATGACCCTGCCGTTATAGTAATGAAGATTAAGTATAAGACCTGACAAGGCTCTTTCCATTACCTGTTCCTCTCCCGATTCATAAATTCTGATGAGATGAAGCAGCTTTTCCGGCTGCCAGACTCGAAATGAGCTAAGCGTTATTGCAGTTACAAATATGCTTGACTCATACCATCTGAACTTGCTGGAATGAAGAATGATTTCAATGAGGCTATCTTCGGCTTCTCCATAATAATCTGTAAGCCAGAGATGATTGAAAATATTTCTGATAAGCTGTTTATGTTTCCTTGCGATCTCAGACTCGGGATCGTTGGTAATCTCATTGCTATGGTTCAGCAATTCATCCAGTTCAGATTTGAAAATAAGATCATCAACAGTCTCGACCAGTGTCTTTCCTGTAAGTTTTTGTTCCTTTTCAGCCTGCTGTTTAACCCAGTAGGTATTCCAGCCTGAATAATGTGACAATATGTCCTGTCGTACCTTATCGGAGAGTTCCAGCATTGACTGGATCAGTTTAACGTAAACCTTGCTTCTTTCAGGATCATTGATGCCATCAATAGTATAGGTGAGCATATTTCTGTAGGTCATAACCAGGTTGTCGTACTCATCATGAAAGTCGACTGCCGTGACGTTTTTTATCATATCAGACAGAATGTCAAGGCTTTGCTTGATTTTCTTCTCAGAAACCAGGTTACAAAGCTGTTTATGCTGCTGTATGGTTTTATTAATATCTGTCATTTGATATACCCAAAATAATTAAATGGTAAAAATTATTTAATAAATAGTACCATTCTCATAACTGCAACAATCAGGCCGAGAGAATCAGTATGACAAATTTGTATTCGTGATTTCATGTAAATATCCCTCCCGGAAATCACTCCGGATTGATTTTTCAGAACTGAAATCCAACGCTGATGTAACCCTTGATCTTGCTGAAGTATTTTTCATGCCTGTAGAACCCATTCATTATTCCGACTCTTACAGGTCCGATAATTGACATATAACCGAGCCCGGCTCCATATCCGGCAAGCAGAGAATATCCTCCGGCTCTGTCTGCTTCCTTTGCTCCAAAAATGTTACCCCCAAGATTCAGATGAAGGTCCTTCAATAATCTCCAATCGAACCCGATTCCAAGACCGGCCAGCTGTTTAACAGGGATTTCATTCGGATGAAACCCGTACATCGCTATCGATCTGTCATTTAATGAAGTCATCCCGCCAAGCAGGAAAAAATTGTTATGAGATGTCAAAGAGTCGCATCTGCTTACGTAAAGGATATCTCCGCTTACAGAAAATGTCAGCTTGTCTGTTGAGGTGAAATATTGATTCCAGTTTCCCTTTAAAGTATAGAACCTGCCAAGGGAAAAGTCTCCGGGATTATTTTTATTGTTTTCTGTCCTGGTTGAACCAATTTTAATGCTTCCTGATATAAGATCTGATACTCCGGCTGATATTTTGAGCAATGTTCCTTTTTCAGGAAAATGCCTGTTATCAAGTGTATTTACCTGGTAATCGATAGTTGAAGTTAAATAGTTAAATGATAAGTATTTCAAGTCAATCTCAGAAACATACCTGGGCGACAGGAAACGATTTTCAAAATTAAATGAAAGACTCATCATTTGATTAAGTCCAAGTATGTTATCAATGCTTACCCCCGTAGATAAATTCATGCTTTCCCAGTCGCCTGTTTCGCCTTTTAGACTAAGAATTGGTATAAGAGTATTATCAGAATAAAAATCGGCTGATAATCCATATTTCTGATTCCGGCCAATATATTGAATAAATGACCAGTTAGTTCTGTAATATTGTCCAAGGAAGGAATCCATGTTAAATTCGGATCCATGCGTCAGAAAGTTTTTGACAGAAACAGACATCAGTAACCCGGAACCAAGAGCGTTGTCATAATGGACTGCTCCATATAAAATAGTTTTTGGTTTTTCACTGCAATTAATTACAAGAATAAGTGAATCATTACGAGGCTCAATTTTGTATTTGACTTTATCGAACCAGTTCATTCCATATAGCAATTCTATCTTGTCAAACAGCTTGTATTTATTTACTTTTTCGCCTGCTGAAATATCGAGTATGCCAAGAATCTGCCAGTCAGGGATAACCCTGTTGCCGTTAATTTCAATCCTGTCGAAGGAATAATATTTCTTATCCAGAATGTTGGGAAGAGGTTCCTGTTTTCCATATCGGTTAAGAGAATCGGCCAGCTTTTTAAAACACTCCTTGAAGGGAAGTGCCGCTTTGTATCCTATCTCAACAATAGAGTCCACGGGATTAAAATCCAAGACTGAGATGTTTTTGATAACAGGTAAAATCATAATATTGACCAGTTTCTTTTGATCTTCATAGTCCTCAAAGCTCCTCGAGAAACCTATCTGCTTAATTATGCCAGTGAGACTCTGAAGCTCATTTTCATCGAATTGATGAAATCCGACAAACGATCCGATAATAAAATCGGCACCCATTTCCTTTGCTTCGACGGCAGGAAAATTGCTAATCAGGCCTCCATCAGTCAGTAATGCGGTATCAATTTTAATTGGTGCGAATACAGTCGGAATGGCTGAACTGGCACGCATGGCATCAGCAAGGTAACCAGTTTTCAGGTCTACCTTTTTGACAGTAATCAGATCAGCGCCGACACACATAAAGGGGATAGGCAACTTTGAAAACTCTTTAATATCAGCAGCAGGCCATGCGTAAAAACTTAACGAATTCTCAATCTGCTGCCCTGAAATTAACCCCGATGGAAGCCTGACCTTTCTGGATGAGACGGGCAGCGACATAATACTATTATCAAAATACCTCTTTTCAGAAAACTTTATTTTATTCTGCGGAATTTTATTTGACAGTAAAAGATTCCAATCCATCAATTTAAGTAACTTTTGAAGAGAGTCAGCACTATACCCCAGTGCATAGTACCCTCCGATTATGCTGCCCATACTTGTTCCGGTAATGAAATCTGGTCTTAAGCCAGCTTCCTCCATAACTTTCAGGACTCCAATATGAGCAATCCCGTGAGATCCGCCACCGCTAAGAACAAGGCCTACCTTTGGTCTCTTCTGAGAAACCTGGGCCACTGCACCTGACAAAGGAAGCAACAAACAAAATCCTGTAACGAAGGATTTCAATAACAGACTGATGAAAAAGTCTGAAATATTTAAAGCCGGTGTGCCTCTGTTAACCATAATGATAAGTGAGACGAAACAGCAAGATAGTAATTTTCAGTATTTTTATAAAATGAATACGGAATCAGAAATCAGGAAAGGGTTTCTTCCATCTTCAAAAAAAGAGGTTGAAGATCTGGAATGGGATCAGCCTGATGTAATAATTTTCAGCGGTGACGCGTATGTTGACCATCCTTCATTCGGACCGTCAGTAATAGGAAGGGTAATTGAGAATGAAGGTTTCAGGGTTGCAATCGTTCCGCAACCAAACTGGAAGGACGATCTGAGAGATTTTAAGAAGCTTGGCAAGCCAAAATATTTCTTTGGCGTCACAGCAGGCAACATGGATTCGATGGTGAATCATTACACTGCTGCCAGGCGCCTTCGTTCCGATGATGCATATACCCCGGGAGGCGTGGCCGGGTTTCGTCCCGATTACCCGTCGATCGTATATACAAAAATACTTAAGCAGTTATTTCCGGAGATTCCCGTTGTAATCGGAGGCATTGAAGCCTCGATGCGCCGCCTGACACATTACGATTACTGGAAAGATGCCCTTGAGCCATCAATTCTAATCAGCAGCGGTGCCGATATGTTAATTTACGGCATGGGCGAGCAGCCGATACGGGAAATTATGCGCCTTCTGGCAAAAGGAGTTCCGTTTTCCTCTCTGAAAACTGTGCCCCAGACGGCTTTAGTTATAAAAAAGGAAGATCATTTACCTCTTCAGAAATTGTGGAAGGACGAGATTCTTAATTCATACGAAAAGTGCCTGGCCGATAAGAAACTCTTTACTGGCAATTTTGTGGTTTTTGAGAAGGAATCAAACAAGACAGAGGCAGCAAGACTTATCGAGCCCTCAGGTAACTCTATGGTGGTCATCAATCCTCCCTTTCCCCCGATGGATGAGAAGGATGCTGACAGATCGTATGACCTTCCATATATGTACATGCCTCACCCGAGGTATAATAAAAAGGGAGCCATTCCTGCTTATGAAATGATAAAATTCTCTGTGAACATCCACAGGGGTTGTTTTGGTGGATGCAGTTTCTGCGCTATTGCAGCGCACCAGGGGAAACAGATTGTAAGCCGTTCAGAAAATTCCATTCTGAATGAAATAGAAAAGATAATGCAACTGCCAGGTTTTAAAGGATACCTTTCCGACCTGGGAGGCCCATCGGCAAATATGTTCAGGATGAAGGGGAAGAATATGGAGATGTGCCATAAATGTTCAAGACCATCCTGCATCTGGCCTGGTGTCTGCCCGAACCTTGATACCAGCCACCGCGAATTGACTGAGCTATACAAAAAGGTTAACGCGATGAACGGCATTAAAAAAGCCTTTATCGGCAGCGGCATCAGGTACGACCTGCTGTTTCCGGAATGGAACAAAAACGCTGGCAGGGCTGAAAGCGATTACCTGGATGAACTTATTAAAAATCATGTTTCGGGCAGACTTAAGGTTGCCCCTGAACATACCAGTCATTTTGTATTAAGCCTGATGAGGAAGCCTCCTTTTGAATTATTCAGGAAGCTTAAGATCAGGTTCGATGCTATTAAGAGGCGTGAAGGATTGAATTATGAGATTATTCCATATTTCATTTCATCCCATCCGGGCTGCACTGACAAGGATATGCAGGAGCTTGCCGACGAGGTGAGAAGTATGGGAATAAAACCCGATCAGGTGCAGGATTTTACACCGACACCTATGACCTTATCAACACTTATTTATTACACAGGCTTTGATCCTAACACGGGGAAAAAGGTATTTGTCGCAAGAAAAATTGAAGAAAAGAGGCGCCAGAAAGATTTTTTCTTCTGGTATGAGACCGGTCACCGGTCACCGGTTGCCGGTCACTGGAAGGAAGAAGCAAAACACTCAGGAAAAAAGAAAACCGGAGTTAATAAACCCCGGCTTCCATATAAACCTAAAAACCAGTTTTAAAAAAAAAACTCTATTCGTATTCCTTTAATATATTTCTGACATCATCAGGTGCAACGCGCCCGTATGTCTTTTCGCCTACCAGTACCACAGGGGCAAGTCCGCAGGCTCCGACACACCTCAGGCTCGATAATGAAAACTTGTTGTCTTTTGTAACCTGACCAACATTCAATCCAAGCTCTTTTTTGAATTCATCAAGAACTTTCTCGGCACCACGTACATAACAGGCAGTCCCCAGGCAGATGCTGATCGGGTGCTTTCCCTTTGGAGTCATTGTAAAGAAAGAATAAAACGTAACAACTCCATAAACTTTTGCCACTGGAACTCCCAGTTCGCCAGATACAACCTCCTGCACTTCTGCAGGAAGATAACCAAAGTGTTCCTGGCAGCTATGTAATACATTAATGAGTTCCTGGGGATCATTTTTAAACGATGTGCAAATCTCTTTAATCTTTGCGACATCTTCGTTTCTCAATTCTATTTTAATAGTTGACATAGCCTTGAATTTTATTTTTGACCAACCGGTACATTATTATTGCTTTACTATAATTTTTTTCTTTTTATCAAAATATTTTGTGTGAAGCAGATGATGTGCTTTTTCACTGTTGGGTTTGCCGAGAAACTCCTTATATAGTTTGATTATAAAGGGATTTTCATGTGACTTCCTGATCGGCTTACTTTTGTCTTCTGCATAAATTGCTGCTGCTCTTGCCTTTATTATCTCAGAGTCTCCGTGGTGCAGAGGCTGTCCGCCACCACCGATACAGCCGCCCGGGCAAGCCATAACCTCGATAGCGTGGAACTGCGACTTTCCTGATCTTACATCATCAAGAAGTTTTCTTGCATTTCCAAGTCCGTGGGCAATACCAATATTTATTGGAAGCCCGTTGAAATCAATTGTTGCTGAGCGGACACCCTCAAATCCTCTTAGTTCAGTAAAATCAAGCCGCTCCAGTTTCTTGCCAGTCTGGAGTTCATAAGCTGTACGAACAGCTGCTTCGATTACTCCGCCGGTTGTACCAAAGATCACACCTGCGCCGGTTGATTCTCCCAGAGGATCATCAAACTCTCCTTCTTGAAGATTATTAAGGTCGATATTTGCCTGCTTGATGAATTCACCAAGTTCCCTGGTAGAAATCGAGAAGTCAACATCCCTGTTCCCTTCTGTCGAAAACTCTTCCCTCTGGCACTCATATTTCTTGGCAAGACATGGCATGATAGAAACAACGACCAGGTCTTTTCTGTCTACTTTTATCTTGTCGGCAAAATATGTTTTTGCAATTGCTCCGAACATCTGCTGAGGAGACTTGGCAGTTGAAGGAACTTCTTTAAGATCAGGAAAATACTCTTCAAAAAAGTTTACCCAGCCGGGGCAGCACGAGGTTAGAATAGGCATTCTTGCTGTTTTATCTCCTTTAAGATGCCTGTTAAGACGATCGAGCAGTTCTGTGCCTTCTTCCATAATTGTAAGGTCGGCAGCAAAGTCGGTATCAAATATATAATCAAATCCGAGTGACCTGAGAGCGGTTACCATTTTCCCTGTTACGAGGGTTCCGGGTTTCATTCCAAACATTTCACCGAGCGCTGCACGAACGGCAGGAGCAGTTTGCACTATAACAGTCTTTGTCGGATCAGCAAGCGCCCTCAGCACATTTGGAACATGATTTACTTCTGTAAGAGCCCCTGTCGGACAGACAGCTACGCACTGACCGCAATATGTGCATGTCGAAAATTCAAGATTCTGTTCAAATGCAGGAGCCACAGCAGCCATGAACCCGCGGTTGACAGCAGATAATGCACCAACAGTCTGGACAGTGTTGCACATTGTCTCACAACGGCGGCACATAATGCACTTATCCAGATCCCTTATTATAGAAGGAGAAAAATCCTTGCGATATGTTGACATTGCAGCATACTCCTGTCCTGGTATATCCCTTATTCCCAGCCTGTGAGCCATGCTTTGAAGCTCACAATTGCCCGATTTAGCACAAACGAGGCAATCTTTGGGATGATCTGAAAGTATGAATTCCATTACAGTTCGACGGGCATTAAGTACCCTGGGTGTGTGAGTCAATACTACCATACCCTCTTCACAATTGGTTGAGCAGGAGGGAGCAAGATTACGGCGTTTCTGAACTTCTACGACACAGATACGGCAACCACCGGGTTTATTCTCAATATTCATATCCTTCAATTCCATATAGCATAATATCGGGATATCAATTCCCAGCTTTTTTGCAGCCTTTTGTATTGTCGTACCATTAGGTACTTCAACTTCTTTATTATCGATAGTAAGCTTTATTGTTTCCATTATTTTTTAATTATCTGATAAATATTGCATCAAACTTACATTTCTCCTTGCATGCGCCACATTTAATACAGATGGCAGGGTCAATATGATGCACTTCTTTTCTTTGTCCGGATATTGCATTTACAGGACAAACCCTTGCGCATGCAGTACATCCTACGCAGTTTTCTGCATTAATGACATATTCCATCAGGTTCTTGCACTCACCTGCCGGACATTTCTTGTCTTTCACGTGCGCCTCATACTCGTTCATGAAGTTATCGAGCGTTGAAAGCACAGGGTTAGGTGAAGATTGTCCAAGACCGCAAAGTGATGTGTCCTTAATAACCTGACTCATATTCCTGAGTCTGTCAAGGTCTTCCGGAATTCCTTTTCCATCGCATATCCTGGCCAGAAGTTCATGCAGGCGCTTATTGCCGATACGGCATGGAGCACATTTCCCGCAAGATTCATCAACCGTAAAATCGAGGAAGAACTTTGCGACAGAAACCATACAGTTATCTTCATCCATCACTATCATGCCTCCTGATCCCATCATTGAACCTGCTGCGATAAGGTTATCAAAATCAATTGGCATATCCAGGTGTTTTTCTGTCAGACAGCCACCGGATGGGCCTCCTGTCTGCACAGCTTTAAATTTCTTTCCGTTTCTAATTCCTCCTCCTATCTGAAATATTATTTCCCTCAAGGTTGTTCCCATGGGGACTTCGATAAGGCCAACATTATTTATTTTACCGGCAAGTGCAAAAACTTTTGTTCCCTTTGATTTCTCGGTCCCTATTTTGCTGAACCACTCTGCACCTTTAAGGATTATCACAGGTATTGCAGCAAACGTTTCAACATTATTGACGTTGGTAGGCTTTCCGAGATATCCTGACTGAGCCGGGAATGGTGGCTTTATCGTAGGTTCGCCACGGAGACCTTCCATCGAATGGATAAGAGCTGTCTCTTCTCCGCAGACGAAAGCTCCGGCGCCATAGCGGAGTGTAATATCAAAGTTGAAACCTGTTCCGAGAATATCCTTGCCTAGCAGGCCATATTCATGGGCCTGGTTTATGGCAATTTTCAACCTGTGTATAGCCATGGGATATTCGGCACGTACGTATATAAGACCTTCTGATGCTCCGATACTATAGCCGCAGATTGCCATTGCTTCGAGCACAGAATGCGGGTCGCCTTCAAGCACCGAACGGTCCATGAAAGCTCCCGGGTCGCCTTCATCGGCATTGCAGACAACGTACTTCTGGTCTGCCTTGTTTTTGCTCGCGATTTCCCATTTTAAGCCAGTAGGGAAACCTGCACCACCACGACCTCTCTGCCCGGAATCCTTAACTACCTTGATAACCTGTTCGGGTTTCATTTCAGTTAAAGCTTTTCCGAGGGCCTGATATCCGTCCCTTGCTATATACTCATCAATATTCTCGGGATTTATAACACCACAGTTTCGTAGAACAATCCTGAGTTGTTTTTTGAAGACACTCATATGTTTTGAGTCCCCTATTATTTCATTGCTTTTTGGATCCCGATACAGGAGTCTTTCAACTTTTCTTCCTTTTACGACATGTTCTTCAACAATTGTCTGGGCATCTTCAGGTTTTACCTGAACGTAGATAATGTTATCGGGCATTACTTTTACGATCGGGCCTTTTCCACAAAAGCCAAAACAGCCTGTTGTAATAACCTGCACTTTATCGGATAGTCCTTTTGCCTCTATTTCGTCCCTTAGATTGCAAACTACGACATCGCTTTCAGCAGAGTGGCAGCTGGTACCGCCGCAAACCAGGAGATGTATGCTGTATTTTGACATAATTTATCCTCCTACTCTTTAGAATCTATTGTTAAGTAATTCACCGGTATAATACCATCAACCAGTTCACCTGTTTTGATATATTTTTCGATGATCTGATCGGCTCTTTTCAGATCAACAAACCCATATACAACAGGATCCTGATCCGGGAGCTTGACTTCAACTGTGGGTTCAGCGTAACAATAGCCCATACATCCTGTTTGGGTTACAACTGCCGGAATATTCCTTTTTTCAAGCTGTTCCGAGAAAAACTCCTTGATGGGCTTTGCACCGGATGCAATTCCGCAAGTTGCCATTGCAACTTTAACCTGAACCTGATTTTTTGATTCGATTGCGTTGATTAGTCCTGTCCTTAACTCTTCCCGTTTCTTTTTCAGATCTGCGAGTGATTTGATTTGTGACATGATTCTTTACTTATTAATTAATTCTGCAGTTTATTAATATCTCTTTGATAGTCATTTATTTATTGTTTTTTCACTAATTTGAAAGCCATAGATTAATAGTACCGTCATGCTTAACAGGCACAAAGGTATAATTTTTAGTGTGAAATAAATAACAATGTTAATAAAATAACACAAATTTAAAATATTTCTAAATAAGGGTTTAAATGTTAAAGGATTTAGCCGTGCTGTAAAGTGAAAAACATAAGATTCTCAATTTCTCATTACAATTTACGAAATCCTGATTTACGGGGAAAGATTTGTAAGAATATATTTTAAGATACGACAGAATAAAAGGTATGCAATTCTGAGCAAGAGAAGATGACTCTTAAATATGGAAAAAGCTGTCGAGCTTATTCCCTTTTTTCATCCTGTAATGCACATAAAACAGAACCAGCGCAATCGGTAATATTGAGACTGCTGCAAGAAGGGACCAGCGTAAATCAATCAGGCCCTTAACATATTTATCCAGTATAACTTCAGTAAGTATGCAAAATCCAGCAACAGACAGGAAGATGATCGCTAAAATATTAAAACCTTTAAAACGGGTATATTGATACAATATAACAACGAGGCACACAAAAAAAACGGCTGCCAAAGTAATGGGCAGTCCGACAGGGATAAACCAGTCAGCTTTTGCGGAGATAAGATCAAACATGAGCAACATAAGAAGGACAGTAGCAGATAGTCCGGTTATTAGTATCCATGGTTTCCGGATTTTAAGCAGAATAAATGTGAGGATTGACCATGCTGAAATTATTGATACATCGGCAAAGAGAGACCATTTAATCCCTTTTCCAATAACCAGGTCGACAATTGTACAGACGGCAATTCCGGAGAAGGCAATTATCCCGGTTAATTCCCAGATATGCTTCCGTGTCTCAGTTTTATGAAGATGAATTATATCGGAAGGATAATTGCTGGTCTCAACTTTCACGTCTGCCGGATCACCCTGATTCTTCCCGCACAGAGGACACTGCTTCAGACCCTCCTCAAGTTCCACACCGCAATTGATACATAAATTCATGATTTACTTATTTAGTTGTTATTCAATATTTTAATATGTATTCCGGAATCTGAAAGATGCTTAAGAATAGATTGCTCAAGTTCATTTGACTCAGTCATGTTGCAGAAGCACATCTTTACCTTATCCTTAAATGAGACTATTGCGCAGCTTACTTTTACCCGTGTATTGGGAGGCGGCGGCACTATATGAATAGAATCAATCATTTTTTCCATCTCTTCCGAAAGTCTGACGACTCCCAGATTAGTGATTATTCCTGAACACTTCTTTGACCCTAGTCCCCTGTAAAAAGCTGCAATAGCCAGCCGTTTAATGATCAAAGGCAGGACTCTTATAAACAGCAGCTTCTCATGGCTCACATTGGATGACATGAACCTTGCGATCTGCTTGATATCAGAGCTGGCTTGTATATAATTGCGGACATTCTTAAGGATTTCCTCAAAAGTGTAAATACCCAGCCTTAAATCAATTTCAGGAGTAACAAACAGAGAGAAATTACGCATAGTCCTGCTTGGTAATTTATTTCTCATATTAACAGGCAGTTCAATCCGCAGGACATTGAACTTTTGTTTTATCCCTTTTTCTTTTTCAATGAGGTATATTTTCTGAAGTGAAAATAGATATACAGCAACGAGGTATTCTGTTAAAGATACTTTATTGTTCCTGGATAATTCCAGTATCTCATCGACCTTAATTTCAGCAAGGAGGACTCTTAGCCTGGGCTTTTCATTAAGCCGGAACGGAAGATGCCACGCTTTTGATATTTCTCCTGGTGGGGGTAGTTTGCGGAAAAATCTGTTGTAACTGTCTTCGACCTCATCTTCGGAAATCGGAGAATCAGGCAGGATTATTCCCTCCGGGGATCCGATAGAATTTCCCAACAGTCTTAAGTAAGTATAAAGCAATGATTTCAGATACTCCATTGCGCCTGAACCATCAGTGAGAATATGAATGAACTCCACAGATATCCTGTTTCCCCGGATAAGGACTCTGTACAAAGGTTCGTTTTTTCTATTAAGTGCGAAGGCAGTACAGGGTATTTCTTCCTCGGGCTGGATCCTTGGCGGTTTATTATTGAACTCAAGATAGTGCCAGAATAATCCGCTTCCCAGCGAAACGCTGAAATAGGGGAATCTCCGCGAAGTGATTTCAACTGCCTCTTTAATGGCCTGATAATTTACAGGCCTTTTAAGAATCGCAGTAAGCCTGAATACTGATGTCAGCTCGCCATTAGTTATAGCCGGATAGAGCTTCGCTGCATTGTCGAGGCTTATCCAGTTTTTCTTTTGAATATCTGTTGCGTCGATTTTCTTCCCTTCCGTTAAACCGATGTAAAATTATAAAATGTTTGTTACAAAACAGGATTGATGATATGATATGACTGACTGTTTCTTATATTAAAATTCTTATTTTTGTCAATAGCACTCTTTAAATCACATCAAAGAAACTCTTTATATGAAAAAGATCAGATTCCTTTTACCAGGTTCCTTCCTCCTGTTGATTCTTTTGTTCAACGGAAATCATCTCCTTGCACAGATGCCGATGCGCAATTTTGACCGTGTTTCAATTCTCGGCTGGAGTGATGACTCCCACTACCTGATCCGGAATTATGATTCGGAAAAGAACCTGGTAACCTGCAGTGTCGATATTAAATCCGGAAAAAGCAAAATCGTAAGCGCAACGAAGACAGACAGAGAGCTTCTTAAAGAGTCTCTGCCTTCCGGAATATCCATCGGTATGAATGACATTATTGCTCCTGATATGAAGAGTGCCGTTATAAATAAGGAGAATGATCTTTATTATTTCGTCATGGGAGAGAAGGATCTCAGGCGACTTACAAACGACAAGACCCCTGAGGTTAATGCACGATTCTCACCTGATGGTCATAAGATTGCATATACAAAGAATAAAGATTTATACGTTTATGACCTTTTAAACAGCAGGGAAATAAGGCTTACGACAGATGCATCAGGGAAGATTTACAATGGTTATTCCTCATGGGTTTACATGGAAGAAATTCTTGAGAGATCAAGCCGTTATGCAGCTTTCTGGTGGGCGCCCGACGGATCAAAGATTGCTTACCTGAGAACGGACGAAACCGAAGTGCCTGTTTTTACTCTGAACAGACTTGATGAAACCGATGGCATACATGGCACTCTTGAAGTGGTTCCTTATCCGAAACCAGGTGATCCGAATCCAAAGGTAAAAATGGGAATTGCAGATATTAATTCCGGAAAAACAACCTGGGTCAGGACAGATTATTCTGCAGACCAGTATATTGCATGGCCATTCTGGACACCCGACAGTAAAAAACTTGCTGTTCAGGTTCTTAACCGCGACCAGAATGATCTTCAGATTTTACTTGCCGATCCTTTATCCGGCGACTTTACAAAAATCTACGAGGAGACAAACAAGACCTGGTTTGAAATTCATGAAGATATTTATGTAATGAAAAATAATACCGGGTTTATTATCCGCTCCTCTAAAAACGGATGGGAGAACCTTTATTACCAGGGATGGGACGGCAAACAGATCGCTCAGCTCACCAATCTCGATTTCAGGGTTAATTCCCTCGACAGGGTTGATGAGGATATGAAACTTATCTATTTTTCTGCAACTGGAACGGAATCGACTGATAACCATGCCTTCAGGGCAGGACTGGATGGCAAGAACCTGACCCAGATCACCAGAGGAGGAGGAACACACAGTGTAAGCGTTTCACCCAAAGGAAGCTATTTAATTGATACCTGGAGCAGTATTACCAGCCCCGGTTCAATCATAGCATATGACAAGAAGGGGAAACAGCTTAAGGAGATTTATAAATTCGATCAGCCGGCTTTTGATCCTGCAAAGAATTCAAGAGCAGAATTCATTAAGATCATGACATCTGACGGCCTCTTCGATATGCCGGCAATCATTACTTACCCACTTAATTTTGACCCTTCGAAAAAATATCCGGTTGTATTTACGATTTACGGAGGTCCTGATTCCAAGAATGTCAGCAATATGTGGATGGGTAACAACCCTTCATGGTACGCACAGAATGGGATCATAACCTTCACCATCGATCACCGCGGTTCCGGGCAATTCGGCAGGAGAGGCCTCGATTATGTTTACCGCTGCCTTGGAAAATGGGAAATACTTGATTATGAAGACGGAGTTAAATGGCTTCTTACAAAACCTTTTGTCGATGGCTCGAGGATGGGGATCTCGGGAAGTTCTTACGGAGGTTATTTGACCTGTCTTGCACTTACCAAAGGGGCAGATTTCTGGACACATGGATTTGCTGGTTTGTCGGTTACTGACTGGAGGTTATATGATGATATTTATACAGAACGTTATATGGATACGCCGCAGGATAACCCTGACGGCTATAAAGATGGTTCTGCACTTTCCTTTGCTAAAAAGCTCAAGGGGAAATTATATCTGACTCAAGGTGATATGGACGATAACGTTCACATGCAGAACTCGATTTACCTGATTTCCAGGCTCGAGGACGAAGGCAAATCGTTCCAGTTTATGATGTACCCTGGTGGACGTCATGGCTGGGGAGGTGCAAAAGCAATCCACGCACGCAATGAGGCAAACAAGTTCTGGCTTGAGAATTTTTTTGGCAATAAATAGACTTTAATCTCTATTTAATAAGATCATTTATTACTTCTGTTTTGTTTACTATATTGGAGCATAAATAAAACTTTACTTTATGGTAATAGGGATACTTAAAGATTGCAGTTCCGAAAACAGGGTGGCAATGCTCCCCTGTGAGGCTGCAGGCTTAAAAAGACTTGGAGTTGAGGTGATGGCTGAAAACGGTGCAGGTGATTCTGCTTTCGCATCGGACAAGGATTATAAATCAGCAGGTATAGTTGTCGTTCCGCGAAATGATGTCTTTTCAAAAGCCGGGCTTATTCTCTCAGTTAACCCGATTCCTGAAAACGACCTGAAATCGTGCAGGGAAGGACAGGTTTTATGCTGTGTGGTTGCTCCTGTGGAAAATGCTAAATGGCTGGAAGCCGCCAGATTACAGGGTCTCACTGTTTTGGCTCTCGATCTGATTCCAAGGACAACCCGTGCCCAGTCGATGGATATACTCTCATCAATGGCGACTGTTTCAGGGTATAAAGCAGTACTTCATGCTGCCTCATTGTTGCCAAGGTTTTTCCATATGTTTATGTCGGCAGCCGGAACAATCAAGCCTTCAAGGGTATTGATCCTTGGTGCAGGCGTTGCCGGTTTGCAGGCAATTGCAATTGCAAGAAAACTTGGAGCTGTTGTCGAGGTATTCGACGTCAGATCCGCCGTAAAAGAGGAGGTAAAGAGTCTCGGAGGAAAATTTATTGAGGTTGAGGGAGCAAGGGAGGATGCAACTGCTGGTGGTTATGCCGTAGAGCAGACAGAAGAGTTTAAGAAAAAACAGCAGGATCTTATACAGCAGCGGGCAATTGCAGCTGATGTGGTATTAGCAACTGCGCAGATACCCGGCAAAAAGGCGCCGGTGCTCCTGCTTAAGACAACCGTTAACTCAATGAAACCGGGATCGGTAATAATTGACCTTGCGGCATCGACAGGCGGTAATTGTGAACTGACGGAAAACGGAAAAACCGTTGTAGTAAATGGGGTGACCATAATAGGAAAGTCAGACTATCCTTCCGACATGTCGACAGATGCAAGCAGGATGTTTGGCTGCAATATCAACAACCTTCTGAAAATAATGATTGATAAGCAGGGAAATCTTGCACTCAACATGCAGGACGACATTATAAACGGGACTACAGCAGTTCATGCCGGGGAATATATAAGCCAGAGAGTTAAACAAATGCTAAATATTAAATAAGTCAGGATATGGAGAAGATCTTAAGTTTTTTCTTGGAGCACAGGGAGGCAATCTTTATTGTAATCCTCTCAATTTTTCTCGGGATTGAAGTGATCAGCCATGTTCCGGCGATTCTTCATACACCCCTGATGTCGGGGGCCAATGCCATTCATGGAGTCGTGATAATCGGGGCAATAATCGTGATGGGACATGCTGATACAACAGGATCGATGATCCTCGGGTTCCTGGCAGTTGTTCTCGGTACCCTGAACGTAGTGGGCGGATTCGTGGTCACTGACAGGATGCTTGAAATGTTCAAAAAGAAGAAATAATTAATCAGGGTTTAAATAGCTAAAGGACAATATAATGGATCAATTATCCCACATAACAGGAATATCCATACTGGAAATTACTTATGTAATAGCATCTGTGCTTTTCATTCTTGGTTTGAAAATGCTTAGTCACCCGCTTACCGCCAGGAGAGGAAATACACTAGCCGCATTCGGAATGGTATTTGCAATTGTTGCTACTATCCTTTTTCACCGAAAGAACGGTGAGCCGATAGGCAATATTCCCTGGATCCTGGGCGCAATCGTAATAGGCACTATAATCGGCTGGATGATCGCCAAAAAAGTTAAGATGACAGCCATGCCTCAGCTGGTTTCATTTTTTAATGGAATGGGAGGTGCAGCGGCTGCCCTGATTTCTATGATGGAATTTCCGCATATCAGGCCCGAACTGATTGCAGCACATGGCATGGCTAACGGCCATGTACTTGCCATCCTTCTGGGACTGATGATAGGTACCGTATCCTGGGCCGGAAGCATGATAGCATTCGGAAAACTGGATGGAAGGATCGGAGACCTGCGGATCAAGGCACTGAAATACGTGAATCTTACAATACTGGCAGTGCTGATAGGCTTCATTGTTTTCATAATGACGCGTCATGTTCAGGCCAGTACAGAGCTTATGCCCTGCATTTATATAATGTTTGCTGTGTCTGTTATCTATGGTGTCCTGTTTGTAATGCCGATCGGGGGTGCCGACATGCCGGTTGTAATCTCATTGCTGAACTCGTTTACAGGTGTGGCAGCAGCTATGGGCGGCTTTCTTTACAATAACCAGGCAATGCTTACGGGTGGTATCCTTGTAGGCTCTGCAGGTACAATCCTTACTGTCCTGATGTGCAAGGCAATGAACAGGTCGCTTCTTAATGTAATCGTGGGGGTATTTGGGGGTGGAGGAGCATCAAATGTCCTGGAAGGAGGAACAATCAAAGAGATCACTCTTTCCGATGCTGCAGTGCTTCTCAGCTATTCAAAGAAAGTTGTGATAGTACCGGGTTACGGTCTTGCTGTTGCCCAGGCTCAGCATATATGTCATGAGCTCGATAAGCTCCTCGAAGAAAAGGGAGTTGAGGTGAAGTATGCTATTCATCCTGTTGCCGGCCGTATGCCCGGCCACATGAACGTTTTGCTTGCCGAGGCAGATGTTCCATATGAGCAGCTTATTGAGAGTGATGTGATAAATCCCGACCTTCCGAATACTGATGTGCTGGTTGTAATTGGCGCTAATGATGTAGTAAACCCTGCTGCCGAGGATGATCCATCAAGCCCGATCTACGGAATGCCGATCGTTAAAGCGCGTGATGCAAAAAATATCATCGTCATGAAACGAGGAATGGGAAAAGGTTATGCCGCTATCGAAAATATGCTTTTCTTCAATGAAAAGACAAGAATGCTCTTTGGCGATGCCAAGAGCACATTACAGAATCTTGTAAATGAAGTGAAAAGCTTATGAATCAATCTGTTGAAAAGCTGGCTCTCCTTCGGGCTGCTATGAAACAGAATGGCATCAATGCTTATATTATCCCCTTATCTGATCCCCACATCGGTGAATACATCCCCGACCACTGGAATATAATCACCTGGCTTACAGGTTTTACTGGATCGGCTGCTACAGTAGTGATAACTGATTCATTTGCAGGATTGTGGACAGATTCCAGGTACTTTATACAGGCCGAAAATGAATTGGCCGCGTCGGGTTTTAAGCTTGTAAAACCTGAAGGTTCTGTAAACTCAGGATATATTGACTGGCTTGCTGAAAACATGTATGAAGAAAGCAGGATTGCACTCGACGGGAATATCTTCCCGGTTGACCAGGCAAGAAAGCTGAAGGAGCGCCTTCAGGAAAAGAGAATCTCATTTGATTTCGATTCCGACATGGTTTCAGATATCTGGATTGACCGTCCTCCAATGCCTTCCTCACATGTCTGGGACCATTCAATTGAATTCTCTGGAAAGGAAAGATCAAAAAAGATCTCTGAAGTGAGAGAGCAGATGAAGAAACGTGGTGTGGATTACCATCTGCTTACATCACCTGATGATATAATGTGGCTTCTGAATATAAGAGGTAATGACCTGCCATATTCCCCGTTGATTTTTTCATTCGCCATAATAGGCGGGGAGCAAAGCTTTTTATTTGCTGACCAGGAGAGGTTCTCTCGCGAACTGGCGCTGGAATTCGACAGACTTGGAATAATCATGCTTCCCTATGAAGAGACGGCAGGCATGATTTCATCACTTACCGATGGAAATACAATTCTCCTTTCACCTCAGAAGACATCAGTATCACTTTTTTATTCAATACCAGAAAGGTTCAGAATAGTTGAAGATATAAGCATTCCATCAAGGCTGAAAGCCATAAAGAATAAAACAGAGATTGAGAATATTGGCAAGGTGATGGTAAAGGATGGAGTTGCGCTTGCAAAATTCTTTTACTGGATTGAAAGCAACCTTGGCATTGTGCCAATGACGGAGAGATCTCTTGTAATGAGGCTCCACGAATTCAAAATCCGGTATAAAGATTTTCTGGGCCCCTCATTTGCCACAATAGTTGCATTCAACGGACATGCAGCTCTGCCTCACTATTCGCCGACACCCGGCTCGGATGCCGAGCTTGGTGATAAGGGAATTCTGCTTGTAGATTCAGGGGGACAATACCCCGGAGGGACAACTGATATAACAAGGACCATTGCCCTTGGTGTCCCGACACCGGGACAAAAAAAGGATTTCACCCTGGTGCTGAAGGGATTGATAAGGCTGGCAACTGTCAAGTTCCCTTATGGAACAAAGGGATATCAGATCGATATTCTGGCCCGGGAAGCCCTATGGCAGGCTGGACTCAATTATGGTCATGGTACCGGCCATGGTGTAGGTTATTGCCTCAATGTTCATGAAGGGCCTCATAGTATTAGCCCGGCAATGAATAATACCATTTTAGAAGCCGGTATGCTGGTGTCGGATGAGCCGGCAATATACAGGGAGGGGGAGTATGGCATCCGCACAGAAAACCTGGTGATATGCTATGAAGATGAGGAAACTGAGTTCGGGAAATTCCTGAAGTTTGATACTGTCTCCTTATGCTATATTGATAAAACACTGATTGATAAAATTTTACTGAATCAACTAGAGATAAACTGGCTCAATTCCTATCATTCAGAGGTTTATGATAAGTTAAGCCCTCATCTTACTGCTGATGAGAGAATCTGGCTGAAAGAAAAAACCGAAGCTATTTAATTACATCTTCAATCTTGCCGGCATCAATAAATGGGAACTCGGTTATCCTTAGCCTTGCGCTTCCATATGGTACCAATTGGATCACTTCAGGGTACCCCTCAGGTTTAACGGGACTAACAGGAGGCAAGGCTGCAGAATTATCTTTCATCGTCCATTCCGGTATCCTGATTCCTCTTGCTTTTATCAGAACTGCAGCATCACTTCTCCATACAATATACTTTCCTGAATCTGCTGACCAGATCATGTCGCCTTTATCAGCAAACGGATATTTCCCTATCTGATTTTCGACCACTTCAAAACCTCTTGCAGGATTCATTATGTCATACACCAGGCCGAAATTCCAGGGGCTTTTTGGATATACCTCCCAGTCGGCACTGCCTTTATAGCCGTAATTATCATAATTGATCTTTACGTTTTTGTATTCCTTGTCGATCCTGAGGGAAAAGTACAACGGACCGCGCAGGAGCGAGAGGGAATTATTGTATCTCGTTTCGAACCTCACTTTCATTGGGATATTAAAAGTCACAATGTCGCCATCTTTCCATCTCTCCTCAAGCCTCATTGTTGATCCGGCCTTGCCGGTTTTAGTCTTACCCCTGTAACTGAATGTTACTGAATCAGCCCAGCCCGGAACCCTCAGAACCAGAGGAAACTTAACAGTTGCTGAGGTTGCGATCCTTAAAATTACTTTTCCATCAAAAGGATAATTGGTCTCCTCTCTGATCGTTACATCCTGACCCTTTCCAACCCTGGCATTGACAATGGAAGGGCTGTATGCTACTGCCGCAAGGCCATTATCGTTTGTTGCCATCCAGAGATTAGCGGCAAATTTAGGCCATCCCTGGTGCATGTTTGCCAGGCAGCATGCAAAATTAGGCATAAGACCATAGATATTTGAATAGTCACCATTAGATATCCAGTCCCTTTTAGCTACGGATACGAGCACCTGGTTTGATTGCTGATCATACTGGTGTGCCCACATATCAGGAGTGGTCGTCCCGGGTAATGCATTGAATGTAAGGAGCTCAAGACGGTCGGCAAGGCTGTTGTAACCGAAAATCTCATAAAGTTCCTCAAGAGAGAACATATATTCCACTACAGAACAGAGTTCAGTTCCCCTGTCAGGCGAATTCCCTGAAAGGTGTTCATCGCATGAAAACCTTCCTCCGGCCTGTCCGTGATTCCTGTCATATTTTCTAATTCCCGAAAAGACGGCATTTTTAAATCTGATGTCGCCTGACTGCTGATACCATAGTCCCGGATACTTGATTGCCATAGCATTGTTTACGCCATGTGCTGTACCGTCAACCCTCCAGGCAAGCTGTATTTTCTTATCAGCCACTGCTGCAGAATCCCATGGGAATTTTTCATAATATGTTGTCCAGTCGGTACTGTTCTTTTGTATCGATTCAATGGTTTCCAGTACCCACTGTTCTTTAGTCTGGCGGTACAACCAGTAACCTGTTACGGCATTTTCCATTGCTCTTACACCTCTCCATTCTTTATCGGGCCAGTCGGGAGGAGTGTCATGAATATATCTGAAATATTTTCTGATAACATCCAGGGCTCTTTTATCTGAAGTTGCTTCATAATATTGCATAAGAACCTTGTTTGCTACTGCAAGCGGCCATCTGTCCTTGTTTTTTAAAGGGCCGTACCAGCCTGAATCCCTGCTGCTTGAAAGAATGGGCTCNNTCCAGAAGCCTGGGCCTCTAGCTGTGACTTCAGCCAGCCGGCAGGTTTCACTGAGCCAAGAGGCAGCATGATATATGCATTCTGTTTCAAAGGCTCAGGATTGCCGCTGTAGTTGATGTTTGCTTTCTTCTCAGAACAACCTGAAATGATTACAATGATGGCAGCAACCATTGACAAGAGATTCTTACTCATTTCGATATTTATTAATAGCTGAAATATACATAAAGATTTCTTTTTTACCACAGAGTAACACTTAGTCACTCAGAGTTTGAAAACCTCCGTGTTACTCAGCAGTGAAACACCGTGAAAATCCGTGATAAGAATTAATATATTCTTCCGGGCAGACTAAATTCCGGATTGATGCATTTTCCGATATCAGCACATTCAACAACCTGAAGCATGTCGAACCAACCGACGCCAGCTGATGGCATTTGCAATATGACATTGGTTTTCGGAGGAAGATCTTTGAAATATGGAATTGTAACAAATGTTACAAATTGCCCCCAGTCATTTTCAGGCTGGAACCTTGAAGTCCCGTAATCGCCAAGTGATATCTCAAAAAAATGTGGTTTGTCCATATTATTAAGGCCCTGTTCCTTCTCTGTTTTTCCCCTGACCGAAACAAGATAGGTTGCCCCGGGCCTGACAGTGATTGGGAAAAACCTAATCCTTGCACTCCCGTTTTCTGTTGGAGTGATCAGCCTTAAAGAATGAGAGCCTTCAAAATGTTCGCGCGAATCGAGAAAATATGTAGCACCTCTTTCGCCATTGCCCCGGGCATAGCAGGCAGCAGGGACGCCCGGACTTGAAATTTCCTCGAAACTGGGATCTGACAGGAGGTTACCAGGCCAGGGTTTCAGAATTTCTTTTATCGGTTTAAGGTCGATTATGTATGCCTGTGACCCGTAAGATGAGAGTATATCCGAAAATGACCCTCCGTTCATAGTAACAAGACGGTTTTCAAAGATGACTTTAACTTTTCCCTGGAAGGATTGTGGAATGGAGAAACTGACTTTTACCGGGACATTGGTTTTATTAACTCCCAGGATCAGCAGCCGGCCTTCATGAATATAAGATTTTGCAATAATATCGGGTGATCCTGAAAAGACCGGTACACTCTCTTCGTCTGAAAGCAGCCATGGGGTCAGCTCAGCTATTTCCACTGCCATACGTCCGCATTCGTTCCATGTGCCTGTAGATTTTGGAAAAAGGTTAAGGCCCTGCCTTACAAAATACTGGATTCCCCGCGCCCCATTAATGATTGCCTGATAGGTCATAGATCTTATCTCCTGCAAAGTAGGCTCGCGTTTCCATATCTCACCACCTCCAAAAGTCTGTGGTACTATCCATACAGGCTTTTGTCCTTCAAATTCTTTTGTGAGCTGACTGGTTACATTGCCAACCATAGATACCGGCAAGTCAGGTACCGGATAAGGATCGGCCATTACAATATCCAGGGCATCAGCATATCTGACTGATGAGAGGAAGGGCGCCATGAAAACAACGGAGACAGGATGCCAGGGGTCGATTTCCTTAAGCAGGTTATATATTTTTACCAGTGAATCAGCTGATATATTGTTGCCGTTAGGTTCATCCGCAATATACCAGGCGAGCAAGGCAGGATGATCCTTAAACGCATTTATCTCGTTTAGGAGACGTTCTTTTTTCTGAGTACCGGTGAGACCATCAATTTTTGAACTTACACCTCCTCCTCCGGAGACCGATAGCAGGTTATAGTGCACCTTCATCCCAAGCTGGGCACAGCGGTCCATATAAGCTTTTCGCTCTTTAAATGTTTCAGGAAGGATTTTCTGATAAGGTGAAATCATGTTGAATCCTTTTACAACTTCCTCTTCCGGAAGGGAAGGAAATACAGGTGAATAACAGTAAAATCCGAAAGGGAAAAATTGTCGTTTGTTCACAACGAGCCCACCCGTGAACCTGTCAATCTTTACTTCATTTGGTTTATGGTTAAGGATAATAAGGTCAACATCGGTTGTATACTTCTTTTTTCTGCCGGGAACAGAAATATCAGCAACTATTTTGTAACGCGCAGGCTGTTGATCAATTGCAAAGGGAATCCTGATCAGTTTATTACCCGGCCTTCCTCTCCAGGATCCGGCAGGAGTTTTGTTTATTCTTAATGTGACTTCAAGATTGGTATAAACAAGGTTCTGAGGTATGTGCAGCAGTAATTCTCCGCTCTTCTCAAAAGAATAAAAGCTGAGTCTTGTATTTATTCTGAATGAAGAAGAATCAATTTGCTGTGAATTTGATTTTTGGGTGATCGGAATAATCAGGAAAACAAAAAATAGTAACCTTTTAATCATCAGGTATTTTACAATTTATATATCTTTTATGCGATCCCTCATGCTCTTAGAGCGATTTTAACAATAAGAGCAAAAAGGTTTTATTACTTAAAAACGAGTCTCACTCTTACTTCATCATCAATTTTTTCACCATTTCTTTCAGCAGGTTTCCAGGCGGGTCCCTCTTTTATCAGCCTTATTGATTCCTGCGAAAACTCACTACCCGGGCTGCTGACGACTTTAATACTGTCGACATTCCCTGTGCTCCTTACAATAAAAGTTGCAATTACAATCGCATTTTGTACGGAGTCTGATATTGCCGGTTTTTGAATGTTTTCGCGGATATAGTTATCGAAGCTCTCCTTCCCGTTAACAGGTTGGGGAGGATAATAATAAGTCTTTTCTTTTTCAGCTTCGAAGACTGCACCGGTTGCCGCTCTTGAACTTTTGGCTGCTCCATTATTGATGGCGACAGCTTCATCAGTAGCCGATAAAGCCACATCTGATTTTTTCACGGGTTCATTCAAATCAGCAATATATAAGTTAGTGTCCTTCTTTTCGATAATGGCAGGTACTAATGTTTTCTCTGTAATTGAAGGATTTTCTGTTTTGGCAGTTAAGGATGCTCCTATTTTATCATTTGTAATTTGCTGTTCAGCTTCCGTCACAGGGGTGGCAGTTAAATTCTTTGAATCCGCGGCAATCGGTCCGGTTAGCAGGTTGGAATCAGTTACTTCTTCAGGTGCAGTAGATTTTACAATTGCTTCAGTGAGCTGTGTGGCAGGTTTATCTCTTTCCACAATTAAATACACTGAAGAGATAAGCATCAGCACTGCTATTGAAGCAGCAATTCGATAATAAACTACTCTTTGTCCGGGCTTGATCCTGTTCTTTAATTGCTTTCCAAGGTGATCCATATCGTCAGCAGCCTCCCGGGATGAAATTTCAGAGAACCCTTCAGCAGCTTCTGCGGCAAAAGGATCTTTCTGGAGTTTCTTCTGGAAAGCATTCTCCTCTCTCTTAGTCATTTCTCCCCTGGTATAGCGAAGAAATTCAGAGAGTGTGTCATTCCTGTTTTTGTTTTTTTCTTTCATTTTTCTCTTCAATACAAAGTTTCAGATTTCTTTTACCATTCTGAAGATAACTCTTGACCTTTTTTTCATCAACACCGAGATTTTTTGCGATCTCATCATAGCATTTGTCTTCGTAGTAAAACTGGACGATGCACTTTTTCTGGTCATCCTTCAGCCTTTCAATACAATCTGCAAGAACTTTTTCCATATCCGGTTCCTGCGTATCAATAGGATGCAGATAATAGTAGTCTTCCATAAAATTTTCAGAATCAAGCACCCATTGGTTATGTTTTTCGTCCAGCGATTTCTGTGATCTGAGCTTCATGAGACAATAATTCCTGGTCACAATATGAAGCCAGTTTCTGAAATTTTCAATTTTCTGTTTAGGGATATCTGTAACAAGTTTTTCGAAGATCTGCATCACCGCATCCATCGATTCCTCTCTCTCTTTCAAATATTTAAGACAAACGCCGTAAACGAGATGCATGTAAGATGAATATAGTTCCCCGAGAACCTCAAGGTTACCTGTTGAGGTGAATTCATCAATAAGCTCCTCCTCAGATCTGCTGTCACTTTTCTTTTTATGGATATTAAAAATCATCTAATAAAGATCTATGAGAATTCAGCTTTAGTCACTTCAAACTATTTCACCTTAAAGATAGCGTAAATAAAAAATATTCTGCCGGTTTATGGAATTATGGAAATCCCTGCATCCTGTAAGAAACGTTTAACTAAAATAACAGAGTCATGAAAAACAGTTTAATAATTTTCGCAATGGTGATCCTTGCAGCAGTAATAATCTCATTCACTGAATCAAGGACCATTACAGGCCTGGTGACTGATCGCCAGGGAAAGCCTCTTTCAGGTGTAAGTGTTCTGGTAAAAGGCGCCTCTGCAGGCACCGTTACTGATATTAAAGGTAAATACACTATATCTGTTGAACAGCAGGATAAAGTGCTGGTTTTCTCCTTAGCTGGTTATGTTGCCGCTGAAGAGAAAATTGAGAGCAGAAGCATGATCAATGTAAAACTTAATTTTGAAGTTTATGATGCTCTCGATGAGATGGAAATAGCAGGTTATGGCGCTAAAAAAGAGAAAGTTTCAATGTCAGCCCCCTCGGCCTCGATAGCTTATGACAGGGCTTCCTTCCAGCGGTACAATAATAATTTTAATACCGAAGGGTATGCATCAATTAACGAAAACGGATTTAAGAACGTTAAAAATAATCCGCTCTCAACATTCTCCATTGATGTGGATAATGCTTCATATTCCAATATCCGCAGATTTATTAACAGCGGATCTCTGCCTCCTGCCGATGCTGTACGGATAGAAGAGATGATCAACTACTTCAAGTTCAATTATCCTGAGCCAAAAGGGGAGCATCCATTCTCGGTTTATACGGAACTGGCAATCTGCCCATGGAACAGGAATCACAGGCTTCTGCAGGTTGGTCTTCGCGGAAAAAGCATCGACAAATCAACGCTTCCTCCCTCAAATCTTGTATTTCTGATCGATGTATCAGGTTCAATGGATGATCCCAATAAACTCCCTCTTCTCAAGTCGGCATTCGGTCTGCTTGTAAATGAGCTTCGCGCTCAGGATCACGTTGCCATAGTAGTATATGCAGGTGCTGTAGGAATGGTACTTGAGTCAACACCCGGTAACAGGAAAGAGACGATAATGAGTGCAATAGATAACCTTGAGGCAGGCGGATCAACTGCCGGCGGTGCTGGTTTGAAACTGGCTTACAGGGAAGCTGAGAAAAATTTTGTTAAAGGCGGAAACAACAGGATAATCCTTGCAACCGATGGAGATTTCAATGTCGGTGAATCCAGCAACGGCGGGATGGAGAGGCTTGTCGAGGAAAAGCGCGAGCAAGGAGTATTCATCACAGTTCTCGGTTTTGGAATGGGAAACTACAAGGATGATAAAATGGAGATCATTGCCGACAAGGGAAATGGAAACTATGCATATATCGATAATCTCCAGGAGGCAAGAAAAGTTCTGGTCCGCGAGTTCGGCGGTACACTCTTTACCATTGCAAAGGATGTGAAGTTCCAGCTTGAGTTCAATCCTGCTATGGTCGAATCTTACAGGCTTATCGGGTATGAAAACAGGTTGCTGAATGATGAGGATTTCAACGACGACACAAAGGATGCAGGTGAAATGGGGTCCGGGCATATGGTGACTGCACTTTATGAACTCGTGCCGAACGGATCAGGTGAAAGTTTGCCATCAGTTGATCCTCTGAAATACCAGGCTTCAAAAATCAGACATGAAGATAATTATTCGGATGAATTGCTGACAATAAAGGTCAGGTATAAAAAACCGGACGGTAAAACCAGCATGCTTTTTGAGAAACCTGTTAAAGGGACGAATGACGATATTGAAGATGCTTCCGATAACCTTAGGTTTGCCTCTGCTGTTGCAGAATTTGGAATGATACTTCGTGAGTCAGAGTTTAAAGGCAGCTCAACCCTTGAGAGTGCAGCTAAACTGGCAAAATCAGGAAGAGGCGAAGATGAGGATGGCTATCGCAGTGAACTCATCAGGCTTATTGAGACTGTTAAAAGTATGAGAGTCCTGGCAGATAAATAGACTATTAGTCTCCCGCAGATCACACTGATTTATGCTGATTGGTTAAAATCTGCGGGAAATATACAGTTTCAGAGCTTGATTTTTGAGTAGAAATTGTCTTTATAAGTATTGCTGACCGGGATTCTCTGGTCAGCAATAACTATAATACCCCTTTCAACAGATTTAATTTTCTTTAAAGCTACCAGGTATGATTTGTGAACCCTGCAGAATTCTGCTGAAGGAAGCGATTCCTCCATCTTTGCGAAACTCATCAGAGTCATTATTTTCCTCTCTTTGCAGACAATCCGAAGATAGTCCTTCATTCCTTCAATGTACAATATATCATCAAAGTCTACCCTTTCATGCCTGTATTCGGTTTTGATAAAAATATAGCGGGTGCTCTCATCGGCCAATGAGGGCTCCTCTTTTTTAGCTGAAAAGGAATCGAACACTTTATTCACTGCCTGGACAAATCTCTGAAATGAATAAGGCTTCAGCAGATAATCAGTAACATTCAGTTCAAATCCTTTTACAGCGTACTGGTCATAAGCCGATGTTATGATAATTCTTGCGCTGCTGACTGCTGATTCAAGGAACTCAATCCCGGTAAGCATATCCATCTGGACATCAAGGAAGATCAGGTCGATATGGTTCTCCTTAAGCCAGCCTATGGCATCAACAGCGTTATTGAAGCTTTTTTCAAGCTTAAGTTCAGCGATCCTGCCGATAAAACCCTCAATTTTCTTTAATGCCGGAGGTTCATCCTCAATTGCAATGCAGTGTATCAGCATTTGTTTCAATTGTTAATTTAACACTATAAAGAGGTTCTGCATTATTAATTTCCATATGGTAGCGATCAGGATAGGTCAGGTCCAGTCTTCTCCTGAGGTTGACAATCCCTGAACCTGAATATTCTTTTACTGTTTCAGAAGGAGCACTTTCAAAATAATTTGAAGCACTAAAAGTTATAATTCCTTCAGATGATGCAAGCCGGATGTCAATTGAAGGCTTCTTATTTCTGAAGCTGGCAAATTTGAACGCGTTTTCTATCAGTGGTGCAAACAATGCAGGAGCAATTTTTGTTTTCATATCGCCTCTAACCTCAAAATATATCTCGTCAGGATTACTGATACGCAGTCTGTTCAGCTCAATAAGATTTCTCAGATAATCAGCTTCCCTGCTCATCTCTACCAGATCGGAGCCGGTATCATATGTCATATATCGCATTATATCCGAGAGCCTTATCAGCATGGCGGATGCTTCAGCCTGGTCTGTTTGTATCAGTGAATCTATATTATTAAGTGTATTGAAAAGAAAGTGAGGATTCATTTTATTCCTGATCAGTTCGAGCTCCATGGCAAGTTTCTGCTTGTCAATCTCTGCCTTCTGATTCATTGTGATGAACCAGTTTAAAATGACTCTGAAAAATGATCCGAAAACTGCAGCAGTAAGGACAGGGAAATATCCGCTCATGTGCATTTTAAGAGAATAGCCCCTGTAGAAATCATGAAAATTGTGTTCAAAAAGAGCACGGTAGAAGAAAAGAATCGTATACCCGAAAAAGGGCATTAAAAGCACTATGAAAAAGGAAACAAGAAAAAACGATCTCATCTTACCTTTTTCAAGGAAGAGAGGAACAATCGCAAGGTAAAAAATGTAAAAGACCGCCATCAGATACAGGAAAGCAATAATATTAGTGACTATCTGATTAGCAGGCATATTCCTGCCAAGATTTGAATAGGGCAGGTTTGCAAATATGGCGAAGAGCCAGATGAAAAAATGGATTGATATTATTTTTCTTTTTGACATTTGGTTTTAACTGAATCAAAAATAACTAAAGATTAATTATCCGAACATAAATTAAACGGCTTTCATAAAAACCTTTGTGTTCCTTTGTGATATCCTTTGTGCTCTTTGTGGTTAAGTCTAAATCTTTGAACCACAAAGGATCACGAAGGTTGCCACGAAGGACACAAAGGAAAGAAACAATAATTTGTTTTCTTTCAGACAACCCAATAAATAATTGATGTTGTACTATGGAGACTTAAATCTTTCAGGATTTTTTGAAATGTTCAGTTATCAGTCGGAAGAAAGACCCATATACTCCTGCAAGTGCAAGTGCTTTAAAACCACTGATGTGCATCATTACTGAATACCCTTTATAGAATTCGTTAAATTTCCCGTCAGCTATTGCTCTTACAAGAAAGAGAAGCGAGTAGCCTATGAAAGGAAGGAGAATCAGTGTACCGATAGAAACTGCAAAAAAGAGTACCAGTTTCTTTTTCATCAGAAACTCCGGGGCAATATAAAGGAAGAACAGATAATATACTGCCATCCAGAAAAGAGCCGCAACAACCGTGGTGATAAAATGACTGACGGGTTGTCCGGTGATGAGAGGCTGAAGCGTCAAAATGCAGGCTATTATCCATGTAGCTGCGTTAAGTCTGGTAGATAATGTTGTTTTCATGTTTGATAGATTAAATTCTTATGAAGCAAATTTATCTTCTTCATAATTCCTCAGCAAAACCAATATACCAAACGGCATTCTTAATCTGCCAGTATGCCTTATTCTCCTTTAAAATCGATTAATGGGAAAAAGCAGGTTTGCCTCTCCGGGATTATCATCAGAAACAAATCAGCTGTTATGTCTTTTATTCCAGCGACCTGAGGTACCTGTCAATATACTTTGCAGCCCTTCGTCCTGAGGCAATTGCATTTACCACAAGACTTGCCCCGTTCACAGTATCGCCTGCTGCAAATACTTTCTTCTGACTGGTAGACTGATGCTTATCAATCTTTACATTTTTTCTTTCATCAAGTTCCACTCCAAGTTCCGTCAGCAACCCATCAAGCACAGGATGTACAAAACCAAGGGCAAGTAAAACAAGATCTGTCTCTATTACTCTTCTGGTTTCGGGAAGAGGTGTCATTATATACTTATTATCGGAATATTCCCACCTGACCTCTTCTACTTCCGCACCCCTGGTAATCTTTCCGTCACCGACAAACCTTAATGTAGACAGGTTCCACAACCTTTCGCAACCCTCTTCGTGAGAAGTGGTTGTCTTAAGGATTTTTGCATAAAATGGCCAGGGATTGTCAATCGCTCTGGCAAGCGGAGGTTTAGGCAGTATCTCAATCTGGGTCACACTGGCTGCTCTCTGGCGGATTGCTGTTCCGACGCAGTCTGAACCTGTATCTCCACCGCCGATTACCAGGACTCTTTTCCCCTCAGCATTAATGCGATTGTCGGTTACAGATAATTGTCCGGCATTGAACCTGTTCTGCGCTGTAAGAAAATCCACTGCAAAATATATCCCTTCGAATTCACTGCCTTCAACTGGCAGTTTGCGCGGATAGCCTGCTCCAATTGCAATACATACAGCATCGAAATTATCGATCAGTTCCTTTCCTGAAATATCTTTACCTATAGTAATGCCGGTACGGATAACCAGGCCTTCCTTTTCCATGAGATTCAACCTCCTGTCGATGGTAGCTTTGCTTAACTTGAAATCTGGTATTCCATATCTTAAAAGGCCGCCCGCTTTTTCATCCTTTTCGAACACTGTAACAAAATGACCAGCTTTGTTAAGAAGATCGGCTGCTGCCATTCCAGCAGGGCCACTTCCTATGACAGCAACTTTTTTACCTGTCCTTTTCTTTGGAGGAACAGGTTTTATGTAACCTTCAGTAAATGCCTTTTCCACAATGGCAACCTCGTTCTCGCGAATGGTAACGGGTTCCTGGCCTATGTTAAGCACACAAGCATGCTCGCAACTGGCTGGACATATCCTCCCGGTAAATTCAGGGAAATTATTTGTGGCATTCAGTCTTTCGTAGGCTCCTCTCCAGTCGCCTTTATAAAGAAGATCATTCCATTCAGGGATAAGGTTGTCAACAGGGCAGCTCCAGTGGCAGAACGGGATTCCGCAATCCATGCATCTCGATGCCTGGAGCATCCTGTCTTCACTGTTCAGCACCTGCTCCACCTCACTGAAATCGCATATCCTTTCATGCAACGGCCTGTTCCCTGCTTCTTTCCTCTTTATCTTTAAAAATCCGGTTGCGTCAGCCATAATGATCTGATTGATAATTTATTAATGTAACACTTCGTCAGGATTTAGGATCGTATTCCACATCCATCTCCACGTCTGCAATCTTCTTCCTCAGCTCCTCAAGTTCTTGTTCCTGCAGAACTTTTTTATAATCGTACGGCTCTACCTTGATAAACATCGGAATATATTTGTCAGGATCATCAAGGATCATCCTTGCTTTTTTGCTGTGAGTGAACATATGATGGCGGTCAATAAGTTCATTAAGCTCTGATATATCGCTCAGTTCTTCAACGAGAGAGAGCTCCACCATGCCCATGTTGCAGTAATAATCGAAGTTGCCAGACTCATTGAAGACGTATGCAATTCCACCGCTCATACCGGCTGCAAAATTGCTTCCGGTCTTACCCAGAACAACCACTCTTCCTCCGGTCATATATTCACAGCAGTGGTTGCCAACTCCCTCAACAACAGCATTTGCGCCGCTGTTTCTGACTGCAAATCTCTCACCGGTAACTCCTGAGATGTAAATCTCACCTCGTGTAGCGCCGTACAAGACTGTATTGCCGATAATTATATTTTTATCAGGTTCGAAAACAGAACCTGCGGGAGGAACAACTATTATCCTTCCGCCTGAAAGTCCTTTTCCAAGATAATCATTTGCATCGCCTTCGAGATAGAGCTCGACGCCAGGCGCAAGGAATGCTCCGAAGCTTTGTCCTGCCGATCCGGTGAATCTGCATTTGATAGTACCGTCCGGTAAACCAGCTGATCCATATAAAGTGGCAATCTTACCGGAGAGCATTGCCCCGGTAGTCCTGTCAGTATTCCTGATTGTCCTGCTAATTTCTACAGGTTGTTTTTCTGACAGCGCTTTATCTGCTGCCCTGATCAGTTCCAGATCAAGGATATTGTCAATCTTGGGTTCCTGCTTTTCAATGCAACGCATTGCATTGGTTTTAGATTCCTCAGGCATTGCAAGCATAGCTGTCAGATCGAGGTTTTTAATTTTCCAGTGGTCGACTTCCGGGTTTCTTTCCAGCAGGTCGAACCTTCCGATAATCTCATCCATGCTTCTGCATCCGATCTCGGCAAGGTATTCTCGCACGTCCTCAGCCAGCATCCTGAAAAAGTTTACCAGGTANNCATGTATTCAGATGGCATTTTCTCATCATTACACAACCCATTACCACCAGGGCGCTTGTCGCGAAGCCGAATTCCTCGGCACCAAGCATGGCGATCATTACTATATCAAGAGCCGTTTTAATCTCTCCGTCAGCCTGCAGCATCACCTTACGCCTAAGGTTATTCATTACCAGCGTCTGCTGTGTCTCTGCCAGTCCCAATTCAAGAGGAAGACCAGCGTGTTTTATTGAAGATGAAGGACTTGCGCCTGTACCCCCCTCGTATCCGCTGATGGTAATAAGGTCGGCACCAGCTTTTGTCACACCGGCTGCGATGGTACCTACTCCGCTCTCTGACACCAGTTTAACACTTATCCTGGCTTTAGGATTTACGTTTTTAAGATCGAAGATAAGCTGCGACAAATCTTCGATTGAATATATATCGTGGTGCGGAGGAGGTGAGATCAG
>PMBC01000016.1:0-548 GCA_003152835.1 Bacteroidales bacterium | reverse complement strand
ATGGCCATAGTCTCATGTGCCTCGCGGCTTATTGAACCATATGACATTGCTCCCGTAACAAAACGTTTCATTATATTTTCAGCCGGCTCAACCTCGGCAAGGGGAATGGGGTTCTTTTTTATCCTGAGCAATCCCCTTATGAATCCGGGATGGGCAGTATCCTTGTTCACTAGATTGCTGTATAGCCTGAATCTCTCACGGTCTCCTGTTTTGGTACTCCATTGGAGGAGCGCAATAGTATCAGGGTTCCATGCATGATGTTCTCCGTGCTTCCTGTAAGAGTAGACACCTTCGGTGAGTATTTCCGGTTGCTGTTCCTCTATGAAGGCTTTACGGAGAGGCACCAGTACCTCTTCGGCAATTTCAGCCATACCTATCCCGCCTATCCGTGATATAGTCCCTGCAAAATATCTGTCTATCACATCGGAATGAATTCCCACTGCTTCAAATATCTGGGAGGATCGGTAACTTCTGAGAGTGCTGATCCCCATTTTTGACATTATCTTCAGCAGCCCTTTGTTAATTGCGTTAATGTAATTGGCTTCCGC
>PMBC01000067.1:7324-23601 GCA_003152835.1 Bacteroidales bacterium | reverse complement strand
GCAATAAATGGTTTCCCGTCAACAATCAATTGAGTAGTGTTTCCTTTTTTCTCAAGATGAGCTATCCCCTTCTGCACGGTCTGAGTTTGCTGCTTACAGGAAAAAGAGACCAGACAGATCAGAACAAATAAAAAAATTCTTTTTGTCTTCATGATTCTTTAAATTATATGGTCAGGTTTAAATTAGCGATTATTTTTCACATCCGGTTCATAAATAGGTTTGATTTCTTTTGAAAAAACTGCAGGATTGGGTGTGGTACCTTTGGCTGGCTTAATCATAAGATTATCAAACATTGCAATATTACTGGTCTTATCTTTGCTGCCTGCGACCAGACCAGCCATACCTTTTGAAAAGGTGGAATCGGCAACTGAAAGAACCTGGATATTATCTACAGATCCTGTGATAGTGTTTCCGGAAAAGCTTAATTTAAGCGCATGCCATTGTCTTGCAGTAATATTTGATACCGTTCCTGTTGCCAGCAGAGTACCCATTTCATTATTCTTTTCATCCTGTTTTGAGACGTACAGGGAACAAGTACCATCAGCCGACAGGCTCAGATAATATCCATTTGGTTTACATCCCCAGCCATTCCCTGTGGATGTAACATGTCCCATAATGCCTGCCCATCCCTTCTCACACAAATAAACATCAGCGCTGATCTCATAGTCTTTCCAGACCGGGTCCCCGATAATGGTATAAGGCATCCATTCGGGTGCCCAGCTCTGGGCTCCTGCCTCAACAACCTGGCGCAGGCATTTGCCTTTATTATCAGGACGGTCAGCGATTTCAAAAACTCCTGCAATATCTGCTGTGTAATGGGGCAGATACCCCCATGTTTTTGCATCCTTATACTCATCAAAGGTTTCATAATAGGGGAATGGAAATGGTTTAGAAGCCGGGATGCCGGCAAATGAGCCTTTTTGCTGTCCTATTGTAGTAGAAAGAGAGTATATTGAATTCGGTTCCAGAGTGATATCAAATGTACCATTTACAAGAGTGATATCACCTAATTTCATAAACTGCTCCTGAGCGTTGCTTCGCCAAACGCAAAGAGAGCCGGTGGATAATCCTCCAATTACTTTAAAGGTAACTTTCTGATCTGCCTTAGAATTTTTAGTTTCGACAATGATGCTATAATCAGTCCCGGGCGATTTCAGAGTAACGAAAGTTCCTCCTGCGTCGAGCTTGCCACATGCCCCATTCAGGTATTTCCAGCCTGTCTTGCAGAATTGCCCGTAGTGAGCGTATCCCCAAAGTACAGGCCGTATATAATAATATCCTGACCAGGGTTCACGCGCAACCATTATTGCCGGATCTTCCGGAAAAGGTTCAATGTTATAAGTGGAAGCAACAAGGAACCAATTCACTATCATGGTTGCTCCGCTTTCGATGAAATTCCTGTTAAATGATTCAATCAGACTGATCTCACAGTCAAAGTCTTTTTTGTAAACATGCTCTTCTGAATTCCAGATGGGTTTGTTCAATTCTTCGCTCAATTTAATTACATCCGGAGCAGCCGGCATCTCATTCATCGTATGAGCGCTCATGATATCAACAGAAGATCTCAGCAATGAATCCTTCAACATATCTTTGCACCAGTCAAATTTATCTTTCTGCCAGTTGTCGAAAGCATGAATTTTAACTTTGAAGAGGCCATTTCTGTTGAGTGTAGCTCTGAACATCTTTACAAAATCCTCATTGACCCCTTTCTCATTCCGGCAGCCAATTGCATCCAGATCGAGGTCATAAACATTTTTCAGCCCTTTGATCCATTTAGTATAATAGTCACACATATCCTTCGACCAGAAGTTGCCGTCACCTACCCATTTCGGACAACTCCATGCATTAGCATCGAGAGTAATTGATGGATTTCTCTTTCTAGCTTCGTTCATGATCCACCATTCGTAGCCCCTGTTATAGTTTTCATCAATCCGGGAATGCATGTGACTAGGCTCTGATCCCTGAGTAGAATTGCCGTCACCCGGAACTTCAACAAGCAATGCTGACACTGATGCACCGAATTCCGGCTTAAAAAGCAGATCGAGGACCTGGCTGCGCTGAGGTTCAGGATAATCTTTTAATAACACAGATGTGGCTCCGCCTCCGCTAACAGCTCCGATCCCATCAAATCTTTTTCCACCTGCATTACCATCGATAATAATAGTTTGACCAGAGATTGCCAGTACATTCAGGCTCAGTATAAGGGAACAAAACAATGAAGGGCTTATCACCCAATTGACCGATAATACAAACTCTGCAAGTAAGGTGTGTGTAATTTGTACGTTTTTTGACATTTTTATAAAGCATTAGTTTTTTCAGAATTTCCATGGACTTGAAGGTGTTCCGGCATCAGAAGCTTTTGGCATCTGATTAAATGGAGCGATCTTTCCTGAATGAACACCATAAAGCCTCTCATTTGTCATCTTCGCAGCTTCGACCAGTTCCTTATATGGACGGTCGTTAATATCAACAAATCCAATATTGTAATTTTCTCCGTCTCTCCGTCCCAGCACAGGTTCATCTCTCCACTGGAACCAGTAAGCACCAAGGAAGCAGCCAAGTGAGGCTGCCTGTTCCACATAATATCTGTAAGCTATCCCTCTCTCAGTCTGGTCTTTTGCCTGTACTAACCCGGCTCCCAGTCCATTTGCCGGAACTCCAATGTGAAATTCGCCAATCAGAACCGGGCGTCCCGTGTACCGGTAAGCCCTTTCGACCTGCCACATTGGTTCATACTCATAAACATTGACACTGCAAACATCGAATATACGGGCAGTGCGGAGCAACTCATCCGAAATTGAACCACCAAAACGGATTCCCAGAGTAAGATGGTTCTGGTCATATTTTTTAATAGCTGTACAAGCCAGATCAAGATATTTTTCGAAGGCTGATATTATAAATTCCTTTCTGAGTTTCTGGTTATCACCCTGAGCAAGAAACTCTTTCAGCTTATTCTGGGTTGCTGTTGCCGGACCAGCAAGTATCATGTCAACCACTTCGCTCTCACGGCCATCAAAGGCAGGTTCATTCCCAACAAAATAGCCCAGCACAAGAGGATCATCCTTAATAGGTGAACACTGAGCGTTTGCAGCATGATCGATACTATTGGCAAATTCTTCAGAATAAACATCAGGCAGTCCCAGAAAATTTGGCCCCTGGGTTTCGGGCCACCTTATCATAACTGTATAAGGCATCCCTATGCCTCCCGTGGTCATTCCCCATGCCTTCAGGCGAGGTGTTATCCTGTCGGCACTCTGACCCGTGCGGTCTCCAAAACCTGCCCCTGCTCCATTGGATCCTGTAGAAAGAAAAAGATGTCCATGGGGATCGACGAACCACCATTTGCGATCAACCAGTTCAATATGAAAAAAACCCGTTGCCTTTGATTTGGTATTTTTATATCCACTGAATTCACAATAATTAAAGTCCTCACTGCTTGTCCAGGTTTTTTCTTCATCAGCCAGCTCTCTATCCAGTTGGTCTTTACTTTTAATCTTCCCCGGCCAGTCAGCATTTGCCCATTGTTTAAATTCGTCAAGCAATGGCAATTTTTCAAGAAACTCTGATCCTTCATCTTTGTTTGCCAGGTGTAATGAACGAATCTCAATAGTAGGCTGATTTAACGGATAAACCATTTCAAATCCGATTGATTCAATGGATTTTATATCCCCGAACGGCCCCTCTATTGAAAACCAGAATGAATTAGTCCGGCGGTTGCCTGCCGATGCCAGGTCAAATCCGGATTTGTCCCTGCCTTCAAAATATTTAAGAGGTAAAGAGGCTTTGAACCATACATTCTGTCCAAATGGCTGAAACCTTACCCTGACCGGTGTTCCATTTGTACGGTATAGCCAGATGCTAAACCTCTGAGGTGAAGAAGTTCTCATTTCCATCACCAGATGAGAATAACCGGTCCAATCCGAAGGCAAAACAGGATTCATATCTTTCAGATTCAACCTATGTTCACTTACAGTTCCGTTGAAAGTAAATTTCAGGACTTCCTGTGCATAAATTGTTCCGGAAAACAATATAATCTGAATTGAGATAAAAATGATCTGCTGAATTGATTTTAAAAACTTAGTCATGCTTTAATAAATTGAGGTGAGTTTTAAACAATATTTCTTATATTAAAATTTGATTAATCAAAACGTAGTTAATCGCTTGGTGAACCTTCGTGTCTTTGAGTCTTAGTGGCTAATTTTTCCTGTCACTAAGGCGCCATGGCACTAAGCTGATCCAAAGCAACCCTTGCATTCAGATAATCCGGCTGCAACTTCAGCGCAGCATCAAACTCTTCCTTTGCTTTGACTTTATTTCCAAGACCTGAATAACCGAGTCCTGCATTGTAGTGCACCATAGAGGCATTTATCCGCAACTGTCCACCTCCGGAAGGTTGCGAAGCATCTGAACCTGCATTTTCCGGGTGGTTCAAAACCGTTGTCGAAGCTGTTACCAGTTCATTAAACAGAGTTTTGCTGCCTTCTTTGTCTCCAAGTTTCTGCTTTGCAAGAGCCTGATAATAACTCTGCTCTCCCCGTAAAAAGGGACTCCTTCCCATTTTGTCCGGTCCGCCAGCAGGTCCACTGGTTGCGACAGCTTCATTCCATGATTTCTGAGCCTTTTCCTTTTCGCCTGATCCTTCATAAGCACATCCTTTCCAGTAAGCTATCCCGGTATCGGATGAACCATGCCTCTGTTCTGCCCGAAGATTTTCCGGAGGATTAAGAGCTGCCTCAAAATCTGCAATTGCGTCATTGTATTTTTTCAACCGCAGAAATTGCAGCCCGCGTACAAGATGTGCATCCAGCCAGGCCTGTCCCGTGTTAAATGGAGTTGCGCCTTCCCAGATGCTGAATGTCCGGCTCTGCAAAAGCTTTATTGATTCGTCAGCCTTGCCGGAAAATGTTTTAAGGTTGATGAGGATCCCAAGTGCTTCATCGTTTCTTATCACAACCTTTTGATTCTTTTCAAGCAGGGCAAGCCGTTTCTGAACAGGTGTACCGGCTGCCTGATAGAGTCTGTCAAGCTCAGCGAAATGAGTAGGGTAGGGATTGCTGAAAGATACAGCCTTCTCAAGTGCAGTAATTGCCTTAGTTTGTGAATCATCACTTTTTTGATGGGAATAAGCTATTGCAAGGTTTCTCCAGGTTATTGGATAATTGGGATCCAATTCAGCAGATTTCTCCCACTGAGCAATCGCCTCTCCGGGCTGCCAGTCGTACAGGAGGTTTCCAAGATAATAAGCAGCACGTGCGTCTTTCGGATTTGCTTCAATCGCATCCCGGAGAACAGTAATAGCTTCGGACTGGAATGGGAAAACATATTCGGGCGACAGAAGTGCAGCCTGTTTCCTGTATTCAGAAGCTTTTGCGGCATCGCCAAGTTTTTCTTCGAAATATCCCAGATAATAATAAACCAGCGGAGAAATAGCTGATTTGTCGGGAGCTGCCGCGATACATTGCTGCAGAACATCAACGCCATCTGTCCAGAGACCACAGTTAAAGTAATCAGCAGCGACCTCCTGTGCTGTAGCAGGATGGGAATTCATCGTTCTGAAAAGAGTTTTGGCGGCATTCTGATCTTTCGTTGCCAGCCATTGCTCTGCCATCAGATGAACATCAAGCGGATCACACTTCTCCATTGCAAAAGCCACCAGCTTAATTGCTTCATCATTGAGTCCAAGGCGACGGAGAACAGATGCCTTAAGACCATAGGCCCGGACATTGAGAGCATTAGCATCGATAGAACGATTTACAAAATTAAGTGCAGACTGAAAATCCCCGTGCATGACAGATATTTCAGCAATTGAAAAGTACCCTGGTGATTTCCATTCCTGTTTCCAGGTCGATTTGTAGAATGCAGTAAAAGCCTCATCAAATCTTCCTTCTCCTTTGAGGGCTACACCAAGATAATAATAAGGTTCAGCATCCCTGGGAGTTGTATACTGTGCGGTCAAACGTTCAATAGCTTTATTGAAGTACTTTTCTGCTGCAATATATTTTGCATTTCTCAGACTAAGCAGTCCTATACCTTTATTGGCAGCAACGTTTCCGGAATCACGACTCAGAAGTTCCAACCAGTAAGGATCTGCATCAAGATTAGGATTGTGGAACTGATCAATACGCTGGCCGGCAAGAAAAAGTTCCTCGTCATTTTTATAATCCTGTGGCACACCTGGATTGGTTGTACCAACCGGCCTGGTCCCAGGTACCAGGTGAACCGGAGAATATGCAACCAGCTCCCGTCCGTTTGCAGATAAGGAAGCCCGAAGATCGTGCTCATCCAGACCTGAAGGCAACGTAAACTGTTTTGAATACGGCTTGCCCGGGTTTATCGAAACCTTTTCTTCAAGAAGAAGTTTATTGCCGGCTTTGAGAGTGACGGTTGCATCTGCATAAGCTTTTGTCGTATAAAACCCGAATAGTGCTTTGCCATCTTTTACATCGAGGTTGACAGCAGCATCGAGATTGGCATTTTTGACGCCATCAATGCCCCTGAAGGGATACCAGTTCATTTCAAAGGAACGCTCTTCATATGGCTGTAACCATGAATAATCGGGCTGATTATCAGAGTATGCTCCAACCATTATTTCAAGATAAGGACGACCATCATCTGCAAGAATCTTATCCCACATCGAACCGACACCCCAGGTAAAGAACTTCTTGCCCGGAACAATATTATGATCATTAACGCTCATTATACCGGCATTCAATCCATGATCATAACCGGCAATGAAATCATCGGTATAGTTAACCGCGAACCAGGAAGCGGAGTTTTTATTGTTTTTGTACCAGCTTGCATCTACATTGTCAGTAACCGGCCAGGGCTGAAAACTGCGCTTGCTGTGTCCTGTCGACCATTGTGTGCTGGGCGGGAATATAACCTGATAGTTATCATTGGGTCCCACAGCAACATTTGCAAAACAGAGCATTGTGTTCTCCAAAGGAGTGCGGTTAATAATTCTCAGTTTACATTCAAGGACAGAGCTTCCGGGATATAATGTGTAACCGACAGCCCAGCTCATGCGCTGTCTGACTTCAAACTCTCCGACCCAGATCGTCTTGCTGCCATCCGCATTATCTTCCCGGCTCCATTGTACCGGAATAAATGTTGAAGCACGATGATGGTGCGGTATGTTCCATTCAATACCACCGGAGATCCACGCACCTGTCAATCCTATCAGAGCAGGTTTGATGACTGAATGACGATAAATAAAATCATAATTATTTGTTTTGTCGACCGCTGAAAAGAGCCTGCCCCCAATCTCAGGCAGAATGCTGATCTTTACATATTCATTTTCGAGATAAACAACATGGTAAGTCTTGTCGCTCTTTATGTTCGTGAGATTATCATATAGAGGATAAGGATATATTCTTCCTTCAGCACCCTGCGACTGTTTTCCGAAGAAAAACATCGGATTGGGATCTGGCGGTCCGGCAAGATATGTCGGAATATTTTCATCGGCCTCATTTATCGTGACCGTCGATTGTCCCAATACGAATTGTGGAAGAATCAACATCAAAATGAAGGAGATTCTGCCAGTAATTGTGTTGTTTTTCATTCTGATATAAGCTTTAAATTCTTAAAGCTAAGTTATCAGAATTAATTTAAAGTTGTGTGTGGGGTATAAAAGCCGGAGTTATAAGACTTTACTTTCTTTGTATTCTTTTATCAGAGATTGAAAGACCTCCTTTACTGATGATATTTTAGTTGCTCTGAATGCATTGCTTCCGGCAAAAGCAAAGCCATTTTCAAAATTTCCCTTAAGTGCATTAATAAGCGCAATGATAATGCAATAAGGGCTTTTGGTAATGTCACAGGTCTTGATACATTTAAACGGACATTTTTTCGGCTGCTTTCTCCCATCTCTCACTTTCTGGATAAAGCTTGAAAAAATAGCCCGTCCCGGCATTCCAACAGGACTCTTTATTATCTCAATATCCTTTTCACTAGCATCAATGTATGCCTGTTTAAAGGCCTGGGAGGCATCACATTCATCGGTGGTCACAAATCTGGTCGCCATTTGCACTCCCGAAGCTCCCAGGTTCATGATATTATGAATATCTTCTCCCGTATATATCCCCCCTGCTGCAATAAGCGGTATCGTTTGATTGTATTTTTCTTCAAATGGCTTCAGCTCATTGACGATTTCCGGAACAAGATTTTCAAGTGAATAATTATTATCCCCGAGTTGTTCCTCCTTAAAGCCTAAATGACCCCCAGCTTTTGGCCCTTCAACGATAACGGCATCGGGCAGATAATCGTAGTTTGCCTTCCACTTTTCACAGATTATCTTAGCTGCTCTGGCCGATGAAACTATAGGTATGAGTTTTGTAATGCTGTCTTTCTTTAAAAATGAGGGTAAATCAAGAGGAAGTCCTGCACCTGCAATAATAATATCTATCTTTTCAGAGATGGAAGTCTTTATCATATCCACATAATTTGTCATTGCAACCATGACGTTAACCCCAATGACACCAAGTGTTTTCTCTCTTGCTTTGCGTATTTCCTCCTTAAGCCCGAGAATGCTTGCCTCAAGAAAGTTTTCAGAAAATTCCCTGTACAGAAGCCCAAGGCCGGCACTTGATATAACTCCTACTCCGCCTTCATTTGCAACTGCTGATGCAAGTCCTGAAAGTGAAATACCGACTCCCATTCCCCCCTGGACAACCGGAACAGCAATTGAAAGATCCCCGATTCTTAATGCCTTCATTTTTATAAAATAAGTTTCAAATGTAACCCATTATCCAGACTTATATCTTAAAAACTGATAATTAATATAATATGAAGACGATTACTCTTTGAGTTAATATTCCCCGATAAGGTTATATTGATATCCCGGAACAGTAAAACCAGAATTTTAAATTAAACTTTACATGGTTTCCTGACCCTTAAAGACTCCTGAATTATAATTCATTTCAAGATGTCCTTCCCATGTGAGCCTGCCGGGGCCCAGTCCTGTTATTGTTGCCTGGGCTTGATTTGCTGCATTGACAGTCATAAAAATATCGTAGTTTCCAATATTTGTAATCATCGAGAAATGAACAGTGTAAAATAATTTCTTTGGATCTTTGCTTATTTCCCACGATCCGATGCTTCCTTCAGCAGTTACGCCGCCGACTCCGTTATATCCCACTCCATAATTTGACCCGGTTTGCAATATACCTTCTGAATGATTTACCTTAATAAAATTCAAATTCGATGTTACTGGAATCCTCACGCCATATTTATCCTGCAAAAAATCTGCTTCAAGAACAAAAGATTTTGCATTGAGCAGAGTATCAAGTGCATAAAAGTTAGCAGCCATTTGAGCTTTTCTTGCCTCTTTAAGTTCCTGATGACTTAATTTCTGGTTCTGGGAGTATCCGGTTATTGAAATCCCGAAGAATCCGATTACCAAAAAGAGGCTCACCTTATTCATTTTCATTGTTTTCATAACCCCCTGGTTTTAATTAATTAAAGTGTCTCAAAAACCATACCATTCGCTAAATGAATTGCCTCAGGTTGTGGAATTTAACAAAATATTAAGGTATCCGAAGAGGAATGAAAAAAAAATCTGCGATTATCTGCGTTATCTGCGGGAAAAACAAATATTTTGATTTCTCGCAGATTCCACTGATTTACGCAGATCACAAACAATATTTATCCTGGATTCTTCTTTTATTTATTGTTGACGATCATTTTATTGAATAATCCTAACTGTTCCTTCATTGCTGCTATTCTATCTGCCGGTTCTGTACGGGCTTCGAGAATAATCCATCCCTTATATTTCATCCCGTTGAAGAGATCGAACAGCTGCTGGTAAGGATAGTTGCCTTCATTAAGCTCGCGTATATGAACTGTATCGCCAAAATATTTCTTCACCGAATTGAAATTTGCTTCCAGTCCTGGCGGCAGAAGATCCTGGTCGTTGCAGTTCCAGCACATCCTTACATTCTTTTCCGTGATCTGATCGAATATTGCCTTCATATTGGGGATCTCCTGTGATATATTGCCATGGCATTCGACCCTTACAAGCTGACCATAATCCTTGGCAAACTTTCCACACTCGCTGAGTGAAGCAGCTATCTGGGCAATGGTTTTTTCCCTGGGAACTTCAGGTGGAATACCATTTGGTTTTACCTTTATCCCGGTGGCTCCTATATCCTTGCAAAGCTTTATGTATTCCTTGGTCTGCTCGATATTCTCACGAAGGACCTTAGGATCGGGACTATGATATTCGAAATTTGCGCCATAACCAATACAGGTTACAGTGCTGTCAGCAAAACGCTTCTTAACATCAGCGCGCTGAAGAGCGGTCAGATTGGTCTCTACTTTATGGGCATGTCCGGTCCGGAGCTCAACACCCAGCAACCCGGTTTTTTCACAGTTAGCTATAAGAGTAGGCAGATCCCAGTCCCTGCCCCACTGGTAAGTAACAAATCCCAGTTTCATACCCGCAGGAGCATGCTTTGCAAATTCAGGCAAATTATTAAGGAATGCTAGTGCCATCCCGGCACCAAAGCTCGTCTGAATAAATTGTCGTCTTGAAAATTCTTTTTTCATCAGGTCTGATTTTATTTGTTAAAGTAAATATATTTTTACATCCTCCAGTCTTTCCAGTTTTGCACGACAGTCTTCCGCTCACGCGGAATCTCCGTTGCACTTCGATCTCCCAGGAGGGATTCAAAGCTAAACTTCCTTAGGTACAACATAAGGAGCCCTATAATCGCGGGTAAGTAGCTTATCAGCTTGCTTGTCTTTCACGAACTTTTCGGCAGTGCCGTCAAAGGTAAGTTTGCGGCCTACCCTGTAGGAGATATTTGCGAGAGCCGGAAGACAGGCTGACATGTATCCTTCCAGAATATCGCAATGAAGATCCTCGCTTTTACCTGAACGTATAGCATCGATAAAATTGCCATAATGACCTCCTCCTCCCGGAGGTGCCATGAAGTCAGTAGGCTTTTCGCCAACATTTGAGCCTGCAAAGGGTTGGTTTTCACGTTTACGGAAAGCCTTCCACTGACCTCCATTAATTTCAAGATACCCTTCGGTTCCATAGAAAATATTCCCGATACTTATTCCAAGAGAGCCTTCTTCGTTAGTATAACGGCCACGGGTTTCGAATTCGAGCATCTTGCCATCGGCATATTTAAAGATAGAAGTCTGTGTGTTTGGGGTCTCCTGCTCGCACTCTTTCGGATCAATTCCGTAAATATTTCCCATTGAGAAAACAGTTACAGGATGCTCATTTTTATTTAAGCCCCAGCGGGCAACATCAAACTGGTGGGGTCCCTGATTGGCAGTGTCGCCCCCGCCGGTAAGCCAGAACCAGTGCCAGTTGTAATGAACATGTTTTTCGTTGTAGGGTCTCCACTGGCATGGACCGAGCCAGTAGTCATAGTGAAGCGAGGCAGGCGGTTCACTGTCTTTGGCTATCCCAAATGAATCGCGGGGTTTGTAACAGCTTCCCTTTGCCATGAAAACTTCACCTATCCCGCCGTCGTGCAGAAACTTGATTGCATCCATAACTCCGGGTATTGACCTGTTCTGCAATCCAACCTGTATGCGTACATTATATTTTCTCGAAGCCTCGACCATTTTCCTGCCTTCGAAAATATTATGTGTTGCAGGCTTTTCGACGTATACATGCTTACCTGCCTGGCAGGCCCAGATTGTTGCAAGAGCGTGCCAGAAGTTAGGTATGGCACATGATACTGCATCAATCTCCTTATCTTCAAGAACCCTCCTGATATCGGTAGCGGTTCCGGGTGTCTCACCGGTCCTGTTCTGAACTGTTTTCAGACGGTCAGGGAAAAATTGCTCATCTGCATCACAGAGTGTCTTCAGGCGGACATTCTTGCTATCCTTCATTCCGCAATAGCTGTTAATATGCGTTCCTCCCTGTCCATGCAATCCTACAACTGCCAGTGTTACCCGGTCATTTGCTCCCTGTACCGACCGGTAGGTTTTAGCGCTTAGCCCTACACTCCCGAGAGCAATGGCGGCTGTGCCCATTGCACTTTTTTTGATAAACTCTCGTCTTTTGGTCATAGCTTTTAAGTTTTATTCAGTTGATTATCAATAATATGTAATTTTCTGATTGTCAGGGCATTAATTAAATTATACTGAACGAAATACAGATATCTCTCCTGTTTTAATCTTATAAATTTATAGCATTTTAATCAGAACGCTTAATTATCTCATTACATAATTTGTTAAAGTGTGTTAAAGAATATATCCGTGTTACCTGAGCTTTCAGAATAATTTCTTTTCATTAATTTTAACTTCACAAAAATGGAAGATGACTCACTTTCCGAAAACGAAAAATATCATAGTCTCTTTACTATTCGTCCTTTTCTTTCCTGAATTAAACGGACAGAAAGTTGAATTTAACGGTCAGGTTGCAGGCTGGGGAACGATCAATTCTTCACCCGGGTTTCAGACCGGGGCCAGGTATATCCCCAAGCTTACATGGGAAATCCCGGCAGGGAAAAAGTTTAAATTTGACGGTGAGCTATCGGCAGATACTTATATAAGCTATCTGCATCCTCATGATTCCACTGCTACCCTGGATTTAAGCGCTGCTCTGTACAGGTTCTGGCTAAGGTTCTCGGGTGAGAGGTTCGAGATAAGGGCCGGACTGCAGAAGATCAACTTCGGATCTGCTTCCATGCTTCGTCCGCTGATGTGGTTCGACAGGATTGACCCGCGCGATCCGCTAAGGCTGACGAAGGGCGTTTATGGGATACAGGGAAAATATTTCTTCAGGAACAATGCAAGCATCTGGCTGTGGATGCTTTATGGAAACAAAAACACAAAGGGATGGGAGACAATTCCTTCAAAGTACAAAAGACCTGAGATCGGAGGCCGCATTCAGCTGCCTGTTCCTCGGGGAGAAATGGCCTTCAGCTATCATAACCGGGTGGCAGAGTTTCCAGCCACATGGCAGCCGCCGGTGACAGGAAGCAACACTTTCCCCGAAGATCGGTTCGGTTATGACATTAAGGTTGACCTTGGGATCGGCTTGTGGCTCGAGAGTGCTATAACACATCAGAAGCAGGATGAGATATCACCTTTCACGAGAGCAGCAACAATAGGCGCCGATTACACTTTCGGGATCATCAACGGCCTCAATATTACGGCCGAACAAATGTTTTACACTTCTTCCAACAAGGCTTTTTCAAAAGGAGAGAACTTCTCATTCACCGGATTTTCAGCAGGTTGTCCGCTCTCAATAATAACCAGGATCAACGCCATTGTTTTTTATGACTGGAAAAACAATGGATTGTACAGATTTGCCAATTTATCATTTACATTTGATAATCTGGCTTTGAACATTATCGGGTTCTGGAATCCGGAGACATTCAGCCTTTTCAATTACGGGTCAGGGCCGAATATGTTTGCAGGATTTGGAGGTCAGGTTATGGTAGTATATAACTATTAAAGACAAAAGACAAAAGACAAAAGACAAAAGTCGAAGCGAATCAAAGATCCTGACCGAAGTGTCAGGACGAAGGAGCGTCAGTGTCACAAGGTAAAAGTTAAAAAAACAATTAATATTTTGTGTAGATGGATAATTCTGAAATAATCAGGGTGCAGGATCTGACAAAGAGGTTTCCGATGGGGTTGAGTGAATTCACAGCACTCCGAGGGATAAACCTTACATTCTCAAGAGGAGAGTTTTCGGGGGTCGTAGGTCCGTCAGGATCGGGTAAGACAACTCTGTTGAACATTATCGGCCTGCTTGATAATCCTACCGACGGTGATGCCATTATCCTTGGGAATCCGAGCAAGAGTCTTTCGGTAAAGGAGGCCGCAATGATCAGGAGAAAACATATGGGTTTCATCTTCCAGACCTATAACCTTCTTCCGGTTTATACGGTCTTTGAGAACGTGGAATTCCCGCTTCTTCTTCTCAGCATGAGCACCGGTGAAAGGAAGAAGGCAGTGCTTGAAGCGCTTGCATGGGTAGGTCTATCGGACAAGGAAAAATCGAAGCCTGCCCAGCTTTCCGGCGGAGAATGCCAGAGGGTCGCCATTGCCCGCGCAATGGTCAAACATCCGGATATTGTGCTGGCTGATGAGCCGACGGCGAACCTTGATGCTGATAATTCGCACCATATACTTCAGACTATGCAGAAGCTGAACAGGGAGCTTCATACTACATTTATTTTTGCCACGCACGACGAGAAGGTAATAAGCTACCTTAGACGTAAGATCACACTCGTAGATGGTAAAGTTTCACATGATGAGGTTTTAGAATCATAAATATCAATGACCTATGCTTGCATTTAAACTGGCATATAAAAATCTTGTGGGCGCAGGCCTGAGGACATGGCTGAATGTATTTGTCCTCTCCCTCTCGCTTGTCCTTCTTGTCATGGCCTGGGGAATTCTTGAAGGATGGAACATTCAGGCAAAAAAAGACATGAAGGAATGGGAAGTGGGCGGAGGCGAATACTGGCATGACCGGTATGATCCATATGATCCTCTTTCCCTAAATGACGCACACGGGCTGCTTCCGACGGAAATTGAAAAACTGCGCACAAATGGAAATGCAGTACCTGTGCTTATAACGCAGGCTACCGTGTATCCGGAAGGAAGAATGAAGAATATTCTGTTGAAAGGTATTGATCCTTCTCAGCAAATAATCAGGATGCCCACATCACTGATGAAGGAAGACAGCAGCACCATAAATGCTATAATCGGCATAAGAATGGCAAATGCGACAAAACTTTCTGAAAATGACATAGTCACAATAAGGTGGAGAGATGCCAATGGCACTTTTGATGCTAAAGAAATCAGAATAGCAGGTATTTTTCATTCAAATGTCGCCACTATCGACAACAACCAGATATGGCTGCCTCTGGACAGGCTGCAGCAGATGACAAGCATGAAAGGCCAGGCTACATATATAATTCTGAAACGAGACATAATTTACGCCCCGACAATACCCGGATGGATTCATAAAGGCTATGATGTTCTTTTCGCTGATTTTGATACAATAATAAAGACCAAGCATATTGCCAGTTCAACCGTTTACCTGATCCTCCTTTCACTGGCCCTGCTGGCAGTGTTCGATACCCAGGTGCTTTCGATCTTCAGGAGAGAAAAAGAAATTGGAACAGATATAGCTCTCGGTATGACACGCTGGCAGGTTGTATGGCTCTTCACTGTCGAGGGAGCGATGCATGCTGTTCTTGCAGTCATCGCCGGAGCGATTTGGGGAACTCCACTGTTATACCTGCTCGCAAAATACGGCTTAGCTATGCCGAAAGGTACAGAGGGTTACGGGTTCACCCTGGCCGAAAAAATATACCCGGTCTATGGAGCCGGAACAATCATAATAATGTCAGTCATTGTCATGGCAGCAACAGCAATTGTGAGTTATATTCCTTCGAGGAAAATTGCGAAAATGAAACCTACAGAAGCTTTAAGGGGAAAAGTACAATGATAAGATTTCTGATCAAAGGATTATTAAGGGATAGTCACAGGAGCAGGCTGCCGCTGATTGTCGTTGCCTTCGGTGTAATGCTGACTATCCTTCTTACTACATGGATCACAGGCATACTTGGTGATTCGATTAACCTGAATGCAAAGCTGGCCACCGGCCATCTTAAGGTCATGACCAGGGCTTATCAGCAGAATATGGATCAGCTTCCCGTTGACCTGGCACTTACAGGTACGGATGAGATCATCAGGAGCTTAAGAAGCGATTTTCCTGCGGTTTCATGGGTGGAAAGGATCGAATTCGGAGGGCTACTCGATTTACCTGATAAGAACAACGAAACTTTAAGCCAGGGACCCTTTGCAGGAATTGCAATTGACATGTTCAATAAAGATTCCGGTGAAAAAGAGAGACTCAACCTTGAAAAGATACTCGTCGATGGCAAATTACCTGTTTCACCGGGAGAGGTACTGGTAAGCAGTTCATTTGCTCAGAAACTGGGAATTAAAATAAAGGATAAGGTGACATTCATCGGATCGACGATGTTCGGTGAATTGTCCATTTACAATTATTCAGTCGCAGGAACAATACGCTACGGTATTGCTTCGCTGGACAGAGGATCAATAATAATGGATATTTCAGATGCCAGGAAAGCCCTCGATATGGAAGGTGCCTGCAACGAGATACTCGGATTCACCGGAACTGATTATTATGATGATGCGAAAGCGACTGAGGTAATGGCATCCTTCAATAAAAAGCATCCGGAAAATCAGGACCAGTTTGCCCCGGTAATGCTCAGGCTTCGCGACCAGAACGATCTTGGAACTCTCATCGATCTCATGAACGG
>PMBC01000067.1:531-7276 GCA_003152835.1 Bacteroidales bacterium | reverse complement strand
TACCTGGTTCAGCAGAAAGGGATAGATCTGAGCAAGCTGATGGAGAGCGCTACAATGATCATGCCAGGGGTTTTCAGGACAAAGATCACACCAGCATCCTGGTACATGGGATTTATCCCGGGGATCCTCGCCACTGTTCTTGGCACAGCTCTTGCGGGTATCGGGATTTACAGAAGACAAACTGCAACGCTTTTCAAGGAGCTCCAGTTATAATTTTCAAAAAAGAATAATAATGAAACAGCTGATTTTTCTCACTTTAAGCTTCCTGACCATGCAGGCGTCATCCCAACCGTCAGGAAAGGATATACTAAATCTTATTGACAAGAATCTCACTGCCAAAACCCGTATACTGACGGCAAAAATGGTAATAAGCGGTGCAAGGGGAAGCAGGACCATCGAATTCAATTCGTGGGCCGAAGGCGAGAAGAAAGCTTATACCGAATATACCAGTCCCGCCAGGGAAAAGGGAACCAAAATGCTGAAGATGGAAGACAAGCTATGGATTTTTTCTCCTTCGACCGACAGGATCATCCAGATCACCGGTCAGATGCTGCGCCAGTCGGTCATGGGATCGGATCTTTCTTATGAAGACATGATGGAAGATCCGGCACTTGCTAACCACTATAATGCTTCCGTGACGGCCCAGGATACGGCAGATAACCGCAAATGCTGGGTCCTTCAGCTAAATGCCCTGGAAGAGGGCGAAGCTTATGAAGTGCGTAAGGTATGGGTCGACCAGGAAAGGAACATCCCCCTGAAGGAGGAGCTGTACGGCAAGAGCGGCAAGCTTCTTAAGAGGACCAGCCTGACCGATGTTCAGAAGATACAGGGCCGATGGTTTCCCATGAAGATGATATTCAAGGATATGCTCAGGAGTGGCGACGGAACCCAATTCATCATTTCATCGATCAAACTTGATGAAACGATTCCTGCTGATATCTTTTCAAAAGCTTCGCTGAAGTAGTAAAAACCTCAAAGAAACCGAATCTATATCTGCGAAAATCAGCGAGATCAGCGGGAAATTAATATTTTTTTCTACCGCAGATCACGCAGATTAACACAGATTATCTAAAAAAGCCTGATTACCTTATTCGAGAATATTCCTCATATACTCGATGCTTTTTACGACCTCTTTTGCAGGATCGGAACCTTCAGGAATATCGTATTCGAGCTCAACATCAACTTCAATAGGCCACTTTTCCTTTTTCAGAAGCAACAGGATATCCTTTATGGGGGTCTCTCCTTTTCCGAAAGGCATATTGAAACCAGCGGGATTGCTCGTCGGCCCTGTTTTATCTTTTATATGAATGCTCCGCATCCTGTCGTGATATTTTATAATCACATCGTTAGGATGTTTTCCGGTTGCACCATAATAATGGCCTGCGTCAAGGTTTATCATATTCGCGGGGGAATCTTTAATGACATTTTCGAACGAGAACCCTGGTTCTGCTGCCTGTGCATGCAGATGGTACATAGCCAGACTGTGATGCTTTTCAGCGAATTTACCAAGACGTTTGGCAGCTGCATCGCTGTATTCGTCTGTAATTCCGATCGATCCCAGCACTTTCGCAGCGTCATATGCATAATCTATTTCTGCATCGGTCCATGAAGAAGGAGCAAACTTGGCGATATGGACATCAATACCGGCTTTATTGAACTTCTTCCTCATATCGGCATACCTTGCCATTGGCAATGACAACCTCCACTGGCGCTGCTTTTCCTTTATTTCATCTGCAACTTTGGCAAAATCAGCTTTTTCCTGATCACTCATCTGGCCCCTTGGCCTGGCAGGCACCTGGGGGAGACCCAGATCCTCCTCAGCCACGCTTCTGAGCTCGATTGAGTTAATGCCGGCAAGCAGCAGATATGGAATAACATCGTCCACCTTGTGTGGCATATTCCGGTAACTGTATGTTGTGCAACCCAGCTGAACTCCGTTGACTTTAGAGTTGGGTTTCTTACTCTTTTTTCCGAAAGCGAGAGAATTAACGGGAATAATTGCAAATGCGGCAGCCGCAGCAGTTGTTCCTATAAATTTGCGTCTTGAGATTATTGATTTTGTCATATTCTGAGGTTTTAATTTTTATTTTATAGCCTTGTTTCAAATAGTTAGAATTTAATATGTAAGCCACCTTATAGCATAATATTCACATTGCCCCACCCCTGCATTGCTTATCCCGTGAAGGTCATCGTTGGTAGCAAATATCAGGGAACCCGGACCAAGACGATAATGAGTTCCGCTGATAGTTTGATCGACAGTTCCAAGACGAACCAGTATTATCTCTTCGTCAGGATGAGTATGCGCAGCATGGCTCGGCAATCCCTCCTTTAGTGTTGTAGTATGTATTTCAAGCTGCTTCAGTGTCGAGGTAGGCTGCTGGATAATACTCCTGCGCCCTCCGCTGGCCGACGGCTTAAAAGAAATAGTGTCCCAGGAGGAAAAGAAAGGAGATACTTTCTTTGATGTTTCGCGGTGAATTTTAGCCGGCCTTGGTTTGAAAACGATCGAATAATATACCAGGTTCCCGGGTTTAATGTTTTTAACCTGTACCCTATCGCCCTGAGATGCTATAGCTATGCTGCCTTCACAAAGCAGATTTGAAATCGAATTTATTGTTATCTCTGCGTAACCTTCCTTTACAATAAGTAACTCATCACTCTCTTTCCCGACAAGGTATGTATGCGTGGCTTTGCCTGAATGCAGCGAGATTGCCTTGATATCAAACATTTCAAGAGACCTGGTAGGTCCTTTCAGAATATTAATAACTGAACCGGTATGGGTCCTTACAGTCTTAAATTTACTCCAGTCAAAAACACCAGAAACAATCGGCTTCCCCGCAGAAACTGCAATAAGCAGGATCGTGAAACCTATAAAATAGAAACCCGTTTTTCTCAACTCTTCGCGCTTTTTCATCATAATCAAATATGGTTTAAAAGGAAAGCAACAATTTATAAAATAACTACAAACGAAATACTTAAATCTTGTTAAATCATATTGCCGAATTAATTTTTGAAGCTATTTTAATAATGACGAATCAATATCTGATTACATTTACATAAATATTAAAAAATATTATCTCTCCGGGGAAAGCATGGTTTGAACATGAACAAATTTTTTCCAGAATTGAAGAGCATAAAACAGTATCTGATAATCGTGCTCTTTGCAACAGTAATTCCTGAAGCACATTGCCAGAGTGTTGATCCTAATGACCTGTTTTTCAGGTATATTACAATTGATGATGGGCTGCCAAATAATAAGGTAAACGCAGTCTCGATGGATAAGTACGGATTCATGTGGTTCGGAACAAATGATGGAGTTTGCAGGTACGATGGAATTAACATAAAGTATTATGCACAGGATAATCTCACCGGCAACCTTGCAAGGACAGCACAGGTAAGCGTAATTAAGAATGTCGCAAATGGAAATCTTCTGATCGGATCATATTCGCTTTTCAGGTACAACTATATAAAGGACAAAATTGAAGAATGTGATTCAACAAGCGGTCCGGAGCTGACTGGAAGGGTTTATGCAATCGAAGAGGGGGCAAATGGTGAAATATGGCTTGGTTGTGAGAGAGGATTGTTCAAATATGATTGCCTTCTGAATTCCATTAAGGCAGTCTCACTGCGCCCCTCAAAAGAGTATTCAGTGCTCTCTCTTCTTTATGATGAAGGTAATCTGTGGCTCGGCACACGGTATGACGGAATAATTACTTATAACATTAGGAATAGAATTTGTAAACCTGTAAAAAAAATCCAGCTTACATCTGAAACAAAGGACCAGGTTAATACTTTTTTCAAAGATCGCTCAAATTCCATATGGGCAGGCACTCAGGATAATGGCATTTTTGTTTTAACCCCTGCTGACTCAAGTGTGAGACATTTTTTTCCCGATCCCGGCAATCCTTTAAGCTTCAGAGTGAGAAAAATAATAAATGATAAATACAGAAATATCTGGGTAGGAACTCGTCTTGGGATATTCTTCAGAAAAGCCGGTAGCGACTCATTAGTCCTGGTGAAGCAGGTCGATCCGCTTCCTTCGACGACCAGGAGCAACTCCATATTTGATATCTTTATTGATCCGAATGAAGTATTGTGGACGGGCACATTCTCTTTCGGTGTAAGCTACACTGATTTCAGGAGAAAGCCATTCCGCCTGTATAATCTTTCCGATGAAGAGACGATGTTCTTCGCAAAGAACATCAACTGCTTCACTGATTGCGACAATGAGAATATCTGGATCGGCACTGAAGAGGGAGGATTATTCAAATTCAACAGGAAGACAAGGAAATTTCTGGAATACAAACCTGAGACGGGTATTCCAAATTCACTTGCAGGAGAAAATGTAAAGGCCCTGGCCGAGGAAAAATCAGGAAACCTCTGGATAGGTTATTACAACGCAGGGATTGACTATCTGAACATTGCAACAGGTAAGATAACTCACTTTCCCGCCGGCAAGGATCCTGTAAATTCAATCTCAAGCAATCTGATCCGGACATTGGTTCTTGATGAAGATGAAAATTTATGGATCGGAACCGATAAAGGTGTCGATTTCCTTAAAAAGGGAACAGGAAATTTCATGCACTACAACCTTAACATCGAAGTTCTGACAATATTCAGGGACAGAAAAAACAAAATCTGGGCAGGCACTTCAGGTAACGGAATTTATTTATTCAACAAGTCAAATAACAGATTCGACAAGAAATATCCCGATTATTTCTCAACAACAATTAAGGCAATCTATATCGATACCAGAAATAATCTCTGGGTTGGAACAAATAAAGGTCTCTTTCATGTTGATACTGAAACCGATTCGCTCACATATACCGGACTTAACCAGGGATTGCCATCCAATGCGATACTTGATATACTCGAAGACGACTACGGCAGCCTGTGGGTAAGCACTGGATCCGGACTGGTAAAAATGAGAGGTGCGGTCAGATATCCCAACTCCTTTAAACTATTGAAATTCGGCAGCCAGGATGGTTTACAGGGTGAGCAATTCAGGGAATTTGCATCATATAAGAATAAAAATGGTGAATTCTATTTCGGAGGTGTTCAGGGCTTCAATATTTTTTCTCCTGATTCGATCAGGAGTAATCCTTATTTTCCCAGGCTGGCATTTACCCGGCTCAAAATTTATAACCGCACCGTTGAAATAGGTGAAAAAATCAAAAACAGGGTTGTACTCGAAAAAGCCCTGAATGAAACCAGACAATTATACCTCTCGTACAAGCATAGCCCTGTGCTGATTGAGTTTGCTGCTCTTCATTACTCAGACTCCAGGAATAACCAGTTCAGATATAAGCTGATGCCGCTTGAACATGAATGGAATTATTCTACAGGAATTATGAATTTTGCTTCCTATTCAAACCTGAGAGGTGGAGATTTCACATTCGTCCTTGAAGGAGCAAACGGCGATGGTTTATGGAACCCTGAGCCACGCATTCTTCAGATTAAGGTTATCCCGCCCTTCTGGCAAACATGGTGGTTTTCAGGTTTATTGATATTTATTCTTTCTGCATCTGCAATTGGATATTACTTCTACCGGATATCTTTATTGCAGCGCTATAATGCAGAACTGGAAAAGAAAGTTGATGATCGTACCTTTAAGCTGAAGGAAAGCCTCGATCAGGTTCTGGAGAAACAAATCTATATTGAAGAGCAGTCTAAAATCCTTAACCTGCAGAAAGATCAGCTGCAAAAGCTCAATTCGACAAAAGACAAGTTTTTTTCAATCATCGCTCACGATTTACGAAGTCCTTTCCAATCCCTTATGGGATTATCAGATATCATGGTTGAGGAATTTAAAGGGAACAGTAATACAGAACATAAGAATTATGCAAGAATGATACAGAATTCTTCCCATCATATTTATTCACTTGTGGAAAATCTTCTGACATGGTCGAGGACGCAAAGAGATAAGATGTCATTTGAACCGGTTGAGATTGACATTTCATCCATTATTGGTGATACGTTGAACCTGCTGCAGCAAAATTTTGATCAAAAAAACATTTCATCTGATAAAAATTCCGGAACTGATAAACATGGATTCGCAGACAAAAACATGATTGAAATGGTCATCCGCAATCTGATTACAAATGCAATCAAGTTCACACCAAAGGATGGAAGGATTTATGTTTCATTGGAAGAAAATAATCATGACCTCCGGGTAGAGATCCGTGATAACGGGGTTGGAATAACTCCCGAAAACCAGCAGAGATTATTCAAAATTGATTCTAATTTCTCCAATAAAGGGACCAATGGAGAAGAAGGAACCGGATTAGGATTAATAATATGCAAGGAGTTTATCGAAAAGAATAATGGCAGGATTTGGGTAGAAAGCAAACCCGGCGAAGGAAGCTCGTTTTTCTTCACAATTCCAAAAATGAAATAATTATTTGATCACATCCATCCATGCCTTCGCCATAAGCTGTGCACCGGCAAGAGTAGGATGAACTCCATCGGCAGTCCAGTAAACGCCCGGCGCATGCTTCTGCGCCTCATCGAAAATTGCCTGGTATGGAATAAATGACGCTCCGAACTGAGCTGCTATCTGCCGTGCAGCTTTCTGGTACTCATAGAATTCAGGATACCAGTTATCATTTACGGCTTTTATTCCCCTCACACCGTAAGGCTCACCAATTATCAGCTTCACATCAGGCATCACACGCTTTGTCATTTCAAGCATAGCTATATAATCTTTCCTGTAAATTTCGACAGTGCCGTTATAGGTGCCGTTCAG
>PMBC01000067.1:0-463 GCA_003152835.1 Bacteroidales bacterium | reverse complement strand
CGGTGAGACATGTTTAGTTTTGAACTTAGGTGAAGAGGCTGCCAGTATCTCAGGGATACTGATTGCCACCAGGCTACCCAGTGCGGCTTTCTTAAGGAAAGCGCGGCGTGAATTGTTAGCATTTTCCATGATGGGTTTATTTAGCTATTTCTTGAATTCTATTTTAAATCCCAATACCTGCCATGAAGGCATTTTAACAGGCTTCTTTATGACCATGCGGTCATTTTTCTGCGACCATCTTACCTTAGCATCGCTTCCCATCATTTTAACGGAAGAAACCTGTTTTTCAGCAAGCGTGGAATTTTTTCCCAGTGATTTTATAACTATATCCTCTGTAGGAATTCCAAGACAAAAAGCATACAGGGTTCCATCCTTTGTTGTAAACCTGATATCTCTATAGCTTAATTTATAATTCTCATCAAAACGTCCCAGCTTAACCCGGGTCTGCCCCTCAGGTTTTTCT
>PMBC01000130.1 GCA_003152835.1 Bacteroidales bacterium | reverse complement strand
GCCGATGCTACCTGATAAAACAGAGGTGGAAACTGGTGATAATTATGCTTATCGATTATAACGACCTGCAATCCGGAATTTTTTAGCTTCTTTGCCAGAGTCAGGCCTGCAAATCCGCATCCTGCAATGACGATTCTCTTTTTATCCGTTTTAGGGATGTTTATCATGGGTAAATTATTAATAAAGAGGTCCTAAAATATAGAATTCTCCATAAAATGCCAATGTAATTTATCACTCCCTGTCAATCCTCCTGGCAACAGGCTGATTAATAAGGATAGGTACTTTTTCCACGATAGTGCTGGAAGGGTCAAGGTGCAGAGTCCTCTCTTCGGGAATGCTCAGATGTCTTGCAATATTCCTGATGGCCAGGATGAAATTATCGGTCTTTGATAGTTTAAAATCACGCAGCAAGATCCTGTCGAGAAGGACAAATTTAAAATCGCCGGGGAAGCCGTGTTTCTTCATTGATGCGAAGCTGCTTTCAAGTTTTATCTCACCTGATTTAACCAAATCTTCAACCACTTCCCTGAAATAGAGATTTATTTTCGGATCGACCTTGAACCCGATATGAAAATCGACTCTTATAAGAACTCCCGGTATAATATGATTTACCTTATATTCAAACCGGTTCGGTTCATCCACCCTGTCGATATGGAGCAGCCAGTAAGTATCGGCCCGTTTGGGCTGCTTTTCAAAAATGGAGTAAATAACTTTTGATTCAACCTGGTCCTTCCTGTTGGCTTTAATGACATAAACAAGATTGGTAGCAAGCTTTGGCACACTTTTATCATTCCTGAGATCTTTGAAAAGTTCAATATAATTTCCAAGGTTGATGAAGGATATATGCCTGTTCTTGATCTTTCGTCCGAAATACCAGCCGTACATGACAAGAAAATATATTGCAGCAAGAAGAAGGGTGAACCATCCGCCATACTTGAATTTATGAAGATTGGCGATTAAAAAACTACCTTCAATACTAAGAAAAACGATCATTACCAGTACAGGTATCCAGCGATTGACTCCGGATTGTTTAAGGTAGTATGACAATAGAAAGGTTGTCATAATCATTGTTATAGTTATGGCCAGCCCGTAAGCTGCCTCCATATTTGATGATTCCCGGAAGAAAATAACCACAAGGCTGCACATTATCCAGAGGGACCAGTTAACGAAGGGAATGTAAACTTGTCCTTTCACAAAAGTCGGGTTGGATATTTTTACCTGCGGCCAGAAATTAAGGGATACAGCTTCGCTGATAAGTGTAAATGAACCGCTGATAAGCGCCTGACTGGCTATAATTGAAGCTGCCGTCGAAACAATGATTCCCGTTAAAAGAAACCACTTTGGCATTATGGCAAAGAAAGGAAGTACTTCCGTACCCTGGGTATAGTGTAACATTACCCATGCACCCTGACCGAAGTAATTCAGGATCAATGTTATCTTAACAAAAATCCAGGAGACACGGATATTTGCCCGTCCGCAGTGTCCGATATCGGAATAAAGTGCTTCAGCACCTGTAGTGCAAAGGAATACTGCTCCAAGAAGAATAAAACCTCCGGGGAACTTAGCGAGGAATCTTATAGTGTAGGCCGGATTCAGGGCATGGAGAATAGCGGGATAATGAATGATTTGTGAGAAACCGAGGATCCCCAGCATCAAAAACCAAATAATCATAATAGGGCCAAATGAAGCTCCGACAACATTTGTCCCGAACTGCTGCATGAAAAAAAGTACGGCAAAAATAATAAGGACAATAGGGATTACCGTAATAGCCGGATAAATCAGCCTCAGCCCCTCAACTGATGAAGTTACTGTAATTGCCGGAGTAATGACTCCGTCGGCAAGCAATGCGCATCCGCCTATCATCGTCAGAATAGCAATCCACACACTTTTTCTTCTTATGAGGGCAAAAAGGGCAAATATGCCTCCTTCACCTTTATTATCGGCCCTCAAAGTTATAATGATATATTTTATGGTAGTCTGCATTGTCAGCGTCCAGAAAACGCATGAAAGGGAACCGTAAATCAGCAGTTCGTTGAATGTTTTCGCATTTGTTATGATGGCCCTGACCGTGTACAGAGGGCTGGTACCCAGGTCACCGTAAACAATGCCGAGAGTAACTATAATCCCAGCCAGAGATAGTTTCCTTATATCAAAATGATGATCCCCTGCTTTTATTTTCTTCGAATCAACACTCATAAATGAAAGACTTTTTGAAGCCGGCAAAGATAATTAATTTAATATATCTGCACTTTGTCTACTGCATTCGTTTGATCCTGTAGCTTAACGGCTGATCAACAGATATCGGAACCTGCTCAATGATAGTGTTTGTCGTGTCCAGGTTAAGTGTACGGATATCGGTTATGCTAAGCTTCCTGACAAGGCTGTTCAGTGAAAGGATGAAGTTTTCCCAGTGTGAGAGTGTAAAATCGCGCGACATTATCCTGTCAATCAGGATAAACTTGAAGTCACCCCCAATATCATGCTTCCTGAGTGATTCATAGCTGCTCCGGAGCATGATCTCTCCTGAATTCTGCAGGTCCTCGATAACCTCATGGAAATAAAGGTTGATTTTTGGATCAACTTTGAAGCCGATACGAAAATCAATCCTGATGAGTACCCCCGGGATTATTTGGGTTACGTGATATTTGAAAGTATTTGGCTCGTTGACTCTGTCGATATGAAGAAACCAATATGTATCGGCCCGTTTGGGCTGTTTATGAAAGATTGAATAGATCACCTTGGATTCAACCTGATCGTACTTGTTCGCTCTTATAATATAGACAAGGTTTGTGGCAAACCTCGGAACCGATTCATCCTTGCTGAGGTCTTTGAAAAGGTCAAGGTATTTATTGAGGTCGGCAAAAGTAATATACCTGTTTTTTATCTTCCTTCCGAAATACCATGCGAACATAACCAGGAAATACGCCGATGCAAGAAAAAATGTCATCCAGCCTCCGGATGTGAATTTATGCAGGTTTGCTACAAGGAAACCTCCTTCAATAGTAAGGTATGTCATAAAAAGTGCAAGTACGAGCCTGTGATTCAGCCCTTTCTGGAAGAGATAGAACGAAAGCAGGAAGGTGGTCATTATTTCGGTGATTGTAATTGCCAGCCCGTAGGCAGCATTCATATTTGACGATTCACTGAAGATTATGACGACCATGCTGGTGGCAAACCAGAGAAACCAGTTTACTGTCGGAATATAAACCTGTGCCCTGACATATGTAGGGTGAAGTATCCTGAGCTTTGGCCAGAAGTTGAGCGAGACTGCCTCACTTATAAGTGTAAATGAGCCGCTTATTATCGCCTGGCTGGCAATAATTGCTGCTGCTGTGGCAAGAACAACTCCCGGAATCAGGAACCATCTCGGCATCATCTCAAAGAACGGATTGACGTATGCACCGGATTCAATATGCATCATCAGCCAGGCTCCTTGTCCAAAATAGCTCAAAAGCAATGTCAGCTTGACAAAAATCCAGGAAACACGGATATTGGTCCTGCCGCAATGACCCAGGTCTGCATAAAGCGCCTCCGACCCGGTAACACAAAGGAAAACTGCACCAAGAAGAATGAAACCTCCCGGATATGCGGTCAGGAAACGGTATGCATAAACAGGGCTTATAGCTGCCAGTATGCCCGGGTGCTGTATAACCTGCAGGAAGCCAAGCACTCCGATCGTCGAGAACCAGACAAACATGATCGGTCCGAATGAACTTCCGACAAAATTAGTCCCGAACTGCTGAATGAAAAAAAGAATCGCAAGAATAATAAGAACAATAGGAACAACAGGGATGTCAGGTCTGAAGAGCTTTAACCCTTCAATTGATGATGTGACAGTGATTGATGGTGTTAACACTCCGTCGGCTAACAGTGCGGCTCCCCCGATCATAGTAAGAACCGCTGCCCAGGAAGATTTTTGCCTGATCAGGGCAAAAAGGGCAAAAATACCTCCTTCACCGTTGTTGTCAGCGCGAAGGGTAATAAGTATGTATTTTATTGTAGTCGAAAGTGTTAATGTCCAGAAGATACAGGAGATACTCCCATAGATCAGCAATTCATTAAAATTTTTGCTTCCTCCGCTTATAATTGCCCTCATTGTATAGAGAGGGCTGGTACCAAGGTCGCCGAAGACTATACCAAGAGTTATTATCAGTCCCGCTAAAGAGAGCTTTTTTATATCAGGGAGATGTCGGGCCATGTTATAGTATCAACACGAAAGAGGGCAAAATTAAATATTATTAATGTCAGAAAGAGATTTATTAAAGACAAATTTTCAGTGTTTTACAACAATCATGGTTTATGGTCGTGCCTTTAATATGATTTTTTAACAATAAAAGTATCTTTGCTGAGGCTGAACGGATAATAAAATCCAGTCTCACATTCTCCTGAAATATGCTCAAAAAGGCATTATATACTTCGTTTTTCCTGACTTTTAGCGTTTTAGCTATCGGGCAGGTTAGCACGGTTCCGGCAGATAAAATGTCGCTTCTCTTCATCGGAGATATAATGGGCCATGACGAACAGATATGGTCGGCCGAGAACAGGGAAACCCGCACGTATAGTTATGATACTGTCTTTTCGTATGTCAGGCCGCTGATATCTGAAGCCGGCATTGCAATAGCAAATTTTGAGGTCACACTTGCTGGTCAACCCTACAAGGGGTATCCGCAGTTCAGTTCCCCAGCTGCACTTGCCGTTGCCTGCCGGAACGCGGGCATTGACTACCTGGTTACAGCTAATAATCACGCTGCCGACCGTGGTAAAACAGGCATTACAGGCACCATAAACCGGCTCGACAGTCTTGGCATACCTCATACCGGTACATTTCTCAGCCAGGAATCAAAGGAAGCTCTTCAGCCTTTGATGATCAGAAAAGATGGCCTCTCGCTTGCCCTTCTTAATTATACATACGGTACAAACGGGAACGCAGTACCGGAACCGGTAATCGTAAATATACTCGACAAAGAAAGTGTGACCCGGGATATTGAGAAGGCAAAAAGCCTTAATCCGGATATGTTAATTCTATTCCTTCACTGGGGAACTGAATACGATACGGTACAAACGCCGGAGCAGTCAGAACTGGCTGCATATTTCTTTTCAAAGGGGGTTGACCTGATAATAGGATCACATCCGCACGTTCTTCAGAAAATGATATGGTACAGGGATGGCAGTGCGATGAACAAAGCTGTGGTTTACTCACTTGGCAACTTCATCTCGAACCAGCGGAAACCCAAAACCGACGGAGGATCAATGGTTAAAATTGATATTGAAAAAACGGGAAGCTCGTGGAAAATATCAAACGCAGGTTTCTTCCTGATATGGGTCTATACTCCGATTGTAAAGTACCGGAAGCAGTTTTATATCCTCCCCTGTTCGGAGTTTGAAAAAAGACCTGAGTTTTTTGCCAATCCTGCTGACTTCATCCAGATGAAACGGTTTATTGACGATTCCAGGGCATTGCTTTACAAGCAGAATATTAATATCGGGGAGTATATTTATAACGGGAAAGGCTGGTTGTTAAAAAATTAACAATAGCTAAAATATCCAGTAATTAACTCAGGTTGCTGGTTTTAAGAAAAGGGAAGATTTAAGAACAAGGAACAAGGATTTTTGATTTAAGAAGAAAGGGCTCATTTTGTTATACTATTGATAATCATTATTATATATTTATTATTTCTTAATTCTAAAATCGTTAATCATCATTCGTTAATCAGATTTTTAATGAAAACTTAATAAGTAGCAACTTAGTAAATTATACATTACAGCTAAACCCGGTTCTATAATTCATCACAAAACCAGTTTATTGATCATATTGATCTGGCTGGCTCTCCACCTGCTACTCTTTATAATATATTTATACTTGTCTGTCAACTCTTTATAAAAAACTTATAAGGCCGGGTTTACCTTTGTTCTGATAAAAATTCATAAAGATGCAATTGATTGCTCTCACATTTACTGCCATTACTGCCATCAGCCATGAAGGTGTTCAAAACGCAGCGGGTCATGAAAACATGGATTACCTGGCAGGTATTATAATTGCTGTTTTTATTCTCGGCTATCTGGTGTATACACTGCTTAAACCTGAAAAATTTTAGATAATGTTCTGGATAATTGTCACTACTATAATAGCAGTTGCAGGTTTGCTTTTTGCAGGTTACATCCTTGCAAGGATGCTGGAGGATATATTCCATATTCATCTTCTGTAACATTCTGATAATATTAACAATAATGACAGCTCAGGATTTTATTCAGATATTCTTATTTTTTGCCTTATTGATTGGGCTTACGCCGGTTTTAGGCAACTACATGTACACGGTGTTTACAGGGAAAAAACATATAATGTTACCTGTTTTTGGCTGGCTCGAAAAACTGGCATATAAATCCTGCGGAATAGACCCCGCCGAAGAAACAAACTGGAAGTCTTACACCTTCGGTTTGCTGATGTTTAATCTGATTGGATTTATTTTTGTGTTTTTAATGCAGCTCTTTCAGGCACATTTGCCCCTGAATCCCGCAAACCTGCCAAATGTTTCGTGGCATTCCGCTTTCAATACAGCAGTTAGTTTCATGACCAATACGAACTGGCAGGGGTATGCCGGGGAAACAACATTAAGTTACTTCGTGCAAATGCTGGGACTCACAGTGCAGAACTTTGTAAGCGCAGCAACCGGAATAGCGGTTTTACTTGCACTCATACGAGGCATTTCCCGAAAAACCACCGATAAGCTTGGTAATTTCTGGACAGATCTTACGCGTTCAACGTTATATATACTTTTACCACTTTCTATATTGTTCGCAGTTGTACTGGTTGGTCAGGGTGTTGTACAAAATTTCAAAACGTATGAAACGGTTCAGACATTACAGGGTGCACCGCAGATAATCCCTATGGGGCCTGCAGCTTCGCAGATTGTAATCAAACAACTGGGTACAAACGGCGGAGGATTCTTCAATGCCAATAGTTCACACCCTTTTGAGAACCCTACCCCTTTAAGTAATTTTCTCGAAATGCTTTCCATTTTGCTTATCCCGGCGGCGCTGACTTACACATATGGCAAAATGGTCGGTTCGACACGTCAGGGTTGGACAATTTTTACTGCTATGATGATTTTATTTGTTGCAGGCCTGAGTATTTCATTGTGTGCTGAGTATTCAGCCAATCCAATTTTTGGACATTTACATCTGATGGAAGGTAAGGAAACCCGGTTTGGTATCACCAACAGCATCCTTTGGTCAACAGCTACCACGTCAGCCTCTAGTGGCTCTGTAAATGCAATGCACGATAGCCTTTCACCAATTGCCGGCATGATAGCCATGATCAATATTATGCTGGGTGAAGTTATTTTTGGTGGTGTAGGTGCAGGATTATATGGAATAATAATATTTATTATCATCACGGTTTTTATTGCCGGACTGATGGTTGGGCGAACACCTGAATACCTGGGCAAAAAAATTGAGGCTTTTGAAGTTCAAATGGCCATCATAGCGGTTCTTGCACCAAATTTAGTAATACAACTTTTTTCTGCATGGGCTTCGGTAAGCAGTTACGGTTTATCGAGCCTTAATAATGCAGGGCCTCACGGTTTATCAGAAATACTCTATGCTTACAGTTCGGCTGCAGGAAACAACGGCAGCGCTTTTGCCGGGTTAAATGCAAATACGGTATTTTATAATCTGACTCTTGGTTTCGGAATGCTGATTGGTCGTTTTGGAATTATTATTCCGGTACTTGCAATAGCCGGGACCATGGCTAAAAAGAAAATTACCCCGCTTTCGGCAGGCACATTCCGTACCGACAATTGGCTGTTTATCGGTTTGCTGATCGCTGTTATTCTTATTATAGGCGGGTTAACGCATTTCCCTGCTTTATCACTCGGCCCTGTTATGGAGCATTTGCAAATGAATAGTGGAGTGACTTTTTAATTTTTACACAAAATGAGTACAAAACAATATACAGGCCTTTTTAATAAAAAGATATTATTAAAAGCTGTAAAAGACAGTGTAATCAAATTAAACCCTGCATTACTGATTAAAAATCCTGTCATTTTCATTGTGGCAATCGGTTCTCTGCTTACAACAATCGTAGTGATTGCAGGTATTTTTCAGGGCAGCTTTTCATCTTTCAACCTGCAAATAGCAATATGGTTATGGTTTACCGTATTGTTTGCCAATTTCTCCGAAGCTATTGCTGAAGGAAGGGGGAAAGCCCAGGCTGACAGTTTGCGAAAAAACCGCACCCAAACCATAGCTCATAAAATAGTTGGTAAACAGGAAGTTCCGGTAATTGCAACAGAGCTTAGAAAAGGTGACATTGTTATTTGCAAAACCGGGGAAGTAATTCCTTCAGACGGAGAAGTAATTGAAGGCATTGCAAGTGTTGATGAATCGGCAATAACAGGAGAATCGGCCCCTGTTATCCGCGAAAGCGGAGGAGATCGTTCTGCTGTAACCGGAGGGACAAAGGTGATCAGCGACTGGATTTTAATCCGTATAATAGCTGAACCCGGTAACACCTTTATCGACCAAATGATTGCATTGGTTGAAGGGGCGAAACGGCATAAAACACCCAATGAAATAGCACTCTCCATACTACTTTCGGGTTTATCAATTATTTTTTTTCTGGTAGTGGTCACACTTCCTGCATACTTCGGATACAGCCTAAAGGCTTCGGGATTGCCCATGTCACAAAACTTAACAATTCCCATATTAATTGCTTTGCTGGTTTGTCTTATTCCCACAACTATTGGTGCCTTACTGAGTGCAATTGGCATTAGCGGCATGGACAGGCTTATCCAGCGTAATGTTATTGCAACCAGTGGTCGTGCAATTGAAGCTGCCGGGGATGTTGATGTGCTGCTGCTCGATAAAACAGGAACAATTACATTGGGCAACCGCATGGCCACCGATTTTATTCCGGCTGATGATGTGACAGTTGAAGAACTTGCCGATGCTGCACAGCTTTCTTCATTGTCAGACGAAACGCCGGAAGGTCGCTCTATTGTTATTCTTGCTAAAGAAAAGTTCAATATACGTGGCCGTGAAGTCCACCAGCTAAATGCTACCTTTATCCCGTTTACGGCTCAATCGAGAATGAGCGGTGTTGATTATAAAACTAATGAGGGAATAATAAATCGTATCCGGAAAGGATCATCGGAATCCATTCGCACATTTATACAAAACAACAATGGTTTTTATCCTCAGGGAATTCAAAATATTGTTTCAGAATTGGCACGGCAGGGAGCAACACCTTTGGTTGTAGCGGAAAATGCAAAAGTTTTAGGGGTAATTCACCTTAAAGACATTGTTAAAGGCGGTATCAAACAGCGTTTTGCCGAATTACGGAAAATGGGTATTAAAACTGTAATGATTACCGGTGACAATCCTTTAACAGCCGCAGCTATTGCTGCAGAAGCAGGGGTTGACGATTTTATGGCCGAAGCAACGCCCGAAGATAAGTTGCGCCGAATCCGTGAAGAACAGGCAAACGGTCATTTAGTAGGTATGATTGGCGATGGAACCAACGATGCCCCTGCCCTTGCGCAAGCTGATATTGGCATTGCCATGAACTCAGGTACTCAGGCAGCCCGTGAAGCCGGAAACATGGTAGACCTCGACAGTAACCCCACAAAACTAATTGAGGTTGTGGGAGTAGGCAAACAACTGCTTATGACCCGTGGTTCACTCACAACCTTTAGTATTGCAAATGATGTGGCAAAGTATTTTGCCATTATTCCGGCTATTGCTGTTTCACTTTATTCAGTCAAAAAAGGAGTTGGCCCGCTTTCTATACTTAATATTATGCACCTTGGTTCACCGCAAAGTGCTATCCTGAGTGCTGTAATTTTTAACGCTATTATCATAATCTTATTGGTCCCGCTTGCTTTAAAAGGAGTCCGCTACAGACCTGTTTCAGCTATAGTTGCATTGACCCGAAACCTTCTTATTTTTGGATTAGGAGGTATTCTTGCCCCATTTATTGGAATTAAGCTTATTGATATTTTAATTAACTTATAACACAGTAAAAAATGAAAACTATTATAATATCAATAAAAATATTCCTGTTTTTTACCATTTTAACAGGAGCTGTTTACCCGCTCCTGGTTACTGGAATTGCACAGGTTGTATTTCCTGAAAAAGCAAACGGAAGTTTGATTGTAAGAGACAATAAAATAATTGGCAGTGAATTGATCAGTCAGCAGTTTGATACTAAGAAATATTTCACGTCCCGGCCATCGGCAGTTTCATATAATCCATTGCCCTCAGGAGGTTCAAATTATGGATTAACGAATCTTAAACTGAAAAATCTTGTCGCCGAACGAAAAAAACAATTCATTGATTTTAATCAATTGGATAGTCTGACTGTCGTTCCATCCGAAATGCTTTTTGCTTCAGCAAGTGGCCTTGACCCGCATATTTCTCAGAAAGCGGCTTTATTGCAAGTTGACCGTATTGCTAAAACCCGGAATTTCAATACTATCCAGAAGCAAAATCTGGTTCAAAGTGTAAAAAACCATACTGAACCGCCTCAGTTTTTAGTTCTTGGTGAAGAAAGAGTTAATGTATTGATTTTAAACCTTGAACTTGATAAACCTGACCGGAACATTACTAATAACAAATAAAATCGATATCTTATGAAAACTTCAATCCGCAGCAAAAGATTTACAATGGGTATGGTGCTTTTCCTGGTTATCATCTTGCTGTTATCAATCTCCTCTGCTTTTTACCTTAACAGGTTGTCAAAGAAAACAAGTGCAATCCTCAGGGAAAACCATTATTCAGTTGTTTATGCCCGGGATATGTCAGAAGACCTGACATATATTAATCAGGGAATTATTAATTCCTTTTTAACGAACAAAAATCCCGATACTGTATTTATTAACCAGGAGTTTGTGTCATTTAACAAATCCCTTGAATCAGAAAAAAATAATATAACAGAGGTTGGCGAAGATCAGCTTGCATCTGATATTGAAACAAATTACAGTGATTACTATAATTCAGTAGTAAAATCCATAAAATCACCAAATCCGGTTATTGAGGTTCTTAACTTGCAAAAGAAATTTGAAACTCTTTATCAGCAATTGATGCTTTTATCTCAAATAAACGGGAAGGCTATTGAAGAAAAAACTGATGACGCTAAGGTTTCGGCAAAAAAGGCTGCGTTTCAAATGACATTTATCGGAACCATATGTTTTTTGATTGCTTACGGTTTTACCTTTATCTTTTCATCATATTTCAATGAGAGATTTTATAAATTGTACAATGGGATAAAAGAAGTAGTTTCCAGTAATTACCGCCAAAAGATTTTTCTTGATGGGAATGATGAACTCTCCGAAATTTCTCTGGCATTTAATGAAATGGCGGAGAGATTAGATCAAAACAAGCCAAAAATCTCTGTAACTTTACAAAAAGATCCGGGAAATGATAATAATCTCAACGATATACAGGAGTTGAAAAACATTTTGCTCCGGATTAAAAATGCAGAAGAACAGGCCCTTGAGTTAATTTCCAGAATTGACAAGAAGTAGTAATTTATGGACATATCTGACAACCGCCCGGATCCTGATGAACTTTTAGCTTCTTTAAAGTTAGAAGAAGAAAGAAGCAAACGGGGCAAACTAAAGATATTCTTTGGAATGTGCGCCGGTGTGGGAAAGACTTATACTATGCTTCAAACGGCACTTGCCGAGAAGTCAAAAGGGTTTGATGTTATCATTGGTTATATTGAAACACACAACCGTAAGGAGACAGCCGATTTAGCAGAGGGTTTTGAATTGATTCCTCGTAAATCCTATCAGTACAAATCGACTGCAGTTTACGAGATGGATTTGGATGCAATAATCGCCCGGAAGCCGCAGATAGTTCTGGTTGATGAACTTGCACATACAAATGCCCCCGGAAGCAGGCATACAAAAAGGTTTCAGGATGTTCTTGAAATACTTGATAACGGTATTAATGTTTATACAACTGTCAACGTGCAACATCTCGAAAGCCGTTCAGATACGGTGGCACAGATTACAGGTATAATTATCCGGGAAACCTTACCTGATGAAATCTTTGAAAACGCCGATGAAATAGAAATTATTGACCTTACTCCTGATGAACTGCTCCAACGACTTTCCGATGGAAAAGTATATACCCCCGAAAGGTCGAAAGAGGCAATCGAAAGTTTTTTTCGCAAAGGAAACATAACTGCCTTGCGGGAAATGGCTTTGCGGATAGTTGCCGACCGCGTGGATAAACAACTGCATGAATACATGCAACTAAAGCGCATCAGAGGCCCTTGGAAATCAGGTCTGCACCTTCTGGTTGCAGTAAGCTACACTCAGCAATCCGCTAAATTACTCCGGTGGGCCAAAAACCTCTCTTACACAATGGGCGCCGACCTTCAGGCAGTCTACGTAGAAACCACTCACAAGCTTGATCCCAAAGAAAGTGAACAACTGAACAAAAATATAACCCTTGCCGGACAATTAGGTATTAAGTTCCGCTTTATTACCAGCACAGATATGGTAAAGGCAATTGTGGATTTTGCCCAGAAAGAAAATATTACTCATATCATTATTGGCAAACCACGTGTACGTAATCTACTGACCCTGCTGCGACTTGGCAACTTTGTGAACCGGCTTATCCGTTATAGCGGCAATATTGATGTATATATTCTCGGTTCAGATACTAAATCAACTGATAAGTTTAAGGAAAAAGTCTCTCTGCCATCCTTCACTTCGAACATCAGCCAATACTTTTCAGCATCGTTAATAGTTATACTTATTGCTCTTATCTGTTTTTCTCTTAAAAGTTTTATCGGTTATCAGGTTGTCTCATTTGCTTTGTTGTTCGTTGTTTCTACTCTTGCATTTTTCTTCGGCACAGGGCCTATTTTACTCTCTGCAACCTTAAGTGCCCTGATCTGGGATTTCTTCTTTATACCACCACCTTACACCCTGCATGTCGATAAGACTGAAGATATGCTAATGCTGATAATGTTTTTCATCATTGCATTGCTAAGTGGGGTGCTCACGTCAAGAGTCAGGAGACAGGAAAAGAAAATCAGAATACGTGAGGAACGTACAAACGCCCTGTACCAGCTTACCCGGGAACTTTCCATTGCAACAGGTATCGAAGGGGTTATTAATATTGCTAAAAACGATATTAAAAAATATTTTAATCTTAAGAGTCGGATCCTCCTTAAAAATGATACAAACCAGCTTGATTACGTTAGTAAGGATGATACAAACATCATCCTGTCAAGAAACGACATGAGTGTTGCAGAATGGACATTTCAACATTCCACTAAGGCTGGAAAGCACACCGATACTTTACCATCCTGTGATTATACATTTTACCCTTTAAAAGGAAATCAGATGAACTTAGGCGTTATTGCCATTCAACAGGCAAATGTATTCACACAGGGTGAAGAGCAGTTCTGGGAGGCATTTATTTCACAGATATCCGGTAAGTTTGAACGGGAATATCTGCGTAATATAGCTAAACAGGCTTATTTGTTGAACGAATCCGACAAACTGTACAAAACGCTATTTAACTCCATATCGCATGAGCTTCGGATTCCTGTCGCAACAATTATGGGCGCTTCCGACTCTCTGCTTACATTGCAACATCCGGAGGGAATACGCAGAGAGCTCTCTCATGAAATATTCAAGGCATCTAAAAGATTAAACCGTTTGATCGAAAATCTCCTGAATATGTCAAGACTCGAAAGCGGCAGGATTTCTCCCCGGCTTGATTGGTACGACATTCATGATCTGATAAATAAAGTCACCGAAAATCTCCAGGATGAACTTAAACCATTCCACCTGCATGTTGTTATTCCTGATAACATGCCTTTTGTAAAGATCGACTTCGGATTAATGGAACAGGTACTCTACAACCTGATATATAATGCCACTCAATATGCTTCTAATTCAATGAGTTTAAGAGTTAAAGCATTCTATGAAAATGGAATAACTACTTTGCAGGTCATGGACAGAGGTCCTGGTTTCCCAAAAAAAGAAATTTCCTTTATTTTTAATAAGTTTTACAGATTAGAAGGATCACAAGCTGGTGGTACAGGTCTGGGGCTATCAATTGTAAAAGGCTTTGTTGAGGCACTTAAAGGTACAGTAACAGTGGAAAACAGGAAGAACGGCGGAGCAATATTCACGATTAAAATACCTACCGAGACACCTGAAATTGATAAAATAATTTTATAATTAACTATTGATAACAGCCGATACAATATTAATTATCGATGATGAAGTTCAGATCAGAAGACTGCTGGAAATCACCCTGAATCTCAACAGTTTTAAGACATTGCTTGCATCATCTGCAAAAGAGGGTATTGCCGTAGCAGCATCTTACAATCCTTCCCTTATCCTGCTCGACCTCGGACTCCCGGACGATGATGGAGTTTCAGTGTTAAAAAAACTCAGGGAATGGTACACAAATCCTGTTATCATTTTGTCAGTACGAAACTCTGAAGAAGATATTATAGAAGCACTCGATAGCGGAGCTAATGATTACCTGACTAAGCCATTCCGGACCGGTGAACTTCTTGCAAGGATAAGAACTGCCTTACGGTTAACGCATGATCTCGGTAAATCTGACTCCCAGCTGACATTTGGGTCCTTCACAATAGATTTCGCAGGTCATACAGCCAGAAAGAACGGCATCTTGCTGAAATTGACATCAACTGAATTTTCTTTGCTTTCAATCCTGGCTAAAAACTCAGGGAGAGTATTGACTCATCAATACCTGCTGAAAGAGGTATGGGGTCACGGTTATCTTGATCAAACCCAATACCTGCGTGTTTTTGTCGCACAATTAAGAAAGAAAATTGAAGATGATCCTGCACATCCCTCACTGATCATAACCGAACCAGCTATCGGATACAGGTTTGGGGAATAAGAAGAAATAATTATAAAAATTTATTCCCGCCCCGGTTATTTTCATTTTTTATAAATATATTGCAGCAGATTGACATTCTTCTATTTATTGCAACGTTCTGATGGACAATTCAATAGCACTTCTCTCGGCAACTGCCATTTCGATCGGGTTCATGCATACACTTCTGGGTCCTGATCACTATCTTCCATTTATTGTTCTCAGCGAAGCTAAAAAGTGGAGCCTGAGGAAGACTTCAATCATAACTTTTTTCTGCGGTATTGGTCACGTTCTGAGCTCTGTAATTCTCGGACTTATTGGTATTGCAGTAGGGTTCGAGGTAAAGAAACTGGTCGCTATCGAATCATTCCGCGGAAATATTGCTGCATGGCTTATTATAGCATTCGGGCTCGTTTATATGGCTATCAGCATCAGAAACCTAATGAAGAATAAAAAACACAGCCATGCACATTTTCATTTAGGCGGGGAATCGCATTCCCATGAACATGATCATCATTTTAAACATACTCATATTCATGAAGATGAGACATTTAATTCAACTCCATGGATTCTTTTCATAATTTTTATTTTCGGACCATGTGAACCGCTGATACCCCTAGTCATGTATCCCGCTGCCCAGAATAATATCCGCGGAGCAATAATTGTATCCTTACTCTTTTCAATTGTCACGATAAGTACGATGATGACTATTGTGCTCATCTTCAAACTGGGATTGAGCAAAATAAACCTGAAACCTGTTGAGAAATATGCAAACCTGCTTGCTGGTTCCATGATACTGCTTACAGGTCTGGCAATACAGTTTCTTGGTTTGTAATTCTGAAGACTTGATTATCAGTGCTTTCCGCCCTGCAGATTCCTGAATAATAACTTCACATCCGGATCGGGAATGAGTTCAAATCCAGGTTGTGCTTTTATTGTGATCCTTGTGACCTTATCCTTTACAGGAACCGATATAATTCTTGATCCGTTTGAATCCTTCAATCCAAGTTCCAAATTGAAGGAATAAATATAATCCTGGGTTTGTTCGATTGTTATGACGATTTCCCCGGTTTTTCCGCCGGCCTCCTGGCTGATTCTCAGATCAGGTTGTCCTGCAACATATAACCATTGATGAAAAAACTCTTTAAGGTCCCTGCCACTGATCTCTTCCATGCACCTTCTGAAATCATCCGTAACAGCATTCCCGTTCCTGTACCTGTTATAATAGAGTCTCATCCCCTCCCAGAATTTTTCTTCTCCAACCTCATATCTCAGCATATGAAGGACCCAGGCTCCTTTCTGATAGGAGTTAGTGCTTAGAAGACTCATAAGGTTAGTAATTGTGGTATCTATGACAGCACCCGGACTTCTCTCAAAACTTCTGATAACTCTTTCACGGGCTGATCTCATAATTTCGGCAAGATTTTTTTCGTCGTAATTCTTCTCCCTGTATACAGTAGCGAGGTATGTTGCAAAACCTTCACTGAGCCATATATGATGCCACTCCTCTTCACTTACCGAATTGCCAAACCACTGATGCGCAACCTCATGGGCGATAAGATCTTCATCCTTGCCCAGCCCTGTGACTGAATTTTCAGAATAGAAGATGGTGCCAGCATTTTCAAGACCGCCGAATATGGTCTTTGACTGAACATTAGCAAGTTTCTCATAAGAATAAGGTCCGATGAGATTACAGTAAAATGAAAGTGGTTTAACGGCAACTGAATAATCATAAAACCCTTCGGTCCGGTTTTCTGGGAATACCCAGGTCCAGACCGGAATACCGTTTACCGTTCCTGCAAGCTGTACTGCAAATGAGGCTGCAGCAAAAGTCATTACCTTGACTGGAAGCGGGACATCTTCCTTCCATCTTGTAAGCTTCTGCCCTCCTGGCAAATCACTTTCCTCTATCAGATGGCCGCTTGCAACTACCTCATAATGAGCCGGTGCTGTAATATTGAAATCGACAGTAGCCTTGTCGGAAGGATGATCCACCACAGGCAGGTAACAAGATGCCCTATCGGGCCAATGATCAGCAAAAAAAGTACGGTCACCAAATTTATTCTTCGAAATTATAAGGCCGTCAGCAGGAACTCCCGAATAGGTTATCTCAAGTTGGCCATGGCTGCCTTTGGTTTCAGGGGTCGATGGCGTAATTCTTAATTTGTTGTCAGAATGTGTCCAGTTAACATCTGATCCGTTGAATGACACATGGGAGATCTTCATGCCTTTCCCGGCTTGATTGATGTTCTTAAGATCGAGCGAAAATGTCGCAACGGGGCCTGAAAAATTGAGATCTGCCACTGTCATCCCGGCGATAGAATTACTGGAGTCATTAAGGATTAAATTAAACTCATAGTGAATTACATCCACCAGAGGATCAGGTTTATAATCTGCCTGCCCTCTGAGAGTGGAACTTAATAATAACAGAAATATAAATGAATTAGTTTTTCTCATCATTTCAGGTTTAACGGAAACCTCAAAGATAGTAAGCGGGATGAGACAATAAACCAATTTTATTGCAAGTTCTTCACATCTAAGTGGAGTGTCAATTATCTTTCGTGAATTAGCATATAATTATTAGATTTGCAGTAATTAAAAACCAGATAATGACTTACGATTACAATACCCAGCGAAAAAGGATGGCACTGCCTGAATATGGAAGAAATGTACAGAAGATGGTTGATCACATTAAGTCAATTGAGGACAGGAACGAGAGAAACCGTGCTGCCAGGACAATAATTCAGGTTATGGGCAACCTGAATCCTCATTTGCGCGATGAGGGTGATTTCAGGCATAAATTATGGGATCATCTTTCGCTTATAGCAAATTTTGAGCTCGATATTGATTCACCATATCCTGTACCTGAACAAACAAAGTTTTTTGAAAAGCCCGGTCAGGTACCCTACCAGCAGGGTAATATCAGGTTCCTTCATTATGGACGTATTGTCGAATTAATGATCGATGCGGCCTGTGAGATGAATGATGGAGAGGAAAAAGAATACTTCACCACCCTGATCGTTAACCAGATGAAGAAATCATACATTACCTGGAACAGAAGCCAGGTTGCTGATGAGGTGATCATTGGCGACATGACTCTTCTTTCGCGAGGCAGGCTGAAGATGACCGAGGGCGTAAGGATCCTTGAGGTAAAGGAGCTTTTGCCTCCGACCAAAAAGAAACCTATGGGCAAGCCGCAGGGAAAATCTTATGGCAAGCCGCAGAATAAGCAATTCAATAAAAAGAAAATTCATAACCGGCATTAATGGGCACTTTTATCGTTCAGGGAGGAAAGTCGCTCAGGGGTGAGATAATCCCCCAGGGCGCAAAAAATGAGGCTCTGCAGGTTATCTGCGCTTCGCTACTTACCCCGGAAAAAGTTACAATAAAAAATATCCCTGATATTGCTGATGTAAACAAGCTGATAGAACTGCTTGGTTGCATGGGTGTTAAAGTTGTCCGGGAGTCTGATTCCACCTATAGTTTTGTAGCCGGTAAAATCAATCTCGATTATCTGCAGACGCCTGAATTCAGAACACAGAGCGAAAGCCTGAGAGGATCTATTATGGTTGTCGGCCCTCTGTTAGGCAGATTTGGCAAGGCATTCGTACCCAAACCCGGAGGAGATAAGATCGGACGGCGCCGTCTCGACACGCATTTCATAGGTTTCCAGAAACTCGGAGCCAGGTTTGAATTCGATTCTGCCGATCCTTTCTTTAAAGTGGAGGCAGATTCACTATCAGGAGCTTACATGCACCTTGATGAGGCATCAGTCACAGGAACAGCAAATATCATAATGGCGGCTGTACTGGCAAAAGGCAGGACCACAATCTATAATGCTGCATGCGAACCTTATATACAGCAACTATGCCGCATGCTAGTCTCGATGGGAGCAAAAATCGAAGGAATAGGTTCAAATCTCCTCTATATTGATGGTGTTCAGGAACTTAATGGATGCACCCACACCATTCTTCCTGATATGATAGAAATTGGTTCGTTTATCGGGATGGCCGCAATGACAGAATCTGAGATAACCATCAAAAACGTTTCTTATGATAACCTCGGCATCATCCCCGATTCTTTCCGCCGTCTTGGCATTGAGCTTGAAAGAAGGGGTGATGATATCTTCATCCCGCAGCAGAAACATTATGAAATTGAAACCTTCATTGACGGGTCAATCATGATAATAGCCGATGCTATATGGCCCGGACTGACACCCGACCTGCTAAGTGTTCTTCTTGTGACAGCAACGCAGGCAAAAGGCTCAGTTCTGATTCACCAGAAGATGTTTGAGAGCCGCCTCTTCTTTGTCGATAAGCTGATAGACATGGGTGCCCAGATAATTCTCTGTGATCCACACCGTGCAACCATCATCGGAATGGATAAAATGAGAAGACTAAGGGGAACCGTAATGACATCTCCCGATATCAGGGCCGGAGTTGCCCTGCTTATTGCAGCTATGTCTGCCGAGGGGAAAAGCGTAATCCACAATATTGAACAGATCGACCGTGGCTACCAGAATATCGATGCAAGGCT
>PMBC01000160.1 GCA_003152835.1 Bacteroidales bacterium | reverse complement strand
TGAAAAAATCCTGAGAGTCACCTTCTGCATTCCGAATAATAGGATCGTTATTATCAGAGGTCCTGCCAGCGAAATAATAAAAAACTGGGTTAAGAATTCTCCAAGCCAGCCTGAGAATCCACCCGGCAGACCCATTTTGGCAACAAAATAGTCGCCCGTAAGCAGGAATAGCTGAGTAGCTTCCTCAAAATGGAGATGATTGTTATAAAAAAATTCAAAAAAGATGAAGAGACCTGCAAAAAAAAGTCCAGTAAAAAGGTATTCACTATATTTTAGCAGTTTTTTGTCTTCCATCCTGACATAATTATACAGTTTAACAAAACTACATTTTTTATACCAATTTTCATCAAAAAAACAATCTATTGAATTCGTACATTATCGCCTGATATTCATTTATTTACCTGATAACAAACTTTACCGTTTCCGCCTTAAGGTTCCTGAAGGCTTTTTCAACATCCAGAGGATTATAAGAAACCGGTCCCCTGGCAAGTTCAGGAATATTATACGACTTCATAAAATAGTCATAGAAGTCAGCATTTTTCTGCGGAAGAAGAAATGGCTTTGAGCACTTTCCGTTCTCGTCTATATGCGCAAAATAGGGTTTCCCATACATGCCGTTGTCGCGTTTGCTGGCAAAGACAAACCATCTGCTGTCCGACGACCAGCTGTGATATGTATCCGAATTGTCAGAGTTGACAACGATCAGAGTATCAACGCTCATATCGGATAGTCTCAGCAGGTGAAGATCGGCTTCCTTATGCCAGACAGGGAAGTTGCCGTATCCAAAGGAAGTAAAAAGAATATACTTCCCATCCGGAGAAGGTTTTGGCTCACTTGCTGTTCTTCTGGTCCTGAATGATGAGACCAGCGTATCAATTTTATCGCCGAAGGCCCCTGAAACGGCATCAAAATCAATAGCGCAGAGACTGTACCTGACTTTGTCATATTGCTGAGGCATCCTGACCGATTTTGCGCTGCAGAAGAACAGTTTCTTCCCGTCGTATGAAAAGGCAGGGAATGTTTCAAATTCCTTTTTGCCGGACAGGAGGGGATTTGTCAGTACCTCATTCTTTTCTATATCCAGCACCACAACGTCTGAAACGGTATCATATACTTCAAGCCTCATATTGTTAATTGAGTGGAATTCAGGTATAATAACGTTCGTAGAAAAAGCAATGTATCTTCCCCCCGGATGCCAGTTACCATAAACTCCGGCAGACATTGTGCTGTCAGTTTTTGTATTTATCTTCCTGAATCTGCCATTAACCTGGATCATCGTGCCGCCATCCTTATGACGAAGATGAAAGAATGACCGCGAGGGATCCTGCTGTGCATAGGTATGGCAGTTAATGCAGCCACCGGCAATAAGATTATTGTCAATTATAGCTCTTTCGTGAAAGCTCTCCAGGTCGCGTTCGCAGATCTGAAGCTTATGATATACCTCGTAGCCTGGTTCAATGAGCCTGTACGACAGGTACGGATCAATCCTGTCGGCTGAAATATAAATGCTGAAAGGTTTGTACAGCTGCCATTTGCCATCTGATAATGCAACAACAGAAACAATAATTGAGTCATTTTTTTGCTCATTTAGCAATCTTCTCCATTTATTTAACGGTATCGAGATCTTGTAGCTGGAGCTTAACCTGATACTGCTCTTTTTTCCTGAAAGTGTCACAGAAATTCTATCGCACTTATCCTTCATCTTAAAATTAAGGGGTGCAATATTATAAGGTACCGTCACATTCACATAATCGGGATAAATAGAAGGATAATTCTCAGTCTGAACTGAAGCATTATAATTACGGCTGCAGCTTAAGATCAGAAGCAACAAAATTGGAATAATATTTATTAAACTTGAATTTACCCCCTTTCTTATTTCCCCCAAGGGGGAAAAGATATGGTTCTCCTCCTTCCCCTTTGGGGGAAGGTCGGGAAGGGGGTGGTAATCAATACAATTATTCTCTTTTATTCTCATTCGGTTTTCATTGTTGCAAAATGGTAATAAAACCAATATGTCTTTCCAAATTCTTTCTGCAGAGTAGTTCCTTTTCCGTTATTCCCGGTGTACAGCCTTGTATATTCAGCCATTCTGCTTACTATCTCAGGAGTGAACCTGAAATTCTTAAAGTCTTCATGTCTCCGTTCCCCGGTAACAATGCTTATAAGCAGCCCCTCCTGGTAAACCTTTGGCAGCAACGGAGTTCTACCGGGTTTATAATATTTCTCAAAATCGGCCACGAAGGAATGGATATCCTTTGAAAGCAAATGATAGCAAAGAAGGTAATCTATCGCCATCCGGTTGTCAGGGTTATTATCAGCCAGCATCCTGAGTGTTGTTATGTACTCATTCCCCTTTTTTAAAAGGTCCCGGGAGGGTATTATAGCACGCTTTTCAGTAATCCAGTCTGCCTTTGAGCATTCAGATTCATTGTAAAGATATTTTTCCATCCCTGCTGCCCACTCACGATGAAACATAGTCTTCTCAAGAATGCCAATATACTTTTCTGCAACTGCATACTGGCCGTTAACTATATTTATTTCTACAAGCCGTTTCATGAGGCGGCTGTTGGCCGCCCTGGGCGAGAAGATCATACCCAGCAGTGCTGAATGCTGCGATGCATTGACATCTCCCAGCTGCCAGTAAACTTCGTTGCTCATGGTAATGGTAAGGTAATTTTCATTCGCATTCACAGGTATGAAGAGGCCTGTGGCAATCGGCTGGTAATGTTCCATAAGCTCATCAGGCAGCCGGCCAAGCTTTGCAAGTGCCATGTTGCTGTAATAAGCCGATATATTATTGTGCATATTATATTTGTCCGCCAGTTCATTGACTTTATCCCATCTTTGGCGGGTCGCTTCAAAATCAAGCCTCAGAATCTTTTCCATCGTAAAATCCGCAGTCAGGTGTACCCCGGACAAAAGAGCTGCGATAAGCAATAAAATCTGACCTGTCAATAATGCAAATGAATTACTTCGTCCCTCAGGTTTTTTAGCCAGAATGTAAACCATCATAACAATAAAGATTATTGCCATGATGGGAAGATACTGCCATATTCCAGGGTTTTTTGTCATCTCAGACAGGTAGGAAAAAGCCTGACCGGTCTTAAGCAGGTAGATACCCCTGAGGTCGGGGGGAACAAAAATGGCAGCTGCTGCCAGGAATGTCGAATTAAGAAACATCCATGGCCGGCTCTTCTGAGAAATTTCGTAGCAGATACCGGCAACAGGCAGAATATAAAAGCTGCTACCTGCTATGACATATAAAAAGGGTGTCAATAATACTCCGGCAGCAAGCCTCGCTCCTGGTGATCGTAAAGAAATGTAAATAAGTGTAACAGCTACACTTATTATCAAAGCTATGATATTTGATACCGGATATTCCGGATCGCACAGTGCAATCCAGCTTAAGATCACCGGAATAAAAGGCAAGATAAATGACACTTCCCTTCCAGCGATTTTTTTCAGCACAATTCTAAAAGTAAACCAGAGCAGGATCAGTGAGGCTGTGATAATCACAGCGCCACCAAACTTCAGGTAATAAAACTGTGTCAGAAAATCGCCGGTATATGATGCAAGGGATGCCGGTTTTGAAAAATATCCCAGGAAGTGATCAAATGTTAAAAGGAATACCTGCAGCTGCCCGGTAAAGAATAAATGGAAACGGTAGAATATTCCGAAAAAGAGAAAGGAACCCAAAAAAAACAGGGTTGTCATTACCTTTCCGGTTAAGCTGTATTTCCTCTTTTGTGTCATTCTGACATTGCTGGTTTTAATGTCCGCTGTCTGTCATTACTTGTACTGCAGGTGATTTTTTTGCTGCTCTTTCAATACTGTAGGAGTTAACC
>PMBC01000091.1:7697-17141 GCA_003152835.1 Bacteroidales bacterium | reverse complement strand
CGAAGATGGCTAATTTTAAGGCGATAAGGATAAGGATAGCATCTGTTAAATCTACCAAACAGATCACTGCTGCCATGAAGATGGTTTCTGCCGCCAAGCTCAGGAGGGCACAGGACAAGATCGTCAGGCTGAGACCATATGCTTATAAACTGCATGAGATACTTGTGGGACTGTCGAGAAGCCTTGCTGATTCGGAAATTGAAAACATATATGGCCGCGCCTCAGCCACTGAAAAAGTCCTTATCATAGTTATAACATCAAACCGCGGCTTGTGCGGAGCCTTTAACTCGAACGTCATCAGGGAAGCCCGGCGGATTGTCTCGGAAAAGTACCTTGAACAGTTCAATAAAGGGAATGTTTCATTCCTGACTATCGGGAAGAAGGGATATGATTATCTGAGGAAACTGAACCTTAAAATGCTGCCTGAACGCAATAGCATATTCAATAATCTGACCTTCGATAATGCCTCATCTATTGCAGAGGAGGTTATGGCCGCATTTGTAAATGGCGATTATGACAAGGTTGAGATCGTTTACAACCAGTTCAAGAATGCTGCTGTTCAATACCTTACCGTTGAACAATTCCTGCCTGTTGAAACTGTAGGTGCTGTTTCAGGTGCTGCTGCACCGGTTGACTATATTTATGAGCCAACAAAAGAAGAGATCATAAAAGAGCTTATTCCAAAATCATTGAAAATACAATTTTATAAGGCAATTCTTGATTCGTTTGTTGCTGAACACGGTGCCAGGATGACCGCCATGCACAAGGCCACCGACAACGCAACACAAATGATCAGGGAGCTCGCTCTGCAGTACAATAAGGCACGGCAGGCGGCAATCACCAACCAGATACTTGAGGTAGTAAGCGGTGCGGAGGCACTGAACGGATAGATAAATTCAGACAGATATAGTTCCATAACCAGCATGTACAATCATTCCGAACTTAAGGAGGTAGTTGACAAGGCTCTGACAAACCTTTCCTATAACAAGGAAGCTTCAAGGCTTACTGACCCCGTGAAATATGTTCTTTCCATCGGCGGCAAAAGGCTTCGTCCGGTTTTGTCACTAATGACATGTAACCTCTTCAGTGACAAGATTGATGAAGCTGTTCTTCCGGCAATAGGACTCGAAATATTCCACAATTTCACTCTCGTTCATGACGATATTATGGATAATGCTCCGGTAAGGAGAAGCTTCCCGACGGTCCATGCAAAATGGGATGCAAACCAGGCTATCCTCTCTGGCGACGTCATGGCATTTGTGGCTAATGATTGTGTCCTTCAGGCCCCGCCAGACAAACTCCTAAAGGTTTTCAGGGTTTATAATAAGGCTGCTATCGAAGTATGTGTCGGTCAGCAGCTTGATATAGATTATGAAAAAGCCTCAATCGTAACTCAGGATGAGTACCTGAGGATGATAGAGTTAAAAACTGCCGTGCTTATTGCAGCAGCAGTTAAGACCGGAGCAATCATCGGCGGCGGAGATGACAGGGATTCAGAACTGCTCTATGAATTTGGCCGGAACCTTGGACTGGCTTTCCAGGTACAGGATGATCTTCTGGATGTTTGGGGCGATACCAGGGTTTTTGGAAAAACTCAGGGCGGCGATATCGTTGCAAACAAAAAAACCTATCCTTTCGTAAAAGCAATGGAGACAGCAGCAGGCAGACAGGCCAAGCAGTTACAGGCGCTCTATTCCGGAAGCGAATCAGACCCCGATACAAAAGTCAGAAAAGTAATTGAACTGTACGAACAGCTTAATTTAAGGGAGATTACGGAAACACTTGCATACGATTATATAAACAAGGCTTTTGGATTTCTGCAGAAAGTTTCGGTAGACGAAGCAAGAAAAAAGGAGATGACAAACCTTGCCATCTCCCTTATAGGACGTGATCATTAATTTATCCCGGTATCCTCGTGTTTTTTCAGCCAGTCGATATTTATAAGAATGCCGGTATTGAGCATGAGTGAATGATATTTGCTTACCATATATTTAGCTTCAAGAAAAAGGTCAAACTGGTCGGAAAGCTTCATATATGAGCCAACTCCCAGATTAAGCCCCAGCGCCCCGTCTTTATACTTATATGTTACTCCTGTCCCGCCGATAGGTTGTCCTGTCGTTGGGTTCGGAGCTGTCGCAGCAAGTTTGTCTCTTTTCCAGGTCACCAGGAGATTCAGCCCCGCAAGCCCGTAGAATTCGAACTTGTTAAGTGAATTGAAGATGTAATGGCCATCAAAATCAAACATCATTGTCCATACTGTTGTCTTCTCGTAGATAATATCCAGGACATGAGGATAATAAAAGGCAAAGGAGGGAGAGAATTCGAACGGCAAGCCAATCTTATGAACATGTTTTAATGTCAGCGCAAGATTTCCGCTCTTGTTTAAATCAAAGTTCACATTTTCAAAATGGTACCCGGAACTGAAAGCAAGTCCGCCGCCAACCCTTTCAGGCTGTGCATTTACTGCCGGGAAAATTATTACGGAGATAAGGATGAAGAGAAAAAGCTTTTTCATATGTCCGGGATCATTAATTTATCCCTGTATTCTCGTGTTTCTTCAGCCAGTCTATATTTATAAGAATGCCCGCATTCAGCATGAACTGCCCGTATTTGCTTATGATATATTTTGCTTCGAGATAAAGATCAAACTGGTCGGTAAGTTTCATGCAGGAGCCTGCTCCCAGATTAAGACCCAGGGCATTATCACTCTCCTTGTATGTTGCCGCACCGACACCGGAGTATCTGGTGGTATTCCAGGCAAGAAGAATATCGAGGCCTGCAAGACCGTAAAATTCGAACTTGTCAAGAGTATTAAAAACATAATGGCCATTAACATCAAACATCATTGTCGTTATGGTTTCCTTCTCATTGAGATCCTTAAAAACATGAGGAAAGAAAAAGGTAAAGGAGGGAGCGATCTGGATCGGTACGTTGATCTTGTATATTCCCTTTAATGACAATGCAAGGTTCCCGCTCTTGTTCCCATCATAATTTACATCATGAAAGTGATAACCAGAGCTGAAGGTCAAACCGCCGCCCACCTTTGTAAACTGGGCATTTACTGCCGGGAAAGCTATTACGGCGATAAGCAAGAGGAGTAAAAGTTTTTTCATATGGACAGTTTATTGGTTAAGTGTTAGTAATTAACATAAAGATATATCATTAAGAATTAACTGACAAAAAGAAATCGTCGAAGAATATTAGAAAAATTCCGGGCGAAACGAGGAATAATAAGGTAGTAAATGAACAGAATGAGGAATCTTCCTGATGCATTACTTAATTTTCAGACTTTATTGAGTTGTAATTCCGAATGAATCCGCCATGCAGCGGAGAAATGAGAAATCTTAAGTTATAAGACAGATTAATTTGCTGAATTTATAATTCAGGGGCTGTGTCATCTTCAAAAATTATTAAATTTGTATCTTCTGAATAAGAAATAAAATTATTTAAGTACATGCCACAGATTACCGGGAAAATCAGCCAGATCATCGGACCAGTCATCGATGTTAGTTTTGAAAGGCAGGGAATAGATCTGCCTGATATTTATGATGCCCTTGAAATAAAAAGAAATAACGGGACCAGTCTTGTTGTTGAATGCCAGCAGCACATCGGAGAAAATACTATCCGCACGATTGCTATGGATTCGACCGACGGGCTTCGCAGGGGAATGGAAGTCGTTGCCACAGGATTGCCAATTACCATGCCCATCGGAGAACAGATCAAGGGACGCCTGATGAATGTGACAGGGGAAGCCATTGACGGGATTGGTCCGCTTGATAAAACTGGAGGTTACCCGATTCACAGGAAACCACCCAAATATGAGGATCTTTCCACAGAAAAGGAGATACTCTATACCGGTATTAAAGTCATAGACCTCATAGAGCCATATTCAAAGGGAGGAAAGATCGGTCTCTTTGGCGGAGCAGGTGTGGGAAAAACAGTCGTGATACTTGAGCTGATAAACAATATTGCTAAATCCTATTCCGGGTTGTCGGTATTTGCAGGTGTAGGTGAAAGAACCAGGGAAGGTAACGACCTTCTCCGTGATATGCTTGAAGCGGGAGTCATCAATTACGGCAAGGAGTTTCTCGAAAGCATGAAAAAAGGAGGATGGGATCTCTCAAAAGTTGATATGAATGCCCTGAAGGAGTCACAGCTGGCACTTGTGTTCGGTCAGATGAACGAACCTCCGGGAGCCAGGGCAAGAGTTGCACTCTCGGGATTGTCGATTGCAGAACATTTCAGGGATGGCGACGAAAAGAGCGGCGGCAGGAATATCCTGTTTTTTATGGATAATGTATTCCGTTTCACACAGGCCGGCTCTGAAGTATCTGCCCTTCTCGGAAGGATGCCTTCTGCTGTTGGTTACCAGCCGACGCTTGCTACCGAAATGGGGATAATGCAGGAAAGAATCACTTCAACAAAACATGGATCAATCACTTCCGTTCAGGCAGTGTACGTGCCGGCAGACGACCTTACTGACCCGGCTCCTGCAACAACTTTTGCCCACCTTGATGCAACCACGGTTCTTAGCCGTAAAATATCAGAACTAGGGATATACCCGGCAGTTGATCCTCTTGATTCAACTTCAAGGATACTGACTCCAAGCATCGTAGGCGAAGCACACTATAACTGCGCCCAGCGTGTAAAGGAACTGCTCCAGAGATATAATGAACTCCAGGATATCATTGCAATCCTCGGCATGGACGAACTCTCAGAAGAAGACAAGCTTGTTGTTCACAGGGCTCGAAGGGTACAGAGATTCCTTTCACAGCCATTCCAGGTTGCTGAACAGTTCACCGGCATCAAGGGTGCGCTTGTATCAATAGAGGATACCATCAAGGGATTCAATATGATAATGGAAGGGAAAGTAGATCAGTATCCTGAAGCTGCATTCATGCTCGTCGGAACAATTGAAGATGCTATCGAAAAGGGCGAGAAAATACTGGCTCAGTCGAAGTAATATATTCCGCGATGAAAATAGAAATCATCACTCCTGATAAAAAGGTTTTTGAAGGGGACATCAAATCAATACGGGTTCCGGGAAAGAAGGGATCATTCCAGGTATTGAAGGACCATGCTCCTATAATTTCAACACTGGATAACGGCCCGGTAATAATTGTCGATCAGGAGGGAACAGAAACGAGATATGAGATAAACGGGGGAGTGATTGAGGTAAAGGCGAACACGATAATCCTCCTTACCGAATCGGTAAAATAATAACCATACGATGACTCCAGATGAATTCCGGGGACATGCCCATTCGCTTGTGGAATGGATGGCCATGTACCTTGAGAACGTTGAAAAATATCCTGTAAAATCCGGAGTTAAACCCAGAGAAATCTTTAATAAAATACCATCATCTCCTCCTGCAGGGCCGGAACCCTTTGAGAATTTCATGCACGACCTTGAAGAGATAATAATGCCGGGGATAACCCACTGGCAAAGCCCTGGTTTTTTTGCCTATTTCCCTGCAAACAGCAGCCCTCCTTCAGTTCTTGCTGAAATGATAACAGCCACCCTTGGTGCGCAGTGCATGAACTGGGAGACATCACCTGCCGCTGCCGAGCTCGAGGAAAAGATGATGATCTGGCTAAGGGAAATGACCGGGCTGCCATCCACTCTTGAAGGTGTTATCCAGGATTCAGCATCTGGTGCAACTCTCGCAGCCATCATCACAGCAAGGGAAAAAGTTACCGGGTTTGCAGTCAATAACGACGGCGCCGGTTCGGCAGGAAGACTAAGGGTTTATTGCTCCGGACAAGCCCACTCATCTGTCGATAAAGCCGTAAAGATCTGTGGCATTGGCAAAAAAAACCTGGTGAAAGTGGCAGTAAGGGATGATTTTTCCATGGATCCGGCTGCACTTCAGAAGGCAATAGAGGAAGATAAGAAAAATGGTTTTATCCCTTGTTGTGTAGTCGCCACAATTGGTACTACCGGCACCACTGCTGTTGACCCTATAAGGGCCATAGGAGAGATCTGCAATAAAAGTGATATATGGCTTCATGTTGATGCCGCAATGGCCGGCACGGCACTTATTTTGCCCGAATTTCGATGGATGATCGACGGGAAGGAATATATTGACAGCTTCCTGTTCAACCCGCACAAGTGGATGTTCACTAATTTTGATTGCACTGCCTTCTTCATAAAAGATGCCGCCGCCCTGATAAAAACCTTCGAAATACTTCCCGAATATCTTAAAACAAGAACAAGGGGAATTGTCAATGATTACCGCGACTGGGGCATCCCGCTCGGCAGACGATTCAGGGCGCTGAAATTATGGAGCGTGATAAGATCGTACGGGACGGAAGGACTTCAGAAGAAGATCAGGGAACATATTGACTTTGCTGCCAGGCTGAAAGAGATGATACTAAGAGAGGCGGACTTTGAGATCCTTGCCCCCGTTGTCATCAACGTTGTATGTTTCAGATACTGCCCTGCAGGCATAAATGAAAACGGGCTTAATGACCTGAATGAAAAACTCAACCATTATCTTAATGATACTGGCAGGCTGTACCTTTCGCACACCATGATAAACGGCAAATATACTCTCAGGATGGTCACCGGCCAGACTAACGTTACATTTAATCATGTTGAAAAAGCATGGGAGCTTATTAAGGAAAGCGCCCGTGGCTTGATTTAAAGTCTGAACCGCGGCCTTTTTCCGATTGTCGTCCCGTTTATATCCATATTGAACACCATTTCAAAAACCGGAATCTCCCGGAAACTTTTCCATGCTGCCTGAACTCCTCCCGAAATCCTGTAGGGGATCCTGAAAAGATGGAAATCTGCAAGAAGCTCCCCGCCGAAGGAACTGAAAATATCCGGTCCATTTGTATGCGTATCTGTAATCAAGCTGCCGTCCTGCAATTTCAGGTAATAATTATTATAACCTCTGCCCCAGTCATAAAATAACCCGGCCCTGATCCTTGTAAGATAAAAAATCGAGGATATATTGAAGTCCGGATAAAACAACGGGGCTTCATAATCGACCGACATAAAATCAAGATTACCGGAAATGATATTTGAATAGCTTCGTGGGAAATCTATCCGGTTAGTTGTCAGATACCTTTCAAAACTCTGGTGCTCTTTTTCAAACCGGAGCCTTATACTGTTATTGTGTAAAATTCCAGGGAAATAAAATGCTGTTTTCAGGTAAATATCAGGGCCAAAAAAGAGTTTGTCGAACGGCCATGCGATGTATGAGAAATCAACAAGCTGAGCCCATCTGGGGTGGATATCGCGATAGGCCGATTTGTAATAATTAAATAAATAAAATCTCCCTCCCAGCTGCATCTGTCCTATATCATACCCGGAACCAGAGCTGATGAACATGTAGTTATTCACATAATCAGACGTGCCGGACAGGTATAGGAATTGTGAAAAATTCCCCGTATAGAAATTAAGCGGAATAGAAAGTGTATTGACGAAATGATATCCCGGCATTGTTGATGCCGGCTGCGGGTCGGAGGAGGTTTTATAGATAAGAGGGCTATATCCATAATCCAGCTGCGATTGCAGCACCGGGTACCATCCAGTCCAGGTTATGTTGGTGTGAATCATATTCCTCTTTTCTGCTGAGTATTCATACCCTGCAGTGGCAGTCAGTGTGCTCAGAACATTTTGCGAAAGGAGGGTGATGCCGGGACGCAGGGATTGCGGGTCCGATTCAATGGCATTTATATCGGCATAGAAGGGCATCCAGCTGTGGATGTTGAAGAGATGCTGCCACTTCCGGTACGGCTGAGGCGTGTAATCCTTTCCATTATCTTCCTGTTGTGCCGGATTGATGTCAAACCTGTCGGCAAGGAAAGAGCTTCGCTTTTCTGAAGAGAATGCATCATTTTCTTTGCCAGGCAGCATGGTCCTGCAGATATTGTTGCCTGCCGAGGTGTAATCACTGAATATAATATCTGATCCATTAACGGTCAGGTCATTTGCTCCGAACCTTGAATTTGTGATTTCAGTCAATTTTCCTCCCGGTGTCAGCAGAAATCCGTTTTCCACTCCCGAAACAGAGCTGGTGAAAAAAAGTGAATCATTCCTCGCCTGAGCAGACTGAAGGTCATTTCTCCCGGCTTCTACAAGAGTCTTCCATATGTTTTCTGCGGGAGAATATGACATGATGCCCTCGCCGGCATCTGTTAAGAAAATAACAGTGATCTTTTTACCGTCATCCGACCAGCGTGGTTGCTGGATTGAAGCATTTTCCGGAACAGGAATGCTCTTCTGAATAGTTCCGCCGGGAGTGTTAAGGAATACCAGGCTGTTTTTATTGTCGTAGGTGTTTTCAACTGCTGCGATTATATTTCCGTCAGGCGATAAGGAAGCTGCCATATACCTTGATCTGTGAGTCAGCTGCCTGGTTATTCCTGTCTTCAGATCTTTAAGTTTTATTACAGAGTACTCCCGGTTTGCCCATCGCGGATCAACAGTTGTTTCAACCCATAAAATCCTGCCGTTGCCGTATGATATTAAATAGGGATAAATATTGCCTGGAGTATGAATCTTCTTTTCCGTTTTTTCAGAAGAGTTAATGAGCACAAAAACCGGCGGGTCAGTCAGGGTAGTTTTAACAGCGATGATTAAATCTTTCCCTGCAAAAACAGGTGAGTAATAATTTATATAATGCTTCTTCTTATCAGGGTTCAAAGGGTCATACGGCTGAGCACCGCTGGCAGCTATATCCTTCTGCCATTGACTTTTCAAAACATCAAAAGTCTGATCATAAAGCATCTTTTTTGTCAGACCCAAATTCTTTTTCAGGCTTACATTGACAGGGTTTATGGTAAAGGGCTGCCATGCTGTGAAGTCCATTATCCTGTTCCAGAGATTCAGGTCATTTGAAGCCAGTGACCATGCGACCATCTGATAGCCAAACTGATAATGGTCAGGCGTGTAATCCCTGAAAGAGCCGCATACCATTTTATCGTACTTGTAGGAATGCTCCTTCTCTATGGCAATTGCCTTGAGTTGTTTTAGAAAATCAGGGCTTCTGCCTCTTCCGGATCCGGAGAGTACAGTCTCGGAGAATACAGCATCTCCTTCCATGAACCACGAGGGAAGCATTAAAGCAACTGCCCCCGTTATCTGCTGCCCGAAAAAATATGAAAGAAATTTTGAGGTCCCTGTGTGGAGGGACTCCATTTGCATTACATGTGCAAGCTCATGAAGGGTCAGCTGGCTCCTTGGGTCAAGAGGGATTGTATTTTGTTCCGGTGTAGGGAATATCTCCATTCGTTTTGGAGCCCAGGCCACATAGCCGTTGGATTCAACCGTGAAATTATGAATGACAACGGGGAGCATGAATTTTCTTTCAGGGAAGAGGTTGCCAACTGCTGAATTTGCCTTATCAAGAGATTTTGCAAATTCAATGCCCTCCATGCCATACTTCTCGGGATAAATTACAGTGTACTTTCCGGTTTTTACCTGCAGCCACCT
>PMBC01000091.1:0-7685 GCA_003152835.1 Bacteroidales bacterium | reverse complement strand
TGAAAAAAATAATTACTTTCGTCATCTGGTCTTTTATCTCAGCTCTTCAGTAAAACGGGTATCAGAATGAAAAAGTACAGGTTAATTAACAACATAACAGGATGGGTGGTTTTTGCCATCGCGGCCATCACCTATCTCATGACCATTGAACCTACTGCCAGCTTATGGGATTGCGGTGAATTCATTGCCTCGGGTTTTAAGCTTGAGGTAGGACATCCTCCGGGGAACCCCGTATTCATGGTAATGGCAAATTTCTTTACTCATTTCGCCGGCGGGAATGTATCACGGGTGGCTTCAATGGTCAATTCAATGTCGGCGCTGGCCAGTGCCTTTACCATCCTCTTTCTTTTCTGGACAATCACCCATCTTGCAAGGAAGATCCTGATTAAGAACGAAGAGGGCTTCACAAATGCAAGAATTATAGCAGTTCTGGCATCCGGAGCCGTGGGAGCGCTTGCATTTGCATTCTCAGATTCATTCTGGTTTTCGGCTGTTGAGGGTGAAGTNNCTTATGGGTCTTTCTATCGGCGTTCACCTTCTCAATCTTCTGACGATACCTGCAATTGGTCTTGTTTATTATTTCAGAAAATTTGAATTCTCATGGAAGGGTTTTGCCATTTCTCTTGCAGTCTCTTTTGTAATGCTTGCCCTGCTTATGTGGGGCATTATGCCAGGAGTGGTGGTCATCTCTTCAAAATTTGATCTTTTCTTTGTGAACACCCTGCATCTCCCGCCCAATTCAGGAATGATTTTTCACATAATTATACTGGCAGTGTTGCTGGTAGCAGGAATAAGGTTCTCACGCAATTCTGAAAGCAATACCAGGAACGGACTCATGGCCATTGGCGCTCTTTTCTTTACAGGGATATGGGTTGTTTCGGGTTCTGCATTTGTCAATATCCTTATCCTGGTTATTGTGGGTGGTGTTACATGGTTCTATCTATCTAGGAACAGGGTTGTGCTGAGCACGATGCTCACTGCGATCCTGGTGATCATGATAGGCTATTCAACAATGGCTATAATCGTGATCAGGGCATCAGCCTCTACACCATTGAATGAAGACAATCCCAGTAACCCCTTCACCCTTCTGTATTTCATTAACAGGGAGCAGTATGGTGAAAGGCCTCTTTTCAGAGGGCCATATTACAATGCACCCGTTCTTGATTATAAGGACGGAAAGCCGGTCTATGCTCTCGAAAAGGGCAAATATGTAATTACGCATCATAACCTCGAAAGAGTCTATGACGAAAGATTCTTCACTTTATTCCCCAGGATGTGGAGCGACCAGAGCGATCATATTGAGGTTTACAAGCAATGGGGAGGTGACAAAGGGACGCCATTGCAGGTAACGGACCAATCGGGTAAGAAGACCATCATTAAGAAACCGACATTCGGCGAGAACCTGAAGTTTATGTTCAAGTACCAGTATAGTTATTTATATTTCAGGTACTTCATGTGGAACTTTGCCGGTAAACAGAATGACACTCAGGGAACAGGCGGAGCAATAAACGGCAACTGGATTACAGGTATAAACTTTATCGATACACCAAGGGTTGGAACACCCGATATACCCTCTGATCAGAAAAATGACCCCTCAAGGAACAGGTACTTCCTGCTGCCTTTGCTGCTCGGGTTGGCCGGACTTTTTTACCAGGTCAACCGGGATAATAAGAACTGGTGGATAATAGCCCTGCTCTTCATAATGACAGGGATAGCCATCGTCTTCTACCTGAACCAGTATCCCAACCAGCCGAGGGAGAGGGATTATGCATATGTGGGATCATTTTATTTCTTTACAATATGGATAGGCCTCGGCGTCCTCTTCCTCTTTGAGCTCCTGTCAAAACTGACGGGAGAGAACATGGCGGCGCCAATTGCTGGCATACTATCATTCCTTGCCGTGCCAGTGGTAATGGGATCGCAAAACTGGCACGACCACGATCGGTCAGGCCGATACCTTGCACGGGATGTGGCATTCGACTATCTCGAATCATGTGCTCCCGGAGCAATTTTATTTACAAATGGCGACAACGACACCTTCCCCCTCTGGTATGCTCAGGAAGTTGAAGGGAAAAGAACGGACATAAGAGTATGCAACCTGATGCTTCTCAACACCGATTGGTATATAGACCAGATGAAGCTTAAAACTTACGGATCGGATCCTCTTCCCGTTACTCTTCCTACAAAGAAATATTACGATGGGATCAATAACCAGACCTTTATTATTGAAAAGACAAAGGACCCGGTCGACATAACGACAGTAATCGAATGGGTGAAAAGCGAAAACAAAGCAACCAAGGTCCAGGTTTCGCCGACAGAGGTTCTTGACATTATCCCCACCCGTACCATAAGGATACCGGTCGATGCCAGAAAAGCTATTGCCTCAGGTGCTGTTAAACCTGAAGATTCGGCAAAGATCGTCCCTTACATTGACATTAAGCTAAAGGGAAATTCAATACTGAAAAGCCAGCTTATTGTTCTTGATATTCTTGCCCACAACGACTGGAAACGACCGATATACTTTGTAACAGGTTATCATAACGATGCCCTGGGACTGGAAGAATATTTTCAGCTTGAAGGTCTTGCATACCGCTTTGTGCCTATTAAATCGGAAAACAAAAGCTGGGTGGATTACGGACGCATAGATCCTGATATTCTTTATGAGAATATGATGAAAAAATTTGTCTGGGGCGGAGCAAACGATAAAAAGGTTGATCTTGATTACAATCACAGGCGCACCCTTCTTGTGGTGCGGGCAAGACTCAATTATGCGAAGCTGGCAAATGCGCTTTCACATCAGGGGAAGAACGAAAAAGCGATTGAGGTGCTTGACTACTGCATGAAGACATTCCCTCTTGATTTAATCCCTTATGACCCATATGTTCCTGACCTTATTGAAGGATACTTCAATGCAGGCAACAAGGAAAAGGGGATAGCGTTGACCCGGGCGATAAGCAGCCATTATTATGAGCAGCTTGATTATTACCTCAAACAAACCCCCTATATCATCAGTTCAGCGGATTATGAGATACAATCTGCAATCCAGTATACCTCAAGGGCGGCAAATGCATGTGTTGCAGCGGGAGAGCTTGACCTTGGACGTGAGATAAACAAGAAGCTGGAGGATTATTACGCCGCTTATGTAGGAATGCAAAAAGGTACAGGAAGATAAAAAAAGATCAGAATACCATTGAACCTGCAGCCTGGTGCTTGAGGTATTTATCAAGCAGGAAAAATATTTTTTCGGGATAGATTGGCTTAAGCACATATTCGTTGCATCCGGCAAGGTATGCTTCAGTTTTGCACTGTTCCGAAGAGTAGGCGGTAAGCATCAGGACCGGGACATTCTTATGATCCTTGCGGAATATCCTCAGGCACTCAATCCCGTTAACGAGAGGTATCAGAAAATCCATGAGAACCAGGTCGATCTTCATTTCTGGATGGCTCATATAATCGATGAACTCTTTACCGTTCCGGAAGACTTTAACATCGGCACCTGAACTTTTCAGCAGAGTTTCATAATACTTTATTGAAGGGAGATCATCCTCGACAATTACAATTGATTTATCGGAAAGTTGTAAATCGTTGATATTCAGGGCCATTTTGGAATCTGTATAAACTCGTATAAATTTACGATAAGTAATTCAGCATGAATCCTTACAGGGAAGCAGTTATTAACATTTTATCAACAAGAGGATATTCCAACCAAAGATAAACAAATTTGTTTTCTTGGATAAAAATCTGCAATTTCGTATCAATAAAATACCAGAAGACGATGAGGCAAACAGGTTTAATAAAAGCAATAATCCTCTCTGCAGGGTTCCTTTTCTTTATGTCAGGATCCTTTGGACAGGGTGGATTTGACAATTCTTCAAGAGCATTGTATATCTATGATCTGGTTGCGAAATATGTAAATTTTGGACCCGGGTTTGCGGATTCTTCAAATTTTAAGATTGGGGTAATGCTTGGAGACTATGAATTGCTTTATGAGTTGGGGAATCTGGCTAAAACACGACCGCGTATTCAGGACAAACCTGTTCAGATCAGCGGATATAAAAGATTAGAAAGCTTAGCTCACACGCAGGTTTTGTATGTAAATAAGTCGGCCGGTTTTGATTTACAAAAGATAAAAGAAAAAATAGCCGGGAAGCATACCATCCTGGTGACTGAAGGATATGAATTCAGAGAGTCGATGATAAATTTTATTGTGGTTAATGGAATTCCGCAATACGATATTAATGAGGAATATATTAAAAAAGAAGGGATGTCTGTTCCTCAGACATTCCTTTTTAGTGCTGTTAAGACCAAAGAGGACTGGCAAAATCTTTTTACAGTGACAGATGCGGATCTCAAGGTGCAGAAGGAAACTGTAAAACAGCAACAGATTGAGATTGAACGGCAAAAAGCAGAAATTCTCAGGCAGAAAGCTCTGCTCGATAGTCTTGATCAGGAGATAACCTTAAAAGAAAAGACACTTGCTGAAAAACAGAAAGTTCTTAATGTACAACTGGTACAGATCAATAATCAGAAGGGCGAGATCTCGTCGCAAAAGCAAATAATAACCGTACAGCAGCAGGATGTGAAGGTTCAACAGGATACCCTTAGAAATCAGAAGGAGAAAATCACTTCACAGATTTCCATGATCGATGATCAGCTGAAAAAAATCGGCGAACAGGAAGGAAAGATCAAGCTGCAGCTCGCAACCCTCGAAAAGCAAAAGCTGATCCTCTATTTTGTAGTTCTGGCCCTGCTTCTTGTAAGTTTCCTCGGTTACTATATTTACAGGGGGTACAAAATAAAGAAAGAGGCCAACATACGGCTTGAGGAGAAGAACAGGATAATCTCAATGCAGAAGGACGAAATAGAACAGCAGCGCGATCTTGCCGAAGCACAGCGCGATCAGATTGCCTATCAGAAGAAGCATATAACCGACTCGATAATGTATGCTAAGCGCATACAAACAGCGCTTATCCCATCACTCGAACTCTTCAGCGACAAGCTTGACCATTTTGTTCTCTACAAGCCGCTTGCCATTGTAAGCGGGGATTTTTACTGGGTAAGCTCGCAGGGGAACAAGCAAATAATCATTTCGGCCGACTGCACTGGGCATGGCGTTCCTGGAGCATTTATGAGCATGCTGGGAGTTACGATGCTTAATGAAATAGTAAACGGCAAGCATATCCTTATGCCCGACCAGATAATCGAACGTCTGCGTGAGGGAGTCATCAAGGCATTGAACCAGGTTGCTGATGAAGATTCTATAAAGGATGGAATGGATATTGCTGTCTGCGTGGTGGATTTTGATGAGAATATTCTCTGGTATGCCGGGGCAAACAGTCCTCTTTACCTTGTACATAATGGTGAACTTATACACTACCGGGCCGATAAGATGCCTGCTTCAATCCATTACAGAATGCAGCCCTTTGCACTTCATAAAATTGAACTTCACAAGGGTGACGCGTTTTATATCTTCTCCGACGGGTATTCTGACCAGTTTGGCGGACCGAACCAGAAAAAATTCATGTCTAATCAGCTAAGGGAGTCCCTTGTTGCAATGGCAGGTCAGCCAATGCTGAAGCAGGGCGAGAGGTTAAATGAGATATTTGAAGAGTGGAGAGGAGACTCTCCACAGGTTGACGATGTAACTTTAATCGGCGTCCGGTATTAATCATTCATGACACTCAACTGAAGTAGTATTCCCGGTAACAGGATTTTTAATTGTGGGATTTGCGAGTTTAAAAGCTGACAATTCCACATCGCAGTATTCTGCTTCAGTTCCAGAAGAGACTTCTGTTCCTCCGCTATCCTTTGTTACCAATTTACAGAATTCACAGTGTTTTTTACATGATGTGAATGTACAGGCAATAAATAAAAATGTTGCAGCAATCAAAAGTTTTCTTTTCATCCTGTCTGGTTTTCAATTCAAAATTAAATAACTTCTTTTATATATAACGTTTTTAAATCGAAAAGGTTGCTTTGATGCGAATCGGCTATTAGTTGCATTCCCATTTTATTGTGGAGTTACCGTTGGTAATATCTTTTGTAGCTTCAACGGCTGCAAGAGATAGCCCGCAATATTCCTGTGACGGATCTTCATGATCGTATGAGCCACTGATATAGGTTACCTGCTTGCATGTTTTGCATGTTTTTGTACATGATGTAAAAGCATACGCAATAAAAACAAGGGTTGCAGCAAGGATTAGTTTCTTTTTCATTCTGATCTTAACTTCAATGCAGGAATTGAAAAACTTCTTAAATATATAACGTTTTTAAATCAAATAGGTTGCTTTAATATTACTTTTTGAACAATCAATGCATCAATTCGTTAAATTGGCAGTCATTACAGCAGGAATGAAAAAATAATAACCGGAAAAAACCAAACGTCATGGAAGAAAATGTTGTAAAAGAATCGAAAATGAAGAAGCACGTCACCGTTGTAGGGGCGATACATATTGGCTTTGGGTCAATTGGACTGCTTTTGGCTATCGTTATCTTCTTCGTGCTTAATTTTGCAAAGGGACAGGTGGGTAACGATGATGTAGCGCAGACTGTGGTCGGGTTTCTCTCCATCAGCCTGCCGTTGCTCGTGGGCTTTATGTCGACCCTTGGCCTTGTAGGGGGAATCGGACTCCTTTCTCATCAGTCATGGGCCAGGTACCTGGTAATAGTTGTGGCTGCCCTGGGCTGCCTCAATATCCCAATAGGAACGCTCAAGGGTGTATACTCATTATGGGTTCTCCTGCAGGATGATACAATTGCACTGTTCGAAAAGAAATAAACCCCCGGTAAAAATATTATTTTATAAAGTAGAGGCGTTCAATTGAACGCCTCTGCTAATTTTTGGAAATATTATTTTATTATTGTAATGGAGGCGTTCAATTGAACGCCTCCACTTTTTTAAATATTAATTTGACATGCTATTGCAGAATTTCTAATTTTAAAAAAAATCCGAACCAGATGGCTGACGACAACAAGATTATCTTTTCGATGTATCGCGTGGGGAAGACATTCCCCCCTCACCGCCAGGTGCTTAAGGATATTTCCCTTTCATTTTTCCTTGGAGCAAAGATCGGCATAATTGGCCTTAACGGCTCCGGAAAATCGACCCTCATGAAAATAATTGCAGGCGTTGAAAAGGAGTTCCAGGGAGAGGTGACGTTTCTGCCAGGTTATTCAGTCGGATTCCTTCCACAGGATCCGCTTATTGATGATACGCGCACTGTTCGCGAGGTTGTCGAGGAGGGAGTACAGGAGATCATGGACCTGATAAAGGAATATGAAAAGATAAATGCAAGCTTCGGCGAACCGGAGGTATATGAAAACCCCGATAAGATGCAGCGTCTGATGGACAGGCAGGCGGTTCTGCAGGAAAAGATCGATTACCACGACGGCTGGAACATTGAACATAAGCTTGAGCGCGCAATGGATGCGCTCCGCTGCCCCGAAAGCGATGCAAAGACAAATGTGCTTTCAGGAGGCGAACGAAGGCGGGTGGCACTTTGCAGGTTGCTGCTGCGTCAACCCGACATACTTCTACTCGATGAGCCGACAAACCACCTCGACGCAGAATCAGTACAGTGGCTCGAAACTACCCTGAATCAATATCATGGTACAGTAATATGCATAACCCACGACAGATACTTCCTCGATAATGTTGCAGGATGGATCCTCGAACTCGACCGTGG